>USAC01000021.1 GCA_900552475.1 uncultured Eubacteriales bacterium | reverse complement strand
GCGTGTCCGCTGTTTCCTGACCTCTGTGGTCTGCTGGCTGGACTGCGCTTCCTGCACCACACGGACAAACTCGGCTCGGTCATGCTTGGCATACAACACCGGCAGCCAATTTGAATTTGCGGTACTGCTTCACAGCGAAGTGGTCCGGGTGCTCCTTCTCCAGCTTGGCGAACAGAATATCCACGGGCGACTGAAATTCCTCGTCGTCCTCTCTGGCCTCCGATGCGTTGATGAGCTCCAGCAGCGTGAGGAAGTTCTTTTCTTCCGGCCCCGCCTCGTACCAGATGTACCCGATCAGGGCGCAGTACAAAAGCCGCTCGGCCTTCACCCAAAAATCTTCCGAGGATTTTTCTCCGTCGCCTTTGGTGTTGGCAATGATGACATTGACCAATTTGAGGATGTCTTTCTCCGACCGAATATAGGCGAAGGGGTTGTATTTCATGCTCTTTTTGAAGTTGATGGTGTTGAGGACTTTAATGCGGTACGGCTCATAGATGACCTTCCCGCGGGCATCCCGCAGGGGTTTTCCGTTCTCGTCCAGCTTGGGGGCGCCCCGCCGCAGCATGGTCCCCACCTCGGACAAAAGCTGTCCTTTGGGATCGGTGACCACATAGCTGCTGTGCATCTGCATGAGTGAGGGCTTGACGAAGAACCGGGTCTTGCCGCTGCCGCTGCCGCCGATGACCAGAATGTTCTTGTTTCGGGCGTACTTGGGATTTTTCGGGCGGCTGGACATGGTGAGCTTTTCCGTCTGGGTCAAAGGAATGTTCCAGTCGGGAACCGGATCGACATAGGGGGCAATATCGGCCGCCGTGCCCCATCGTGCGCTGCCGTACTCAATGCCCTTGCGATATTTCTTTGTATTCTTGCTCTTGGCATACACCGCCAGCCGAACAATGACCGCCCCGGCGATACCCGCCAGCAGGTCCAGCGGATGCAGACTTGGCAGCCCAGAAGAAAACGCCTCCGTAAAGCCCTGGCTCAAATGCAGGAACTTTTCAGAGGCGTCAAGGCCGGGCGCAAGGCGCACCGCCTGGCAGAGCTTGTCAAAGAGATACACGAACAGCAGATACGGGAGGTTGGGGATCAGCTTTTTCTTCCAGTCAACCGTCATAATTCCACACCCCGGTCTTTGGTCTTGACCTTCTCCCGCTGGCGGTGCTGGGCTTTGGACTGCTGTTTCGCCTGCTCCAGCTCCTTGCGGATGGAGGGCTTTTTCTCTTTCTCCAGGTTCTTTGCGGAGAACTCCCGAAAGGCTGCCGTGATAACGTCGGCATCCCGGCCCTTGAAGAACACCAGGTAGCGGGGTATCTCGCCGCTGGTATCCTTTTTCAGAGCAAAGTCAATGCCGTACTTCTTGGCGGTGGCGGAAAAGGCCCGGATGTTCCGGTCGGTGATCTCGATGTTGGAAACGCCGGTGTTGTGCTTCATCAGCTGCCGGAGGGTCTGCTTTCCGTGGTGCAGCTTGGTCTTATGGCCGGTCACTCCTTTCTGCATCTCGTCCAGCACTTTTTTCATGGCCTGCTGCAGCATCCCGGCGGAGAGTTTGGTGGCCTCCACACAGAGGGCAATGGTGCGCTGGGTGACTTCTTCCTGCATGACCTATCATCTCCTTTCTCCGCTGCCGTACAGGTCATGGTTCACCAGGGACGCATAGTAGCTGTCGATGGTGGCCGGGGCGTTATACAGGGCAGCCAGCAGATATTTCTTGATGTTGCGGACATAGGTGGTGTTCTCCCGCATACGGTCCAACACATACTCAATGTGAGAACTGTTCAGCTTCAGGAACCGGGATTTGACCACCTCCGCCGGATAGTCGTCCCCGGCAATGCGGATCGTTTCCCTGCGGGAACAGACGGTATCCACCATGAGTTCCACCAGTTCATTCAGCATATCCCGATCCAGCCGGTCATCCCGGCATAGATAGTCATACTCGATATTCTCCAAAATCAGTTCCCGATAGCTCTCTCGCTCCCGCATCCAGTCCCGTCCGGTTCGTTTGGTCTCTGCGGGGGTTTGGGGACTTGATTGGATAGGATTTGATCCTTCCGTACTTGATGAATCAGTATTTGATATTTGGTTACTTGATCCTTTAGTATTTAATTGTGCGGGTTTTTCCTGTTCAGGTTTTCCCAAGACAGGAGAATCCAAGACTGGTTTTACCTGAACTGGATTTTCCCGTTCAGGTTTTCCCGGTTTAGGTTCCGGCGGCCTGGGCTGCTCCAAAATCGTGTACTCGATGCTGCCGAGCCGCCCGTTGGCGTTGCGGACTCTTTCACGGATAATGTATCCCGCATCCTCCAGCTCCCGGACCGTAGCACAAATGCTGTCCACTCCATCCCGGCATATCCGCGCAAGACCTTTGGTGGTGTAGTCCCAATCCTCCGGCAAGGATAGCATGAGGGACAGCAGCCCCTTCGCTTTCAGCGACAGTGCCGTGTTCCGCAGATGATGGTTTGCCATCACCGTGTAGTCGCGGGTTTTCTCAATGCGAAATACCGCCATAATCTCACCTCCCTCCGGCGGTCTGGAAAAGTGTTCGTTTTCGGAAAAAATTCAATTCTGTGCCCACTTGCTTCTCCATGTGGGAAAACCTATGGACACTTGATTTGCATTTCCTACATGAAGAAATACCTTCGATTTCTCACCCCTTTCAATACAGTTTTCCGTGTACTTGATGGAAAGTAAAAACGCCATAGGATTCCCTATGGCGTTTGGGACAGGAAAAGGGTGCTGATATTTCACATCAGCACCCTTTATCCTGCCAGTATTTGATTTTTTGACTTCACATCGTGTTCCTTGCCTCTGAAAACATTGATTTTACTGGACTATCTCATGTTTTCTTATTAGGAGGCGGGGAACGGATGTCCGCTTTTTCTTGTCCGCAAAGGGGAAAAACGACCCTTTGACGGTCGGATTTTCATACGAAAGGTTATGATCCGCTTAACTCTCCATGTGCTTGCCCAGAAACGCCGCCACGGTCTGGGCGAGCTTGTATTCCGTCTCGCCTGGCACCTGCCGCTGCGCGGAGAGGAACACCACCAGCCCCAGCACGTCTCCACCGCTGAGGATCGGCGCCGCCACGGACACCGCGAACTTGCCGTTCGCGTCGGAGAGCATGACCTGCTGCGCCCCGCCCGCGTACTGATAGATGCTCCGCCCCTCCATCAGCTCCGACGTCTCCGCCGAGAGGGGCTTTCCCATCAGCTCGCGCTTGCCGCTCCCCGCGACGGCCACCACCGCATCCCGGTCGGTGACGGCTGCGGTAAAGTCCGTGCTGCGGCTGAGCGTGTCGCAGAACTGCGCCGCAAAGTCCTCCAGCCCGCTGATGAGGGAATACTTCTTAAAAATGACCTCCCCGTCACGCGTCGTGTAAATCTCCAACGGGTCGCCCTCGCGGATACGCATGGTTCTTCGGATTTCCTTAGGGATAACGACGCGGCCGAGGTCGTCGATGCGGCGCACAATTCCGGTTGCTTTCATATATGAAATTCCTCCAGTTACTTAAATTGTCACGCCTATTTTTTGCAGGGAAGTGAAAATTATGTGACGCGGGCAGGTTCTGGGAAATTTTCACGCAATTACAAACGGGAGCCCCCATATGGGGCTCCCGCTCTGTTCCTCCTCGTATTTACTGAAAGTCCATCCATGCGCCGAGCGGAGTCTTGCTCTCGCCATAGCATTTATCCAGATACAGATTGCGGTATGGGTTATATAGCTTACGCGCCTGCAGCATCCGCTCATGGAGATCTGCGTCAATCGCGCGGCAGTCCCGCTCCAAAAATGAGCCGCCCGAACAGAACTCCGCTTCTCTGCACTGGAGGATAAGCTCCGCGAAGAAATCTTCTTCCTCCAACTGGTACTTTCCGCTTTTGTATGGATACCGTGCCAGAACTGCATCATACTTTCTCGAGAGCCGGTCGATTACTTCTTTGTGGCGAGGGAAGTTTTCGATAGCCTTCCAGTAGGGTTTACCTACCGTTTTCCTCTCCATTTTGTGGAATCATCCAGCATAATCCCCCGAAAGGCCGCCGGAAACGGCACGCGAGCCTGCTTCAGGCAATCCGCCACCTGTTGGATCATCACATTTACCCCTTTTTTCTTTATTTTGGAGCAGAATTCCTGCATACCAACTGCGTACGGTGCAACGGTGTCAGACCATCCATCCCCCACCCTTCCGCAAACACATCAGATGCAAAAACCGCACGGCGCAGAATGCTCTGCGCCGTGCGGTTTTATGTCATTTATCGCGAAGCTGCTCAGCTTATACAGCCGTTCAGCACTTCTCGTACACGGTGGCAACGCCCATGCCGCCGCCGATGCACAGCGTGGCCAGGCCGTGCTTGGCATCGGGGCGCTTCTGCATCTCGTGCAGCAGCGTGACGATGATACGGGCACCGGAAGCGCCGACGGGGTGGCCCAGGGAGATGGCGCCGCCGTTGACGTTGACCTTGCTCATGTCAAAGCCCAGCTCACGGGCAACCGCGATGGACTGCGCCGCAAACGCCTCGTTGGCCTCGATCAGATCCATATCATCGACGGTCAGGCCGGCCTTCTTCAGCGCCGCGCGGGTGGCGGGCACGGGGCCGACGCCCATGATCTTGGGATCCACGCCGCCCTGGCCCCAGCCGATCAGCTTGGCCATGGGCTTCAGGCCGTACTTGGCAACCGCGTCGCCGGAGGCGAGCACGATGGCGGCAGCGCCGTCGTTGATGCCGGAGGCGTTGGCGGCGGTCACGCGCTGCGTGCCCTTATCGGCGGCATCCTGCGCGCCGGTGACCTCGAAGGTATGGACAACCTCGGGATTCGGGGACTCGGGGCCGACGGGGAACGCGCCGCGCAGCTTGGCGATGCCCTCCTTGGTCACGCCCGCCTTGGGATACTCATCCTTGGCGAAGGGAACCATTGCCTTCTTGACCTTGACCATCACGGGGACGATCTCGTCGTCGAACTTACCGGCAGCCTGCGCGGCCTCGGTCTTCTGCTGGGAGGCGGCGGCGAAGGCATCCTGCTCCTCGCGGGTGATGCCCCAGATGTCGTTGATGTTCTCGGCGGTGGTGCCCATGTGATAGTTGTTATAAGCGTCCCACAGGCCGTCCTTGATCATGGTGTCGACCAGCTTCTTATCGCCCATGCGGGCACCCCAGCGGGCGTCCATGGAGGCGAAGGGAGCGGCGCTCATGTTCTCGGTACCGCCGCAGACAACGATGTCGGCGTCGCCGGCCAGGATGGAGCGGGCGCCCTCGATGACGGACTTCATACCGGAGCCGCAGACCATGCCGACGGTGTAAGCGGGGACGGAATAGGGAATGCCGGCCTTGATGGAGACCTGGCGGGCCACGTTCTGACCCTGCGCAGCGGTCAGGATGCAGCCGAACATCAGCTCATCCACGTTCTCCGGAGCGACATTCGCGCGCTTCAGAGCTTCCTTGACGACGACAGCGCCCATCTCGGCGGCGGGCGTATTCTTCAGGGCGCCGCCAAAAGAACCGATCGCGGTTCTGCAGCAATTCACAACATACAGATCTTTCATAATATTTCCTCCTACATGATGATAAATTCTTATTAGGGGCCTTATTTGATCTGCCCTTATCATAGTCAATTTTTTAACAATAGTCAACTGGCAATTCAACCAAAAAGGCCTAATCGGCAAAAATTGTGATTTTGTCCAGAAATTGCTAACCATTTTGGATATTTTAACGGCTCGCCGCGCCGCAACATGACGTTTCGTCATGCGCAAGCGCTAAATTTGGCTTTTGCCGGCCGCGCCGGTCGCGGTTTAGATGGTTAAAACGCCCATTCCCTCATGGAAATGGGCGTTTTCATGCTGCGGATTTTTTCTTACCCAGCGGCGTTTGCGCCGTCGCCCTGCAGACTGGTGGCCAGCGCGCTGCGCGCTTCCTGCAGCCCGGTGTAGAACGAGGCGGTGTCGATCCTGTCATAGGCGCGGCTCGTCTTGACCTTGGCATTTGTCTGTGCGTCGCTGACGAGCTGTTTGAAGTAGTACTGCGCGAGGGCCGTGCAGTCCGGCTCCTGCATCAGGAACACATAGAGTACATCGCTCCCCTCCACGATGTCGGACACCTCGCCGCTCTGCAGCGGGCTGAGAATCTCCGCCGCCGCATCGGAGACATCTGACGCGCGGAACGTCAGCGCGCTGCCGTTCGTCTCGATGCCGAGAGACGCGGCAAGCTCCAGATAGGCCGCGTCCTTGTCCTCCGCCGCGCGCAGCTGCTCCGCCGCCGCTTCAAGCTGGCTGCGCTTTTCGGCGAGCGCCGCCTCATCCAGACCGCTCGTGCGGACATAGAGCGTCTTGGCGGTACAGTAGCCGTTGTCCGCGGCATAGGCAATGAGCGTCTCGTCCGAGGGGCGCTGCGCGCCGTCCTCATTGCAGAAGAGCTTGGCAAGGTCCGCGTAGTAATAGGCGGCCTCGTTGATGGTGTTGAACGACTCCTCACTGATCCCCAGCAGGCGCAGCTGGTTCTGATAGGCCTCTTCGCTGCCGTAGTAGCTGACGTACTGGGCACGCTGCTGGGCGATCTCCTCCCGGTCGGCATCGGTCAGCGTGACGCCGTACTTCTCCGACCACTGGCGGACGATGGCATAGAGCTTGGCCATCTCCTGCGCGTCGGTCTTGACGAAGTCGCCGAAGGTCATGCTGTCGGTATACTGTGTGTTGAAGTCCACGCCGGGATAGTACGCGGCCAGCTTGTCGCACTGCGACGACAGCCAGTACAGATACTCCTCCGCCGAGACCTTTTCGCCGTCGACGGTCATGATCTGCGCGTCCGGGCGGATGCCGGTCACCTCATAGTAAAGTCCGTCCGTGCGGCGGCCCTCGCCGTTGGTGGCAAAGGCGATGATCCCCACGGCCAGCACGGATGCAAGCAGCATCGCGAGAAAACGTTTCATGGAAAACCTCCTTCAAGTCCAAAAGATTCAAGAAGACTATTATAGCGCGCCGCGCGCCGTTTGGCAAGAAAAAGGCCCGTTTCCCACGTCAGACGCACCGCTTTCGACGCACGTCCACCGTTTTGATGACGCCGTCCACGACCTTGCACACATAGCGCGCGTGCAGCGTCTCCTCCACGCCGCTTTCAAAGCGGATGTACAACAGCTGCCCCGAGGGTACCGGCTCCATCGCGAGCACCCGGCCGAAGCCTCGCTGCGGGAAGAGCACCTCGTCGCCGGGATAGAACACCCGGTCGCGGTGATTGTTTCGCTCGACGGCGGCCATCCAGCGCGCAGACTGCTGCGGTTCGGACGGGAGCCGGTTCCACATGCGGATATAGCCGCACATGTCGAATGCGCGCACATCCTCGGCGCGAAAGCGCCGGACGAGCTCCGCCGCCGTCAGTTCCGGGAGCAGATCCTGTCCGAATACGCGCCGCCCGCTCGCGCCCACCATCTTGCAGGCGTACTGCCACGACGGGCCGTGGTGGTGTGCTCTTCCGTCCTGAAAGAACGGCCGCAGCCCGGCCGCGTCCACATAGTAGTGCGCGTATTCGTGGCGGATCAGCTCGATCGCCTCCGATTCGCGGAAGGCCGGGTCATTCAGATGGTGTGTGGAAAAGTAGAAGGATTTCCGCTCCCCGCAGTAGTAACGCCCCAGATAGCTCACCGCCTTCCCCATTTCAATCGGCAGCTCCGCCCCGTGCAGCCCGGTCTTCCGGTCAAGATGCACCATGACGGCGCGGATTTTTTCGACGGACCACTCCCCTGTCAATGCGGACATAGACATCCCTCCTGAAGAACACTTTATCCGCATTGTATCAGATTTCGCGGGGCGGTTCTTTTTAAGTGGAAAAGGCCGGAGACGCGGCCCGCGGGCCGCGTCTCCGCTTTATTTTCCGACCACAAGGCGGAGATTCCCTGTTTCGTCGATCTCGATGCGCAGGTGCTGGAGGTAGCGCTCACAGAACTGGCGGCGCTCGGCGGTGGTCATGCCGGCGCGGGTCTGGAGATATGCCTCGTTCATCACGTCGTGCAGATTCAGCTGCACCTCCTCGTCGAGGATGCGCTGCACAGCCTGGAGCATGGCCGTCTCCTTGATCTGGTTGCTGTTGCCGGTACAGAAGCGGTCGAGGTAGCAATAGGCGATGCCGCCGTTTTCCATCGCCTTGCGGATGGCGCCGCTGCACTTCTCGGCCTCGACGAGCACGAAAAAGCGCGCCTGCGGCATGGCGGGGATCAGACCCCAGTAGTCCGAATCGCTCGAGGCGAGGAGGAACGAGTCGATGTTGTTCTGGAAAAACTCGCAGCAGGTGCCGGTCGTGAGCCGGATGTCCACGAGGGACTTGTTCTCCTTCACGCGCTCGATGAGCACATGCTCCACGGGGATCTGCGTGAACTTCTCGAGAATCTGCCACGCCGTCGTCGTGTGGACGTCATCGTAGAGGATGATCTTCGCGATTTTCCCGAGCAGGGCGTTCTGGTCGAGGTTGTTGAGCATGGCATAGAGCTTATAGGGGTCGCTGTTTTCGCAGTCGACGACGATCGCCGTGCGGCGGCTTCCCTCCAGGAATTGATAGATGCCCGCCTTGGCGGCGCTGCCCGCGTCGGAGACCTTGCTGA
Source organism: uncultured Eubacteriales bacterium (assembly GCA_900552475.1). Taxonomy (GTDB): domain Bacteria; phylum Bacillota; class Clostridia; order Oscillospirales; family Oscillospiraceae; genus Vescimonas. The sequence goes on along the minus strand of USAC01000021.1, from coordinate 19,243 downwards.
AGTCGGCGAAATAGTCCTCGTGCATCTCGTAGAGGAGCGTGATGAATTTCTTGTCGTTGTGGAGGATGTTCCCCTGCTCCTCCTGCGCAGGCCAGTTGATGTAGACCTGATAGGGGTAGTGCGTCCGGTTGGCGCAGTACTCCTCGGCGGCGCGCTTCAGCCCCGCCTCCTTCGTGCCGTTCGGCATGAGAAACAGCTCGCGGACATACTCCCACTTCAGCCACAGCGGCAGAAGGTCGCGGCAGTTGTTGATGCGGTTGGCGATGTGCAGATTGATGTCGATGATGTATTGCGTGAGCTTATAGTTGGCGCGGAGCAGCTCGATGCCGTCCTCCGACAGGCGGCGCAGACACTCCTGCGGAATATATTCGGGCAGTGTATGCAGATTTTTGAGATCGTATAGAAATGCCTTGTTGATGCGGCCGTAATTCTGCTCAATGGCCGTGCGGAGCCGGCACAGATTGCGGATGATGCGCGCGTTTTTCTCCCGCTCCATCTGATCAAAGGTCTGCAGCTGCGGCGGCGCGTATTCCGCTTCAAAAAATTTTTTCGGTACTCCGATGAGATAAGCGACTTTGGAAATCACCGTATAGGTACTGCTGTAATCTCTCGTGTCGGGTGCGGGCTGCGTCTCCTGCGCGGGTGGAGCCGCCTCGTATACAATATTACTCTCCTGCTGCAGCATGTCTGTTCACGCTTCCTTTCCTGTCATAGTGTTCTGTCGGAAGTGCCTGCCGTGCGGACTGTCAAAAACTGGATGTCTCTATTTTACCACACCCGCCGCCCGGGGAGCAACGCCGACTTTCTGTAGCTCTCAGTATATCCTACGCGCAGGAAGCAGTTTTTTAGGCCTGTTTTCGGGCAATGCCATCTTCCGGTTGTGATGCGATGCTTTGTGAGATATGATAGTTCTTTCCGCATTATCCGACAATTTTATTAAAAAGTAGTTGACGTGCGTATTCCGCTTCAATATACTGGAACTGCCGCAAAACTGTAAAAACAGGGAGGTTATCCGCATATGAACAACACCGGAAAGATCCCCGCGCTGGCCGTGCGCCTGATCGCCGCGCTGATTACGCTCTATTTGTACTTCAACCCGACCGCGCTGGCTCATGCGGAGTATTCGCTGGGAATAGACGGCATCGTCGTCGCCCAGACGCTCTGCCTGCTCTTCGCGCTCTGGCAAATCGTCCACCTCGCCGAAGATATTTTCAAGAAAGACTAGAATAGATGAGGGAGGAAGCAACGGCTTCCTCCCTCATCTATTCAAAAAACGTCTCACAGAGTTCGCGCCGCGCACGGCGCGAAAAAATTTCGATCTGTTTTTGGCGGCGTGTACGTCGTCAAAAACACCCTGCGCGGAGCGGAGTGTCGCAGCCCCGCCTACGGCGGGTCAAGGCGCAGAGCGGAGCGAAACCCCCTCGTCAAAAAGGCTGCGCCTTTTTGACGACCTACCTGCACAGCGCCACCGCGGCTCTCGCGGCGGCAGCGGCGTCCTCGGTATAGACGTCCGCGCCGATCTCGTCGCAGAAGCTCTGGCTGATGGGCGCGCCGCCGACCATGATCTTCACGCTCCCGCGGATGCCCGCCTCCTCGGCCAGCTCCACCACGCGGCGCATCTCCTGCATCGTCGTCGTGAGCAGCGACGAGCAGGCGATGATGCCGCACTGCTGCGCCTTCGCCGCGTCGATAAAGCGCTCCGGCGCGACGTCGACGCCGAGGTCGACGACCTCCAGTCCGCTGCCCTCGAACATGATCTTCACGAGGTTCTTGCCGATGTCGTGCATGTCGCCGCGCACCGTTCCGAGACAGACGCGGCCGATCGTCTCCGTGCCGCCCGCCGTCAGATGAGGCTTGAGCAGCTCCGTCGCCGCGGCCATACAGCGCGCCGCGAGCAGCATCTCCGGAACGAACGCCCGGTTCGCCGAGAAGTCCTCACCGAGCTGCGTCATGCCGCGCATCAGGCCGTCCGAGAGGATCTCCTGCGCGTCCTTGCCCTCCTCGAGCGCGGCGGCGCAGAGCTGGAGCACGCGCTTTTGCTGCCCGCGCACGAGCGCCTGCGCAATCTTGCCGAGCGTGTCGGGCGGGGCTGCGCTCTCCGCCGCCGGAGCAGCCGCAGCAGGTGCGGCGGGCCGTGCGCCGGCTTGGCGGCGCGGGACGGGCGGCAGGTTCACCGCCGGCATATGCAGCCGCGCGTTGTAATCGTCGACCGCCTCGTTGAGATAGGTGTCGATATGCGGGAACACCGCGCCCGGCACGCCGTAGGTGATGCTCGGGATGAAGTGCCCGCCGGGGCAGCAGCGCCGCAGCGTGTCCGCGGCGTAGGCGCGGATCTCGTCCGGCTGCGCTTCGGCGCGGTCGATGGCCGCGCCGAAGCCGCCCATCAGCACAATCCGTCCGTTCAGATGCCGCTGCAGGGCGGGAATGTCGTTCTCCGGCAGGACGCCCTGCCAGACCTGGATGCCGATCTCGGCCATGTCGTCCACGATCGGGACGAGGTAGGAATCGGCATGGTGGATGGTGATCACGCCGCGCGAGCGGATATAGCCGTAAAACCGGCGGTACGGCTCCTTGAAGAATTCGCGCCACATCTCCGGGCGCATGAACAGTGCGTCCTTCGTCCCCCAGTCGTCGTGGGAGAAGATCACGTCCGGCTGCAGCCCGTCGATGAGCCGCCGGACATAGTCCAGCCGGTACTCTGTGATATACTCGATCAGCTCGTGCATCTCGCGGGGGTGCTCATACAGGCTCGTGAGCGCGTTTTCAAAGCCCATCAGGAAGTGGCACTGCTCAAAAATGCCCGTCCCCATAAAGCCCGCGAGCAGGTGCTCCTCGCCGCAGGCCGCCCGCGCCGCCGCGCGGCAGGCATCCCACCCCTCCGCGCAGTTTGTGCCGAGATCGGGCGCATGCACCACCTCGCGCCAGCGCGTCACATCCGGGCAGACGGCCATGCCGTTTTCCGTCACGGGCATCGCGCCGGGCGCGTCCGCCGGCCAGCTGATCGTCGTTCCCCAGCGGTCAACGCTCGTCGAGCCGCGCTTGCGGTTGCCGCGCAGATAGGCGTTGATGGGGTCGGTAAAGCACATGGAGAGCGCCTCATACTGGCGCAGCTGCCGCTCGGGCTGCCCGTCGGGGCGGAGCAGCTCCAGAAATATCTCTTTCGGTGTGGACATGCGATCACTCCTCTGAATACAGGATGCAGGATGTATAGGTCATCGTCCCCGGCCCGTAGTTATAGGCAAGGCCGGAGCGCACGCAGACGTCGCTCACGAGCAGGCCGTAGGCTTCCATCGCGCTGATGCGCCGGGACGGATAGCGGCAGGGGCGGTCGGGACAGGTGCAGCGGCGGCAGACGAGGCACGGCCCCGCCGAGAGCGGGAGCGTCCGTGTGCACAGCAGGCGCATCTGCCGCGCAAGGGCCGCGAAGCGCTGCGCGTGCGTCCGTGAGAGCGCCTGTATACCGTCGTAGTCGAAGTCGTCCGCGAGCTTAGCCGTGCTCTGCACGAGGATGCCGCGGTCAAAGCGCGCAATCCGCGATGCCGCCTGCTCCAGCGTGCCGCAGGCGGGCGGGCAGGACCAGCACCTGCCCCACTTGCCGCAGCGGTCTGCCGCGCACATCCCGCGCACCTCGCGCCGCGGCACCGCCGCCGCCATGCACAGCGGCGCGCAGTGCGAAAAGCCGCCCTCGGCGGCCAGAGACAGGAAATCCGTCATATCTCTCAAACCCTCTTGACAAAGCAAACGCCCACTGCTTAAAATATTGTAAAAACCATTATATTGGGGGATTTTGCCCGTGTCAAGTATCCGTGTCCGGCTGAACAACGAAACACGCGCGCTGCCCCTTCCGGCGGAGGAAAAAACGCTGCTGGAGGTGCTGCGCGGCGCAGGTTATTCCCTCCCCGCCGCCTGCGGCGGGCGCGGCCGCTGCGGCAAGTGCCGCGTGCGCATAAACGGCGTGCCGCGCCTTGCCTGCCGCGTGCATCCGGCGGACGGCGACGAGATCGAGCTGCCGGAGACGGGCGCGGGCGCGATCCTCACGCAGAGCGCCGCGCCCCCGCGCGTCCAGCCGGGGCGCACGGGCTGCGCCGCCGCGGTCGACCTCGGGACGACAACCGTCGCCGTCCGGCTCTATGACCGCGCGGACGGGCGCGCGCTGGGCACGGACGCCGCATGGAACGCGCAGGTGGCCTACGGTGCCGACGTCATCAGCCGCATCCAGTATACGCTCGAGCGGGCGGACGGCCTGCGCGAGCTCTCGGAGCGTATCCGCGCGCAGGTGTGGGCGCTGATCCGCGGCCTGCTCAAAAAGGCCGGGCGCGGGAAGGGTGACCTGCGCGAGGTCGTCCTCGCCGGGAACACAGCTATGCAGCTGCTCTTCACGGGGCACAGCGTGCGCGGCCTCGCCGCTGCGCCGTTTCTGCCCGAAACGCTCTTCCGCGGGGACGCGGAGGATGCGCTCGAGGGCATCCCCCTGCGGCTCGTGCCGTGCATCGCGGGGTATGTCGGCGGTGACATCACGGCGGGTCTGCTCGCGTCCGGGCTCGCCGGACGGCCGGGACGCGTGCTCTTTCTGGACGCGGGCACGAACGGCGAAATGGCCCTCGGCGGGCGCGGCGGCTTTCTCTGCTGCTCCGTCGCTGCGGGGCCCGCCTTTGAGGGGGCGGGCATCGCCTGCGGCATGCCGGGTCTGCCGGGCGCGGTCAGCCACGTTGTCTGGCGCGGCGGCTTTCTGATGGACGTGATCGGCGGGGGCGCGCCGCGCGGGCTGTGCGGCTCGGGGCTGGTGGATCTTGCGGCGGTGCTGCTGCACCTCGGGGCGATTACGCCCGCCGGGCGGCTCCTCCCGCCGGAGGAGGCTCCCGCGGCGCTGCGATCCCGGCTGCGGGTCGACGAATACGGCGGCGCGCGCTTTTATCTCACGCCGGAGGTCTATCTCACGGCGGCGGACGTGCGCGCGCTGCAGCTGGCGAAGGCGGCGATCGCCGCGGGGATCCGCGTGCTTGCCGCGCGCAGCGGCACGGCGTTCGGCGAGATTGAGGGGCTGTATCTCGCGGGCGGCTTCGGCGCATGGCTCAGCCCTGAGAGCGCCATCGCCATCGGCATGCTCCCCCGCGCGCTCGCGGGGCGCATCCACGGACTGGGCAACACGTCCCTCGCTGGGGCGTCCATGCTCGCGCTCGACGGCGCGGCGCGGCAGCAGGCCGCACACATCGCCGGGAGCTGCCGCTATGCGGAGCTCTCCGGACAGCAGGATTTTGCAGACGCCTTTGCCGCGGGCATGGCGTTCGATGAATTGACCGACGGAGGTATGAACTGATGGAAATCCGTTTTCCCCTGATTCTTGACGGCGCAACCGGCACCGAGCTGCAAAAGCGCGGCTACACGGGCGAGAGCTGCGCCGAGCAGTGGGTGCTTGAGCACCCGGAGACGATCCGGGAGGTGCAGCGCGGCTATCTCGACGCGGGCAGCCGGGTCGTCTATGCGCCGACCTTCGGCGCCAACCGCCAGAAGCTCGAGGAGCGCGGCATCATGAACCGGACGGCGGAATATAACCGCCGCCTTGCCGCCCTCTCGCAGGAGGCCGCGGCGGGCCGCGCATGGGTCGCGGGCGACATCGCCCCGACGGGGCTGTTTCTCGCCCCGCTCGGCGAGGCGAGCTTCGAGGAGCTGGTAGACATCTACACCGAACAGGCCGCGGGGCTTGAGGAGGCCGGGGTCGACCTCTACGCCATCGAGACGATGATGACGCTCTCCGACGCGCGCGCAGCCGTACTCGCCGTGCGCAGCGTGAGTGACAAGCCGATCTTTGTCTCCTTCACCTGTGACCCGACGGGCCGCACGCTGACGGGGACGGACGTGGCCGCCGCGCTCACCGTGCTGCAGGGCATGGGCGTGAGCGCCTTCGGGCTGAACTGCTCGGCTGGCCCCGCGCAGATGCTCCCCCTGCTGCAGCGCCTGCGCGAATACGCGCGCGTGCCGCTGCTCGCCAAGCCGAACGCCGGGATGCCCGAGATTGTCGACGGCCGTGCGGTCTATGACTGCCCGCCGGAGGAATTCACCGCCTGCGTCCCCGCGATGCTGGAAGCGGGCGTCGCTATCTTCGGCGGCTGCTGCGGCACCGACCGGACACATATCGCCGCCCTGCGCGCCGCGCTCGAAGGGAAGCGTCCCGCGCCCCCCTCCCCCGCGCACCCGGAGCTGCTCCCCGCCGCGACGGAGAAGGACGTCTTTCTCCTCTCCCCGGACGCGGGACACGGCCCCGTCCTCCGCGCGGACGCGTCGCTTGAGGACGCGCTCGCGGACGCACAGTCCGAGCCCGAGCCGACGGTCGCGCTCGCGCTCGGGAGCTGGGACGAGCTCGACGCGCTTGTCGACTGCCAGTTCCAGCTTGAAAAGCCGCTCTGTCTCGTCTGCGACGACGCGGAACTGCTCGAGGCCGCGCTGCGGCTCTATCAGGGGCGCGCACTCTATGAGGGGAGCCTGCCGGAGGCGACGCTGCTCCCGCTGTGCGAAAAATATGGTCTGCTGATCTGATTTTGCGCGCAAACGGCGGAAAAGCAGTACTTTCTCCTTTACAAGATGGGGGAATATCGCTATAATAGAAAGGCTAAGGAATTTTTGACAGCAAGGAGATATTGACGATGGCAGTCATTGAATACGACGAGTATAAACAGAAGCTGCAGGCGCTCGAGCCGACGCTGCAGGATCTGGAGAAGGCGCTGGGCATCCCCAAGGCCCGCGAGGAGCTGGCCGCGCTGCAGAAGGAGACGGAGCAGGACGGCTTCTGGAACAATCTGGAGCACAGCCAGAAGGTCTCCCAGCAGATCAAACGTCTGGAGCACCGCATCCGCAAGCAGGACCGCCTGAATTCTGAGTGGGAGGACACGCTCACGCTCTGCGAGATGGCGCAGGAGGAGGACGACGCGTCCCAGCTGCCCGACGTGATCGAGGGCTATGAAAAGCTCGAAAAGGAGATCAGCGAGCGCCGTCTGGCCGCGCTTCTCTCCGGCGAGTACGACGCGAACAACGCGATTCTGACCTTCCACGCCGGCGCCGGCGGCACCGAGGCGCAGGACTGGACGGAGATGCTCTACCGCATGTATACCCGCTGGGCCGAGCGCCACGGCTACACCTATCAGCTCATGGACTATGAGGCCGGCGACGAGGCGGGCATCAAGTCCGCCACCATCCTCATCGAGGGTGACAATGCCTACGGCTACCTCAAGAGTGAGAACGGCGTGCACCGCCTTGTGCGCGTCTCCCCGTTTGATGCCAACGCCCGTCGCCAGACGAGCTTCGCCGCCGTCGAGGTCATGCCCGAGCTTGAGGACGACAGCGAGATCGAGATCCGCCCCGAGGACATCGAGATGCAGGCCTGCCGCTCCAGCGGCGCGGGCGGCCAGCACATCAACAAAACCTCCTCCGCCGTCCGCCTGACCCACCTGCCCACGGGCATCGTGGTGTTCTGCCAGACGGAGCGCAGCCAGTTCCAGAACCGCGACAACGCCATGAAGATGCTCAAGGCGAAGCTCGCCGAGCTGAAGCTGCAGCAGCACGCGGAGAAGATCAGCGACATCAAGGGCGTGCAGATGAAGATCGAGTGGGGCAGTCAGATCCGCTCCTATGTCTTCATGCCCTACACCCTCGCCAAGGACACCCGCACCGGCTACGAGATGGGCAACATCCAGGCCGTCATGGACGGTGACATTGATGGGTTCATCAATGCCTACCTGACCGCCGCCGCGAACGGGGAGTTCAAGAAGTAAGTCAACCGGCAAATTTTTTGAAACATCAACATCATTCAATAAACAACAAATACCGGGCGGGAGGAAGTCTATGGCTTCCTCCCGCCCGATTATCGCCCCGGAGCGTTCGCGGCGCGGGCGCAAATACACCGTTCCCCCCTTGCAATAAAAGCTCACCTGTGCTATACTCCGGTTATCGCATACGATTTCTGCCGGGAGCGTCTGCCCGGCGTAAAAGAGCATATGGATCGGACGGTCTGCCCTGTCAGAGGGGCGGGCGGAATGGGGTGAGATTCCCCACGAGTGGGTCACTGTGATGCCGGGCTGCGCCGGATAAGTCAGATACGCTGACCGTCCGGTCGGGCGCCTGCCTACACCGGGTCGTCTCACGGATTCTGTCCTTTGTCTCTGGATATGTGAGCCTGCACCGCTGCGGCGGCGCAGGCTTTTTTGCGCGCAGAAGCAGCGCCCGGCCGGTCGGCGCGAAATTTGCACGAAAGGGAAGAACACATGAAAAAGCGCATTCTCTCCATGCTGCTCGCCCTCATCATGGCGCTGAGTCTCGTCCCCGTGACGGCCTTTGCCGCGGCGACGCTCGAGGGCTATTTTGATGGTCTGCCGGTCATCGCGGAAACCGAGCCCGGCGCCCCCGGCAGCACGAACAAGTGGAAGGTCACGACGCTTGACGGTGAGGACGTCCTCATATCCGGCAACGCGGGCAAGAGCAGCTCCAGCAGCACGCTGCAGCTCACTTTCACGAGCGATGTCCACATGACCTTTGAGTACAAGGTCTCCTCCGAGATCCGCTACGACAAGTGTACCATCACGCTCGGGAGCACCACGCTCGTAAACGGCGAGAGCGGCGACCAGAGCTGGAAGCCGCTGGAGATCGACGCCAAGAGCGGCGACGTGCTGCAGGTTGTCTATAAGAAGGACAGCAGCACCGACAAGAACGACGACTGCGTCTATCTGCGGAATTTCTCCGCCGGGACGCCTCTGCTCGTCACGCTCCACGCCAACAACGGCACGGACGATACCGTCCAGCAGAAGATCTACGGCGGCAAGGGCACCCTGCCGGCCAACGCCTTCACCTGTGACGGCAAGGTCTTCGTGGGCTGGGCCGCTTCGGCCGGCGGCGAGGTTCTGTATCAGGACGGTGCCGCCGTCACGCTTGAAGCGGATCTCGACCTGTATGCGGTGTGGGCGGACGCCTATACCGTCACGTTTGACAACGACGGCAGCACCACGGAGGTTCTCGTCCCGCAAAGCAGCGCCATCGGCAGCCGTCTGCCCGCCGCCCCCGCCAAGCGCGGCTATACCTTCGGCGGCTGGTTCAGCGGCGATACGCAGCTGACCGCGGAGACGGTCATCACGGGTGATATAACCTGCACGGCGAAGTGGACGGCCATCACCTATACCATCGCCTTCAGCGCGAACGAGGGCACCGGCACGATGGAGAGCATCTCCGCGGCCTATGACGAGGAGGTCACGCTGCCGAAGAACGCCTTCACCCGCCCGGGCTACAGCTTCAGCGGCTGGGGAACCTATTCCGGCACCTCCTACGGCACCTATCAGGACGAACAGACCGTCAGAAACCTCGCCAGCGAGCAAGGCAAGACCGTCACGCTCTATGCCGCGTGGAGAGGCCTGCCCGTGGATGTCACGCTGAAGCTCAACTACGAGGGGGCGGAGGATATCACCCGCACCGGCATCGTCGGCAGCAACTACAACTATATCGTCACCGAGAGCGGCGGCTCCAAGTTCAGTCAGGTGGCCGATCCCATCCGGACGGGCTACATCTTTGACGGCTGGTTCGACGCGGCTGAGGGCGGCAATGAAATCAGCCTGTCCTATAAGCTCACCGCCGCCGATGCCGAAAACGGCTTTGTCATGTATGCCCACTGGACGAAGGGCATCACCGTCCACTTCGACGGCAACGGCTACAAGAACACCATCGCGGACAAGACCGTGACGCCCGACAAGGTGTACAGCAGTCTGCCCTATACCAGCAACACCTATTTCCCCGCCAACAAGGCGCTGGAGGGCTGGTACGTCAAGAACGCCGACGGCTCCTTCGGCGAGGCCGTCACCAAGGATACCGTGTTCTCCGGCGACGAGGTGACGCTGATCGCCAAGTGGCGCGACTACCAGTACATCATCAAGTTCAACATCAAGTACAGCGACAAGAGCACCACCACCGGCACGATGGCCGATCAGGTTGTCCCCTTCGGGCAGGACGCCGCGCTGACGAAGTGCGCCTTCTCCCGCGAGGGCTATGAGTTCGCGGGCTGGGGCACCAGCAGCTCCGGCTCCACCGTCGCCTACGCCGACGGCGCCACCATCAACCGCGCGTGGGACGATGACTACTGGGACGGCAGCTCGGACAACGAGACGTTTAACCTCTACGCCATCTGGACGGAGAAGAAGTCCCCCGAGCAGACTGCGGCCGAGGAGAAGCTCAGCGCCGCTGACACCGCCATCACCGGCAACTACACCCCCGCCTACGGCACAGACGAAAATGCCCTGACCATGATCCGCGCCAAGCTGGCCGCCGCCGGGATCACGAACGTCACCGTGACGATGAAGGAGGCCGTCTCCAACAGCTGGACCTATGTGGGCATCGCCGCCGACGGTACGATCCAGTATAAGTGGAACCCGAACGGCACCACGTCCGCCTCCGAGGGCAATGTCCGCCCCACCGTCGTCCTGAGCTGTCAGGGTACCGACGGCAAGACCTATACCCGGGAGAGCACCGGGTGCTACTTCATCATCGGTCTCGATGAGGCGAAGGCCATGGCCGCCCTGCGCACCGTGGCCGACCGCATCACCGTCCCCGAGATGGTGGAGAGCGCGGACGATCTCACCAGCCTGCCCAAGTATCCCCTGAAGGCCGGTGTGGACGCGGGCAGCGTCGACTATAACGAGAGCGATGATCTTGAACTGTGGACGACCGCCGCGTGGAGCTCCAGCGACACGGCCGTCATCTCCGTCAGCGACGTCTCCTACCCCTATTTCTCCCCCTACAAGGCCACGGTGACGCTCCCGAAGCAGGACACCTCCGTGACCCTGACGCTGACGCTGACCTATAACGGCCGCGAGGATCTCACGGTCAGCAGGGTCTACACCGTCGACGTCAAGCGCGACACCACGCCCCGCGAGCTCGACTATCAGGCCCTGCTCGAGGCCGCGCTGACCGAATACGGTCTGCACGATCCGCAGGATAGCGCGTCCATCGACACCGCGAGCGTCACCTCCGACATCCAGTTCCCCACCACGCGGCAGCTCAATACCATCGCCTACCGCGACTATAACCAGGACTTCGACGGCAAGTACACGCCCATCCTACTCTGCACGAGCGACGACAGCGTGATCGTCTCCGCCGATCCGGCCACGGCGAACGTCGCGCGCATGGTGACCTACCGCCCGCTGCCCGGCCAGAGCGCCAAGACCGTCACCGTAACGGTGAAGATTCTCTCCCGTCCCAGCGGCGAGGGCAAGGACTACGACTCCATGACCGTGCTCGCGAGCAAGGACATCACCCTGACCGTCCAGCCCCTGACACAGGACGAGCTGGACGCGGCGTCGGCCTTCATGACGAAGGTCTGCACCGAGGACGTCTACTGGGAGGGCATCCGCAAGGCAAACAGCGACCGCGACCGCATCACCGGCGACATGCGCTCGTTCATCGAGATCGTCCCGGACGGCGACGGCTATAAGTTTGTCCGCGACATGGATTCCTACAACGCCGTCGGCGTCAAGGCCGACGACATCCCCGGCTGGTACGACGCGCAGCAGTACCGCTGCTTCCGCTCCAGCAACAGCGCCGTCGTCTCCCACGAGAACCTGCTGCTGACCCAGCCCAAGTATAACACCCGCATCACCATCGACAGCGTTCTGACCTACACCGAGTACGCCAAGTACTACGAGAAGTTCCAGAGCGATCCCGCCTACACGCAGTTCGCCAAGTTCTATAAGCAGCCCATCTCCACCACCGTCACCGTAATCGGCACGGAGGGCATTGAGGATCCCAATCTCCAGCCCATCACCGTGACCGTCAACGTCGACGGCAATGGCTTCGGCGCGTTTGCGAGCCTGACCGGCGGCTCCTACACCTGCACCGCCGGTGACGGCCGCACCGCGGCGGACGCCCTGCTGGATGTGCTCGCCAGGAGCGGCTATACCTACAGCGGCACGCCCGGCTACATCACCGGCATCACCGACCCGAACGGCAATGCCCTCTCCTCCGGCGACAAGGCCTACGGCCCCTGGTCCGGCTGGATGTTCACCGTCAACGGCGAGATGCCCATTTTGGGTGCCGATGAAGACGGCAATACGCTCTATGCCACGCTGGACAAGTACCAGCTCCAGAAGGACGATGTGATCCGTCTGTACTTCGTCGCCTGCCCCTCGGAAAGCGGCAACCACGTCTGGGATAACGGCACCGTCACGAAGGCGGCCGCCTGCACCGAAGACGGCGTCCTGACCTATACCTGCACCGTCTGCGGCGCCAGCAAGACCGAGGTCATCCCCGCCGCCGGGCATGACACGGAGCTGCGCGGCGTGAAGAGCGCCACCTGCACCGAGGACGGCTTCACCGGTGACCTCGTCTGCAAGTCCTGCGGCACTGTTGTCACCCCCGGTGAGGTCATCCCCGCCGTGGGACACACGGACGCCGACGGCGACGGCAAGTGCGACGTCTGCGGCGCGGAGGTCGGCACGCAGCCCACTGACCCAACGCAGCCCACCGAGCCGACGACGCCCGAGCAGCCCGAGCAGCCTGTCCAGCCCGAAAATCCCGCGGATGACTCCTCCGTCAAGACGGGCGACAACACCCATCTGACGCTGTGGCTCAGCGCGCTTGGCCTGACGGCCCTCGCCGGCTGTGCCCTGCTGCGCAGGAAGAAGATCAGCTAACTCCCCATACTCTTTACATAGTGCAAGCCCCTCCGGCTTCGGCCGGAGGGGCTTGCACGCTCTCCCCCCAAGGCCGTTGGCCTTTTGGGGGGAAGAATATTTCGCTGCGCTCCGCGCAAAGTGCATTTTGCGACGTACACGCCGCCGCAAAATGCGGCCTGCGGGCCGCGAACTCTGTGAGACTTTTTCCTATAAAGGGCGCAGTGCGGGTGGGAAAAGGATTGTGCTTTTCCCGGCGGTGCTGTATAATATTGCCAATTTCAGTCGCCTGCGGGCGGGATAAACAGGAGGAAGTATGAAACGATTGCTCACGTTGGTGCTGGCGCTTGCGATGGTGCTGTCACTGGCTGCCTGCGGCAGCAAAAAGCCCGTACAGCTCACGGCGGACGGCGGCGCGGTGGTGGTGCTGTCCGCAGACGCGAACAACGCCGTCACCTCGCTCTCGGTCGCTTTCCGCAAGCAGCTGGCAGCAAAGCTCGGCGGTGAGGTGCAGCTGAACTACGACAACAAGCTGGATGAAAAGGCGTCCGGTACGCGCGTGCTCATCGGGCAAACGTCGCAGGCGGCGAGCACGGCGCTCTATACCCAGCTCGCGCAGGCGGGCGGCAGCCGCTTCGGTCTGCTGGCCGCGGACGGTTGTCTCGCCGTGGGCGGCACGAACGAATACCTGACGTATGAGGCGCTTGACTATCTGCTCACCACCATCCTCGGAAGCGGCGGCCTGACGCTCGAGGACGGGTACAGCTATCTCTCCGACGAGCTTCCCGGCTGCCCCGACGTGCGTAAGATGCTGGCCGCGGGCCGGACGCCCGCGTTCATCGCGGCCGACATCGTCTGCACCGTTCCGAAGACGGACGGCTACACCGTCATGCAGGGCGGCGGCACCGACGGCACCTATGCCTTCTTCGGCATGATCGACTCCTCGCAGGATCCAAGCCTTGTGCGTCTGTACAAGTACAGTCTCGCCGACTGGTCGCAGGTACTCGTCTCGGAGCCGATCGAGCTGGCGCACTGCAATGACATCACCTATGACAGCGTCAACAAACGTCTCGTCATCTCCCGCTGCACCAAGACGGACGGCTATCTCGGTCTGAACTTCGTCGACCCGGAAACGCTGCAGCTCACCGGCTCTGCGGAGACGGCCTTCCGCCAGAGCCGCGTGGCCTATCTGCCGGAGAGCGACGGATACGTCTTCGGCATGGAGGGTAAGCCGACCGTGACGCGCACGGATGCGGCGTTTAACCCCATTTCGACCTTCGAGACGCCGCTGACCGACAAGATCAGTCAGGGCTTTTTCTGGGACGGCCGGTACATCTACGACATCCGCTACTATTCCGGCAGCGCGTCGCACCGCATGGTGATCGACACGCCGGACGGCGAAAACGTGGCCATCGCGACGCTCAGCGGCGTCGACGGCGAGCCGGAGAACATCTTCCGAGCGGGCGACACGTTCTATCTCGGCTGCAACCGCACGTCGTTCGTCTATTCGCTCGTCCTCGCCCCGGACGGCTGGTGGCAGAGCTGAGAAAACACGCTTGAGATTCCGCCATACCTGTGGTACAATAAAACGTGCCGCAGGTATGGCGGAAAATCGAATACGCGGGTATGGCGGAATTGGCAGACGCGCAGGATTTAGGTTCCTGTGAAGCGATTCGTGTGGGTTCGACCCCCACTACCCGTACCAGGACGACAGATTGCCGCGCGCAATCTGCCGTCTTCTTTTTATGGCAGAGAAAAGCCCCCCGGGAGATTGCACCCGCGCACCCGGCGGCATAGGATGGGAAAACCACCTGAAAGGGGAACGATTACCATGCCGACCGTGTATCTCAGTCCCAGCACGCAGGAGTATAACCCGTATATCACCGGCGCGGGGAGCGAGGAATATTTCATGAACCTCATCGCCGACGCGATGGAGCCGTATCTGCTCGCCAACGGGATCCAGTTCTCCCGCAACACCCCCGATATGACCGCCGCGTCCTCCATCCGGCAGGCCAATCAGGGCAGCTACGACTTCTATCTCGCGATCCACTCCAACGCCTCCGGCTCCGGGAGCGAGGGACAGACCCGCGGGATCATCGCCTTTTACTATCCCACAAGCGCGAACGGCCGCCGCGCGGCGGAGCTTTTCGCGCAGAACCTGCGCGAGATCTACCCGCTGCCGCAGCTTGTGACGACCCGCGCCACCACGAGTCTCGGCGAGGTGCGCCAGCCGCGCTTTCCGTCCGTCCTGCTCGAGATCGGCTACCACGACAACTACGAGGACGCACAGTGGATCGAAAACAACATCGACCCCATCGCCCAGAGCCTTGTGCAGTCGCTGACGGCGTATTTCGGCCTGCCGTTCGTCTATCCCGGCCCCGCGCGGCCCGGCACGGCGCAGACCGCCTCGGGCGGTCCGGTCAATCTGCGCAGCACCCCCGCCGTCACCGGCCCGGTCATCGGAAAAATTCCGGACGGTGCCGCCGTGACGGTGCTCGGCGCGTATGAGGACTGGTACGTTGTCTCCTACGACGGCCAGCTCGGCTACGCCAGCCGCTGGTTCATCCGCACATAGCCGGAAATTTGCAGATGCCCCGTCGATTTGCCCTTGACAGTTTTGTGCAATCCGTTTAAAATTAGAAAGGATTATCATCGGGAGAACAAGGGGAATTTCCCGATTGTTATCTGCTATAAAAACGGGAGACCGTTTTCATACACCAAAACAACAGGAGGCAAACACCCACCATGATGAAAACCGGCATTGCAGTGCTGATTGCTGCGGCTGCGTTTGTCGTGGCCGCGGTCGTTTTTTTCCTCCTCGGTATTCGCCATCGCAAGAACGTAGCGGAAAAAGAAATCTCCAGCGCGGAGGAAGAAGCCACGCGCATTATCAACGAAGCCATCAAGAGCTCGGAAAATAAGAAGCGGGAAGCACTTCTTGAAGCAAAAGAAGAGATTTTGAAAAGCCGCACCGAATACGAGAAGGAAGTCAAGGAACGCCGCGCCGACATCCAGAAGCAGGAGCGCAGACTGCAGCAGAAAGAGGAAAACCTCGATCACAAGATGGATACGATCGAGAAGAAGGAGGAGGCGCTTGCTGCCAAGCACGCCGCCGCCGACCGTGAAGCGGAGGAAATCCGCACCATCAAGCGCAGCCAGACCGAGATGCTCGAGCGCATCTCCGGCCTGACCGCCGACCAGGCCAAGGAATACCTGATCTCTCAGGTTGAGTCCGAGGTCACGCATGAAACGGCCCTGAAGATCAAGGAGATCGAGACCCGGGCCAAGGAGGAGGCCGACCAGCGCGCACGCGAGATCGTCGCAACCGCGATCCAGCGCTGCGCCGCCGACCATGTGGCCGAAATTACCGTCAGTGTGGTTCCCCTGCCCAATGACGAGATGAAGGGCCGCATCATCGGCCGCGAGGGCCGCAACATCCGCACGCTCGAGACGCTGACCGGCGCGGACCTCATCATCGACGATACGCCCGAGGCGATCACCGTCTCCTGCTTCGAGCCGGTACGCCGCGAGGTGGCGCGTCTCGCGCTCGAAAAGCTCATCGCCGACGGGCGCATCCACCCCACCCACATCGAGGAGATGGTCGAGAAGGCCCGCCGCGAGGTCGACGCCGTCATCCGCTCCGAGGGTGAGCGCGCGGTGCTCGAGACGGGCGTGCGCGGGCTGCACCCCGAGCTGCAGAAGCTGCTCGGCAAGCTCCACTACCGCACAAGCTACGGCCAGAACGTCCTGCAGCACTCGATCGAGGTGTCCCATATCGCGGGCATGATGGCCGCCGAGCTGGGCGCCGACGTACAGGCCGCCAAGCGCGCGGGTCTGCTGCACGACATCGGCAAGGCGCTTGACCACGAGTTCGAGGGGACGCACGTCTCGCTCGGTGTGGAATACGCCCGCAAGTACCGCGAGAAGGAGGACATCGTCCACGCCATTCAGGCGCACCACGGCGACGTGGAGTGCAAGACGCTGGTGGCCTGCCTGGTGCAGGCGGCCGACGCGATCTCCGCCGCGCGTCCCGGCGCGCGCCGTGAGAACCTCGAGAACTACATCAAGCGTCTGGAGAAGCTCGAGGAGATCACGAGCTCCTATCCCGGCGTCGAGAAGAGCTACGCCATTCAGGCCGGCCGTGAGGTCCGCGTGATGGTCAAGCCCGAGCAGGTGTCCGAGGATCAGATGGTCATTCTGGCGCGCGAGCTCGCCAAGCGCATCGAGAACGAGCTGGAGTATCCCGGTCAAATCAAGGTGCATGTCCTGCGCGAGACGAAGGTTATCGAATACGCGAAGTAAATCAGATCCCCCAAAGGCACAGTCCTTTGGGGGATTTTCTCTTTCACGCGCCCCGGCCGCCGCGCCCGCGTTTTTCCGCATTTGCGCCGGTTCTTCCCCGCGTTTGAGCGGCCTTGTGGGGCTCAACAACCGCGTCACCACCGTCAACTGCTACGCATTCGGCAGCGTAACCGCCAACTCCGCCAGCAATCACTTCGGCGGCTTCATCGGTCAGGCGGTCGGCATCCATGTCAATACCGCGGCCGGAAACTTTATCCCCGCCCTTTCTGCCCAGGAAAGCGGTCGGCCTTGTTTTCCTCGCCGCCGGGCAATACCAAAATACAAATACCCGCTTAAGACGGGCACGGCTTGGGGCGGCGCATTGATTTCCCGCGGCGACTTTGCTATAATGGGTAAAAATATCTTCCGCACGGAAGCGGAAGGAGGTCTTTCCATGAAAATTACGGTGATTGGCTGCGGGCGCTGGGGCTCGCTGATTACGTGGTATCTCGACCGCATCGGCCATGAGGTCACACTCTACGGCCGCGCGGGCTCGGCGCGGATGCAGCGCTTTCTGCAGACGCGGAAAAACGATCTGCTTGAGCTGCCGCCGTCCATCGCGCTCACGACCGACCTGCGCGCGGCGCAGGAGGCGGAGGTCATCATCATCTCCATCGGCTCGCAGGGGCTGCGCGCGCTGCTCGGGGAGCTGCGGCCGCTGGGGCTGCGCAGCAAGACGTTCGTTCTGTGCATGAAGGGACTCGAGATCGGAACGGGCTGCCGCCTGAGCGAGATTGCGCGCGCGGGCGTGGACGCGTCGAACAGGGTCGCCGTCTGGCTGGGGCCGGGGCATGTGCAGGAGTTTTACCGCGGCATCCCGAACTGCATGGTCATCGACAGCGACGACGTGGAGACGAAGCAGCGGCTCGTGCAGGCGTTCTCGAGCGACCTCATCCGCTTTTACTACGGGACGGATCTCATCGGCAACGAGGTCGGCGCGGCGGCGAAGAACGTCGTCGGCATCGCGGCGGGCATGCTCGACGGCAAGGGGCTCTCGAGCCTGAAGGGTGCCCTCATGAGCCGTGGAACGCGCGAGGTGGCGCGGCTCATCCGCGCGATGGGCGGCAGTGAGCTGTCGGCCTATGGTCTGTGTCATCTGGGCGACTATGAGGCGACGGTCTTCTCCCCCTACAGTCATAACCGCCAGTTTGGTGAATCCTTTGTGCGCGGTGAGACGTATACTGACCTCGCCGAGGGATATTACACCGTGCGCGCCATGTGTCAGCTCGGGGAGAAATACGGGGTGGAGCTGCCGATCTGCCGGGCGGTATACGACATCCTCTATGAGGGCGCCGCGCCGCAGGAGATGCTCAACCAGCTGCTGCGCCGGTCGATCAAAAACGAGTTTTAAGCGCCGGAATTTCCGCGAAAAACGCGCTGTGCGTATAAAAAAACCTCTGCCTGTCCACACTGGAGGCAGAGGTCCTTTTTATGGGACTGTTCGGCGTGCCGCGGGCCGGGAAACGCGCGGCGGCCGGCCGTGCGCCGGCCCGGAAAGGCGCATATGAGCAGATGGAACGGAGAAAAGGTAAAGGCCGTGTTCGGCGGCAGGGGCTTTTACATAGCCCTTGCCTTCTGCCTTGTGGCAGCCGGCGTAATCGGCTATTATACCCTCCTCAGACCCCAGCAGCCCACGACCCCGGAGCCCAGCGACACGCCGGTACTCCAGCCGGAGTGGACCGTCCCCAGTCAGCCGGAGCCGGACGATGCGGACGAGCCCGCCGCCCCGACGATGGAGCCCGCCCAGCCTGAGGATCTGCTGCCGCAGGTCGTCTCCCCGCTCGACGGGACGACCGTGACCGTGTTCAGCACGACGGAGCTTCTCTATGACGAGACGATGGCCGACTGGCGCACACACAGCGGCATCGACATTCAGGCCGCCGAGGGAGACAGCGTCAAGACCGCCGCAAGCGGCAAGGTCGTGAAGGTCGAGGACGACGAGCTCATGGGCACAACCGTCGTCATCGAGCACGCGGGCGGCTACAGCACGCAGTACAGCTGCCTGCAGAAGGATCCACCTGTCACGGTGGGGCAGGAGGTCGCCGCGGGCGACGTGATCGGGCAGGTCGGCTCGACCGCGAGCGCCGAGACGGAGATGGGCGCGCACCTGCACTTCTCCGTCAGCAAGGACGGCAAGGTCATCGACCCGTCGGAGTACGTGGGGGACTGACAGAAAAGGGCATAGCCCTTTTCTGTCAAGGGGATTTCGCTCCGAACCGTGCGATTTTTCACCATACACCGGGGCAAAAGCCCTCAAGCCCGCC
>USAC01000020.1 GCA_900552475.1 uncultured Eubacteriales bacterium | reverse complement strand
TCTAACATACATCAAAAAGAGGTAAGATAACACCCTCTGCAAAAAAGGTTACGTTATCTTACCTCAACAAAGTTAGCACCGGAGTAACCATCGTCCACAAAAAACTGGATGTTTCGGAAACCTTGTTCTTTTGCGTATTTCTTGAGAATCGCCTTTTGATTGACAATGCTGTTGCTCTCTCCTGCAAGTTCGTCATCACGACTCAGCCTACAGTAGATCGCAGTAATTTTGTCAGACTGCCTGTTCATGTCTTGTTCCTCCTTAATCGGCGGGCAGTCTGCCAATACAGGATTGCTTGTATATATCATATCACACATTCGTGAATAAATCCACCCTTTCGTTATAATATTTTTTGAGCATTTTTAATTATCTTTTGCCATGTGGTCGAGCAGTTTACCGGAAAGACTTCGTGTTCCATCGTAACTTCCGTTAAAGCGGTAAGTAGTCTGACCGGAGTGAATGGTCACGGTGATCTTCGGCAACGCTGCCGCACAGTAGTTGTGAACAACTATGTTGCCATTTTCTTTGACTGTGTAATTTCTGTTTTTCTTTTCGTTCATATAAAAATTGTCCTTTCTGTTTTGTGGTGGCAAGTTCCCAATTTGGGAACTTGCCGGATAGGAATGAAAACGAATCGAAGGGAAAGAATTATCGCTCCTGTTCCTTCTTGTGTTCGATTTTTCTGCCAAGGGTCTGCTCCAGATTATGACGAATGGTACCGAGACGCTGTGCTTCTTCCTTAGCGGTCTGGTACTGGTTGTAAAGCTCGTTTTTCTCTTTGATAAGCTGCTCCACTTCCGTCTGCAACGCCTTGTGGCTCGGTAGCTTCTTCAAGCCTTTGGAATCAAAGTAGCATTTGGCGGTGTTCAGAATGATGAAGTCGCTGTCATGTTCATCACGGTATTTCTGGCGAGCTTTCTCATTTTTGCAGGCTTTCATTTCGTCGATTACATATCGGGTCTTGTGATAGTTCAGCACATGATTACGAAGCTCTTTCTTTTCTGCGATTGTAGCTTCCACTGATTTCATTTCTGTGCGAATATCACTCAGCTTTTCGTGGGCGGCATCACAGGCGGTAGCCAATGCTTCGGGAGAATCAAATCCCATTTCCTTATACAGCAGATAGGCACGGCTGGCATTTTTGAGATTGTGTTTCTTTGCCCAATGCTCGTAACCTTTTCCTTTTTCCTTTGCGGCATCAATATCTACCATGCGGCTGACAGTATCACGCTCATTGATAATTTTCTGCATAGCGGGTGCAGAATGGATAGTGTCGGTTTTTGCCCTCACTCGTTTTGTGTTTCTGACAAAGATTGCGAATACAGCAGCTTTATCAAAATCGTCACCCAGCTTTCGTGCTGTGATGGGCTTGGTGCGGTCGGGTGTGAGATAGGACAAGCGCCCACGGCTTTCTTTGACAGTAATGCCACGGCGGAGAAGTTTTTCCGCAAAGTCTTCAAAGCTGACAGCATCAGAAAGTGCCATGCGGATTTCTTCACGGAGCTTGTCTTTGTCTGTTTCAAATTTGGTCTGCTTGACGGGCAAGCCCTGTTCGGCAAGGACTGCATTTTCTTCATCCAGCGCAAGTTGTCCTTTCTTCTTTGCCCAATACTCACGCTCGGTCACTCTTGTCTTGCTACCATTCAGCAGATCAATCTGATACAGGCCTGCATCGTGGCACATTTCCATAACCTCGGAACGGAAGTATTCCATAGCTGCGTTGGTGCATCGGTGCTTCATGCCCGGTCGGGTATCGCATGATCTGTCCATATACGGCATGAACGGAACTTCTTCAATTCGCAGAGAATTGATAACGATGTGTACATGAACATTGCCGCTGCCGTTGTGACCGTCGGGATGGGTACAGACAATAGCCTGATGACCGGGAAAGTGTTCCTTGCAGAATTTCTCACCAAGGCTCTGCGCCAGATCTACGGTCAATCCGTGGTCGGGAACATCCTTGGGATCGAAGCTGATGATATAGTGATGACTTTTGACATCTTCCCGTTTTTGATTTTTACCATAGCGGAGATTGGCTCTCAGACAGGCAATCGCAAAATCTTCGTCTCTGCAGTTCAGAGTGGAAATGCGGTAATCCTTTCTTGGGATGAACCTGCCGTTTTCGTCCAGGGTGGGCTTCATGGTAAACTCGTCATGCTCAAAAGTGAGGTAGGCTTCGGCGGCATAGTAGTCAGCATTTTTAGAGCTGATATGCTTGAATGTTGCCAACAGCATCACCTACCTTTTTCATCACTTCAAATTTCAGAGTGGCGAGATCAGCGGCGGCATCCTGTAATTCCTTTGCCATCGCAGGATAAGGACTACGCCATTCGTTGAGGTGTCGGGCAATCTGATTTAGGTTGTTGCCGATTCTTCCGTACTCAGCGGTCAGCTTGCCGACAGCAGCGAGCAGATCGTCGCTGACCAATGTTGCCACGATGGTAGGTTTGACGGTTGCGCCGGAGATTGCTTCACGGATAAACTCCGATTGGTTCATGTCGTAAATCTCCAAGCGGCGGAGAAAGTCGGAGTGTTCTTCATCGTCCAAACGGGTTTTTACGATGTGGGTTCGCTTCGGTGTGTTGTAGGTTTTGGTCATTCGGTTCCTCCTTCATTTGTGAAAATGGTTGGTCGGCGGATGCCGTCGCTTCTGCGAAAGCAGAACAGATGCAGGGTTTGGGGAAGGCACTCCCCAACAAGATTCCATGAAGGGCAAAATGAGCGATAGGCGAAATTTGGACCCATGGTAGAATCTTGCTCTACGCTACCCAGCCTTTTCGTTTTCGCCGATTTTTCAAGTTCACGCTTTCGGAGCTGAACTGTGTTTTGGAAAAATGACAAAACAAAAAGAGCCGATTACACAAAACATCAGAAATCGGCGGGAGCATGGCTCTCGCTTCAAAGTGATGTTCTATGTAATCGGCTTTAAAAATTCAAAGTCGGGTTCTGCTTCGTACAGCTCCCGCCAACAGAACCAAAGGCATGGTGGAGCAGTTCGGCACTTCCGGTGTACCAATACCGTGTCGGACAAATCCGACTCTCATAAAATATGTTTGAACATTCTTATTCAGTTTTTATGTGTGGACAAACTTCCACGACATCATTATACAAACAGCGACACCGATTGTCAATGTTTGGCATCGTAATTGCAACTTTTTTATGAACAGGGGTGGCAGCACTTTTTGCTGTCGCCCCCTTGATTACCATACAGCGGAGACGGGCGAACTTGTCAACGGCGGGCGAAGCCCGTTCATCTCGACCGTTGACATGGGTGCTCGGCTTTGCTATGTAATAACAAAACAAGGCGACCAACTTTTTACGGTTGATCGCCTTTGGCTTAGCTATTCAGTTGATTGTTTTTTGAAACCAATTCTTTTGTTGCTGCGATCTTTCGATCACTATAAAGTACAACTTCCTTGATTGCCAGTTTTTTGATGGCGGATATGAAAGTATCCATAAAAGCAAAATCAATTTTGCCATTCTTTTCGGGCAATCTAATCTCTTTGGTTTTTACAACATTCCAGCCGCCGAGCTTGTTCTTATAAGAATAAATCGGCAGGTCGGTCACTTTGTTAATGCACATGACCATGAACAGATATTGATTCGGGGAGAGTTCAATTTCCTCGGATTTCCAGCGAATAGCATAAGCATCGGACAAAACAGTAAAATCTCTTGTCTGATAATATGCTCTGTAGACATCACTATTAGAAGGAATAGAAATTACATTGTTCAATACAGTTGCTCCGGCTTTGGGTGCATAATAGTTCAATCCTTGATTTTGGAAACTTGATGTGAGACAAGGAAGAACATAATCGTCTGTGGGCTGCTTGGGTAATTCCTTCGCCTTGTACGGCAATTTTTTTGTTGCTATTTTTTCAAAAAGATTGCCTACGGTATATGTGCCCCAATTATCATCGTCGAGCTCAGTAAATCTTTGAAGAGCGCTAAGCTCTTCAGCCGACAATTCATAATTGTCGTATCCGCTTACTGTTAAGTAGGCGGATAGCTCAGCTACCCGCTGAGCTTCCAGCTCAGCTACAAATGATTCCATAAAATCAAAGTCGATTTCGCCGTCTTTGGTGGGAAGTTCTACGATGCAGTTTTTTGCTATTTTCCAATGTCGTGCATACCCAAGATTAGGAATTTGCTTTTGCCAAGCTGTAATAATCCACAATAAACAACGGATGTTATGAATACTTGGCAACAACACCTTCACATTATCAAGAACCGAAAAACTTTTGGTAGCAATATTGAAAGAACATGTGTGATCTCCAAATGTAACAAAAACAGGGTGTTCATCGTCGCATATAAATTCAGGCGAATCAGTATATCCAATTATTCCATTATTGGTAGACTCGGAAGAATATGCCGGGAAGTTGAATTTTTCTGATAAATCTTCCTTGGATAACATATTGGTAATCTTTTGCGGCTGAAATAATTCACTTGTTTTGTATTTGCCCCACTTAACTGTCCGCAATTTCTCATTAAGTGAGGCTGTCATTTTCCCAGGCGCTCATTCTCCGAAGGCTGATTCTTCAAAAGTGTAGACACTTCCCAAGCAAGGTAATCACTAACAGTTTTCTTAAAATCTTCTACCGTCGGTTTTGTATCAATAGGTGAAGTTTGATTCCAATCGGCTCCGTTTTCCGGATCAATAACTCCTTCATAATAGTCCTGTTCAGTGAAGATACTCATCTTACTTTTCCCGAAACGGACTAAATTGACGAGTTCTTGGTATCTTTCCTTAGCATTATCAGTATCTCTTAAATTGTTTGTTGACTTCTTTCTTGCAGATCTTGTGTATCCATCATTGGAGAAATCAATAAATTTTACAATGTCATCTTTTTGATGCGCCTCGCCAATCCTAAAAACATAGATATGCGTCTGAACACTTGACTTACCAACAAACAAGTCGATAGGCATTCTAACACTGGCAAGAAGAGTTGAATGCGTTAAAATGCTTTTATTATATTCAACTGCATTACCAGAACCTGCGGAGTTCTGAATAATAATAGCAGCATAGCCCTTGTCCATCATGGAAAGAGCCTTTTCAACGAAGATCATTCCGTTGCCCTCCGCAGAGTATGGCGGGTTCAAAATAAATGCGTCCGCAGGGAACTTCTCATCAGTTTTGCCGAAACCATAATGACCATCAAACTTCAAAGAGTCCTTGTTCAAGATATTGGAGCTGCCATCGCCCATCATAATCATGTTGAGAACAGCGAGCATATAAACATTGGACAGGATCTCCAGACCCAATAACTGGTTTGCTTTAATTTCCGCTGACTTGCGTGCCAATTCTTCGGGCGACTTAATTTTCTTCTTGGCATCAGCCAACATTTCATTCATGGCTGCTACCAGCAGACCTGCCGAGCCAGTGGCAAAGTCCCACACAAAAGAATCTTTATTTACTCTTGCAAGGCGGCACAGAAGGGTCGCAACATAGGGCGGTGTTAAAACCACATCATTGAGCTGATCCTGTGTGAAGCCAAGCCATGAATACATTTCGTTGAACAGCTTCCCAGTAAAATCTGTATTTAAGCCAATTTTGTAGTAAACGCCAAGGTCGTCAACAATCTTGATAAATACTCGTTTCAACTGGCTTTCGCCATCTTCTGCTCTGTTGATGTTGTCGGTAGTCAGTGTGTTTTGCAGTGTTCGCACAATCAGGTCTTTCTTGTCTTTAGGGAGCTTTTTGGCATCCAGAAAGGACTCGATTTTACGAATCATAATATCGCCGTCCGTATTATTTCTTTCGTTGGACGATTTCAGATCAGCTTTGGTAAGCGGGTATACATTGTTCTCCACATCGCCAAGGGTAGCCATAATAGAAGCAACAACAAGATAAACACGGTCATTCTCACTCAGACCCTTTTCGCTCTTGAAAATGTCGTTGTTCAGCTTAACAAGGCTTGCAGTAATTTCCTGTTCTCTGCGTTCCTTTAGTTTTTCAATTTCGTCCTGAGGGAGCGATAATTGTTTGACCTTTTCGATAAATGCAGAGAAGTGTTCTTTTTTCAAAAAAGAAAGATCGGTATATTCATCAACCTTTTGACCAACGCCAAAATTGCTCTTGGCAACGTAGTAAACGCCGATCAAATGTTTTAGCTTCCCGCTAGCATCCTTGTAGCCCGTAACGCCAATGGCGATAACATCCGTATAACTTGTGTAGTGCAGAACCGCATTAGAATAATGAACTGCACCGTTCACCGCATAAGAGTTGATATTTGTATAATCAGGTTGGTTCTTTGCGTTTCTGTTTGCAACATTTCCTTCAGCATCCAGCTTTACAAGTTTATCTTTGTATCCTTTGTATTCAATCAAAATCGGATAGTATTTCCCATCATTGGCTTGTAGGAGTAGCTTTGCATCAGGGCGATTGCCGCCCTTGCCGCCGTTCTTGGAAAAATAATCATTTAGGGCTTGATCGATTTCCGTGTTCAAGGACTCCTGCTCCAATTTATAATCCACTTTATATGATTTGAGCCAGCCATTCACCAAGTCGGCAATATTCGGTTCAACGGATTGTACTGTGTTTTTAGCCATTTTTATTTCTCCTCATCCGTAAATTCTAAAATATCGTCAACCCCACAACCAAGAGTTTTGCAAATCTTCTCAATACTATCGAGAGAAATATAATTGTCACGCTTGATACGGGTAATGATATTGGCACTAAAACCCGCTTTCTCCATCAGCTCGGCATTCGTCATACCCTTGTCGATCAGCAAGTGAAATAACTTTTTGTATGTTACAGCCATAGCGAGTCCCTCCTTACATTAAGAATTATCATATCACGAAAGCGTGAGGAAATCAACAAAATGATACATTAGCAGTTGTTGAATGCTTCACATATATGCTATAATAAAACCACCCATTGGGTAACTTATAAATGATATTCTGCGTTATTGACGTACTTTCAGTATGTATACTGCGTTTGCGAATAGAAAGAAGGAAGATTATGAGCATTTATCCTTGGATAGAGAAAATTGATTTTCAGAAATATGCAATGCCGCTTGTTGTTAAAAGAGATAATGAATATTACCCTGGAATAGTCGAAAAACTTGCTGACCTTGTTTTTGAATTAGAAAGATGCGGAGCTTCCGATAAAATTGTCCTTGCCGTTAAAGAATACCGTAAAAAGATTATTTCATCTATCATTCTGTACTATCAGGGAGATCTGGTTGATGCACAACTTATCGTGAACGAAATGCTTGATGAGTTTAATGATGCAGCTCCGGCAATTACGGATATTAACAGTAGTATTGCGTTCCCTGGCGGGGGACCAGATTATTCTGAGGTACAGTTTTTCCGAGCAAGATTGTCTGAGAATGTTGTTGAGTTCTCGTCAGAAGATATGCTGCATATTCCTTTCAACAAGCGTCACATTGTCAAAAGTGAACGATTTAGTATACCGGGATTGCCTTGTTTGTATTTGGGCAATTCATCTTACGCTTGTTGGGTGGAGATGGGATGTCCAGCGGATCATCGTTTCAATGTCGCACCTATTCTTTTGGATAATACCCAAAAAGTATTAAACTTGACTGTTTCGATAAGCGCCTTATATGCATTTAACGAAAGTGAAAATACTTTGAGTGAGTCAGAAAATGAGAATTATGTTATTAGTCTCTTGAAACTTTTTGTACTGACTCTTTGTACTTCGTATAAAGTTGAGGAAACAAATCGTAATTTTAAGTCTGAGTACATCTTGCCACAGATGCTTATGCTTGCCTGCAAGAGAAGAAAACTGGATGGTATAACCTATTACTCAAAACAAATACCAAGTGAATTGCTCGCCTGCAATGTTGGTGTAAATTTAGTTTTGTTTGCAAAATATAATGGAGAAGAAAGTCTCTCTGAGATATGCCAACACTTAGAAGTAGGCACATCATTCAATTTTGCCTTGTTCAAACAATTACTGCCTTGCCAACTCTATAAAACATATGAGCTTAGAGCTTTATCGACTCCTTACATAAACAATGTAGGAACGAAAAACCACTTCTTCCCGTACACCGAAACGCAGTTCTTTGAATTTGATAAGTACTTGTTTGCCAATTGGCACCGTGATTGGACGATTCCTACTCTCTAAAATAAGTGTAGAATTAAAGCGGGACTTGCACCCCATTGGAGCGCAAGTCCCGCTTGCAATATTCGGTTATTCTTCCATGACCTCTAACATCACTCGTGCGCCCAGCTTAAAGCTGTTCTGGAAGATTAGACAATCCGTGATGGTTTGATATTCTTGCACACAGTCTGCGTACTTCTCGAATAAATCTTTCTGTTCGTCTGTCATGGTTGCTTGGAGTTTTTCTTCATTCCTGCAAATCAGCTCCAACAGTTTCTTGTATTCTTTGCAAGAGGATGTGTCATACTCGGTTGGCTCGATGTTGCCGTACCAAAATTCTTCAAGGATTCTCATACGGCATCCTCCTCGTAGATCATTTCACGAAGGACGATTTCCTCAGCTCGGTTGCGGATGCTGTTCATAGCTCTAACCCATGTCATCTGATTGTGCTGCTTCATGCCCTCTGTCACGCCCTCAGATGCCTTCATCTGCTCGATGATAAGTTCAAGGCGGCTCTGTGCCTGCTCGTTCAAATCAGCCAGATAAGTCCACACTTCACCGCTAAGACACAGATCATTGAAGCGGATGGGGTTGTGCTCCTTGATATAATCTCTGTGCATACGCCCCCAACGACCAATAGGTCTGGTTTCCTTCGGTAAGCGAATATCGGGAATATAGTAATCACCGCAACGAATATAGCTCAGTTCCTGCATCATATGTACCTCCAATAAGATTCAAACATTCTGTTAAAGATAGAAAAAGGCGATACCTGGTTATGAAAACCAAGTATCGCCAATTTTTCTTGTCGCACTCCTGTACGGCAGCTACCCTATGTCAGTAATGTTCTCGTACTGTCTTATTGGAAACTACCCTTGGCGCGCCCTTTTCCGTGATTTTTTATACGACTTGGAACAGGAAAAACTCGAGATAGTTCGTCTCCTCCACGCCCCAGAGGATGGGGTGGTCGGCGCACTGCTGGCGCGCTTCGATCTGGCGCAGCTGGACGCCCGCGTCGTGCGCGGCGCTGTGGAGCATTTTGACAAACAGCTCCTCCGTCGCAAAATGGCTGCACGAGCAGGTCGCGAGGTAGCCGCCGCGCGGCAGGAGCTTCATCGCGCGGTAGTTGATCTCCTTATAGCCCGCCATCGCCCGCTGCGTCGTCCTTCGGCTCTTGGTGAAGGCGGGCGGGTCGAGGATGATGAAGTCATACTTCACCGGCTGCTGCGCGAGCGCCGGGAGGAGGTCAAACACGTTCGCCGCCACGCACTCCATCACATCGCCGAGCCCGTTGCGCTCGGCGTTGCGGCGTGCGCACTCCACAGCGAACTCCGATACGTCCACCGCCGTCACATGCTTTGCCCCGCCGCGCGCGGCGTTGAGCGCGAACGAACCCGTGTGCGTGAAGCAGTCGAGCACCGTCCGCCCGCGCGCGAGCTTCGCCACGGCGAGCCGGTTATACTTCTGGTCGAGGAAAAAGCCCGTTTTCTGCCCGTTTTCAAAGTCCACGGTATAGCGGATGCCGTTTTCCGTGATGTCCGTCTCATGGAAGTCGGGGACAGGCTCACCCGGCAGGGGATACCATCCCTTCCCCTGCTCCATGCCCTCCTTTTCGCGCAGGGCGACGTCGTTGCGCTCATAGACGCCCGCGATCTCCTGCCCGTCGGCGCGCAGTGTCTCGACGAGCAGCCCGAAAATCATCGGCTTGATGCGATCCATGCCGAGACTCAGCACCTGCGCCACGAGGACATTTTCAAACCGGTCGACCGTGAGCCCGGGGAAGTGGTCCGCCTCGCCGAAGATAATCCGGCAGCAGCGGCTGTCCTCCTCGCCCATTACGGTCTTGCGGTAGTCCCATGCGTACTGCACGCGCCGCGCCCAGAACGCGCGGTCAAAGCGGTCGTTCGCGTTGCGCGAGAGGAGCCGCACACGGATCATGGAGCGGCTGTTATAAAAACCCGTGCCGAGGTAGCTCCCCTTCCGGCTGAGCACGTCCACAAGCGCGCCGTCCTCGGTGCCCTCCGGCACCTGCGTCACCTCCCCGGCGTAGACCCACGGGTGGCCGTCCACGAGGGCGCGCTCGCCCTTGGGCGTGATGGTGAGAGCCGGGTAGGGTCTCTGCGTTTTCATCTCCGTCGCCTGCCTTTCTGCCGCAGCATCCAGCTGCTCAAATTTCCTGCGCGTCGCCGTCGGCGCGGCACTCTGCCGCCTCGGCGCGGTAGGATGCCGCCGACGCGCGGATCTCCTCGATGGCCTCGTCCGTGAGCGTGCCGCGGATCTTCGCGGGGCTGCCGAAGGCGAGACTCCCGTCGGGGATGACCATGTTCTGCGTCACGAGCGCGCCCGCGCCGATCAGGCAGTGGCGGCCGATCTTCGCACCGTTCAGAATAATCGCGCCCATGCCGATGAGCGTCTCGTCGCCCACCGTGCAGCCGTGGAGAATTGCGCCATGGCCGACGGTAACGTCCCGCCCCAGCACGACCGGCAGATCATACTCCACATGCACGACGCAGTTTTCCTGAATGTTGCTGCCGGGGCCGATCGTGATTGGCGCGCGGTCGCCGCGCAGCACCGCGCCGTAAAAGATGCTCGCGCCCTCCTCGATGCGCACGTCGCCGCGCACCGTCGCGTTGAACGCCACGAAGGCGTCCGGATGTACCGTCGGTTTTTTCATGTGCCGCACCTCACTTAAACAGCCATCTGCACAGTAGAATCACGACGCACGCGCCGCCCACGCCGATCAGGATCGCGCCGATCGAGTTGCGCGCGGCGATGCCGATCGCCCCGGCGAGGAAATTGCCCACCGCCGAGCCGGCCACGCCCAGAATGAGATAGCGCATCAGTCCCTTCTTCCCGCCCATCAGGCGGCTGGCGATCCAGCCGATGAGCGCGCCCACCAGAATGGAATAAATCATACCGTTTGTTTCTCCTTTTGTTCTGTTTGATCCAAAATATGTATATTCAGGTGATTATACGGCATCTCCACGCCATGCTCGTCGAAGGCTGCCTTCAGCCCCTCCGTCAGGCCGTAGTAGACGTCCGTGTAGTCCTCACTTCTGCACCAGACGCGTACGATATAGCTGATGCTGCTCTCGCCGTAGCTGTCGACGTATACGATCGGCGCGGGATCGGGGAGCACGCCCGGCACGCGCGCCGCCGCGTCGAGGCAGGCCGCGCGCACGTCGCTCACCGCCGCGTCATACGACGCGCCCACGCGGATCTCCGCGCGTCGGCGGCCGAGGGCGGTGTAGTTCGTGATCTTCCCCGAGGAGAGGACGCTGTTGGGCGTCATGAGCCACAGGCCGTCCGGCGTCTCGAGCTTCGTGAATGTCAGGCTGATCTCCTTGACCGTGCCGAGCCCGTCGGCCGTCTCCACGAGGTCGCCCAGCTGGAAGGGCTTCGTCACGAGGATGACGAGCCCGCCCGCGATGTTGCTGAGCACCGACTGCACCGCGAGCGACACGGCCAGCGAAACCACTGACAACAGTGCCACCAGCGACGTGACGGGAATGCCCAGCTGGTCGGCCACGATCAGCACGATGATGACCCACAGCACGAGCCGCACCGCGCCGAGCGCGTATTTGCGGAGCGTCGCGTCAAGGCGCGTCTTATCCAGCATCCGCCGCAGGAGCGAGAGAATCAGCCGCATCGCGATGACGCAGATGCAGAACGTCACCACCGCGCCGAGCAGCGCCGAGAGCGTGAAGCTCCCGAGATTCAGCGCGCTCAGATCCACTTTTTCGTTCAGAATATCCGACATTTATTTCTCCTTTTGCTTTTCCGCGCCGCTCTGCGTGCGCAGCCGCAGCTCCTCCACGAGCTTTCCCGCCGCGTGCAGCGCGTCCTCCGACGGCTGGAGATGGAGCTTCAGCGTCGGCTCCTCGCTCGCCGTGAGCAGCAGGCGGTTTCTGTACCCCGTCATGGAGCACACGCCCATGAGCGCCGCCACGTCCACCGCCCCGGTGAAGCGGAAGAGAATCTGCCGCCCCTTCTGCGTGATCTCGCAGATGCCGCAGGACGCGGCCGCCGCACGCAGCAGCGCCACGTCAAGCAGCGCCGTCACACTCTTCGGCACGTCGCCGTACCGGTCGAGCAGCTCGTCCGTCAGGTCGGAGGCGTCCTCCGCCGTTGTGAGCGCCGCGATGCGCCGGTAGAGATCCATCCGCTCCTGCGTGGAGGGGACGTATTTTTCCGGGATGTTGGCCGAGACGGTCAGATCCGCCGAGCAGTCCGTCTTGGGCGCGGGCGTCTGGCCCTGCTGCTCGAGCACGGCATCCGCCAGCAGGCGCAGGTACATATCATAGCCCACGCTCATCATATAGCCCGACTGCTCCGGGCCGAGGAGGTTCCCCGCGCCGCGGATCTCGAGGTCGCGCATCGCGATGCGGAAGCCAGACCCGAACTCCACGAACTCGCGGATGGCCGTCAGGCGCTTGGAGGCCACCTCCGTCAGCACCTTCCCCGCGCGGTAGGTCAGGTACGCGCTCGCGCGGCGCGCACTGCGCCCGACGCGCCCGCGGATCTGGTGCAGCTGGGCAAGCCCCAGCCGGTCGGCGTCCTCGATGATGAGGGTGTTCACGTTCGGAATGTCGATGCCCGTCTCGATGATCGTCGTGCAGACGAGCACCTGCACGTCGCCGTCGGCCATCTGCTGCATGACGCTGCTGAGCTGGCGCTCGGACATCTTGCCGTGCGCGATGCCGACGGTTATCTCCTCGCCGAGGAGCTGGCCGATCCGCCCGCCGACGGACTCGATGTCCTCGACGCGGTTGTGCAGGTAATAGACCTGTCCGCCGCGGGCAATCTCGCGGCGCATCGCGTCGGCCAGCACGCCCCAGTCGTGCTCGAGCACATAGGTCTGCACGGGCTGGCGGTCCTGCGGCGCCTGTTCGATGCCCGACATGTCGCGCACACCGGAAAGCGCCATATTCAGCGTCCGCGGGATGGGCGTTGCCGAAAGCGTGAGCGTATCGACCTGCCGCACGCGCTCGCGCAGCTGCTCCTTGGCCTCCACGCCGAAGCGCTGCTCTTCGTCGATCACGAGCAGGCCCAGATCCTTGAAGCGGACGTTCTTCTGCAGGAGCTTGTGCGTGCCGATCAGGAGGTCGACCTTGCCCTGCGCCGTCCGCTCGAGAATGTCCTTCGCCTGCTTGCCGGTGCGGAAGCGGCTGAGCACCTCCACATTCACGGGAAACGCGCGGAAGCGGCTCATGGCCGTGGCATAGTGCTGCTGGGCGAGCACCGTCGTCGGCGCGAGGATGGCCGCCTGCTTGCCGTCTAAGATGCACTTCATCACCGCGCGCAGCGCCACCTCGGTCTTGCCGTAGCCGACGTCGCCGCAGAGCAGGCGATCCATCGGCACAGGCTTTTCCATGTCGCGCTTGATCTCGTCGATCGCGCGGAGCTGGTCGTCCGTCTCCTGATAGGGAAACGCGTCCTCAAACTCGCGCTGCCACGGGGAGTCCGGCGAAAACGCGAAGCCGCCGAGCCGCTGGCGCTCGGCATAGAGGCGGATGAGTCCCTCGGCCAGATCCTTCGCCGCGGCGCGCGCCTTGTGCTTGGCCTTGGTCCAGTCGGTGCCGCCGAGCTTGTTGAGCTTGGCGTGCTCATTGTCCTCCCCGGCGCCGATATACTTGCTCACCAGATCGAGCCGCGTCGCCGGGACGTACAGGCAGTCGCTCCCGGCGTAGGCGATCTTGATATAGTCCTTCTCCACTCCGTCGACGGGGATGCGCAGCATGGCCACGAAGCGGCCGATACCGTGCTGCTCATGGACGACGAGGTCGCCCGGCGTAAGATCCGCCCACGACTGGAGCTTGCTGCCGCCGGTGGTCCTGACGCGGTGGGGCTTTTTCTCCCTGCCGGCGACCTTCGCTGTGAGCTGCCCCTCCGTCAGGACGGCCAGACGCAGCTCCGGGTACTCACACCCCGCCGAGAGTGCCCCGACGGAGATCTGCACGGCGTCCTTCCCCGGATCGTGCGCACCCGCGAGGTCGAGCGCCGCCGGGATCTTCCGCTCCTGCAGCAGGCGCAGGAGGTTGCGCGCACGCACCTCGCCGCCGCAGAGCACCAGCACGCGGTACCCGCCCGTCAGATAGTGGACAAGATCCGTTGCCGCCGTGTCGAGACTGCCGCCGTAGGCCGAGAGCTGCTTGGCCGTGATCTGCAGCAGCGCCCGCGGCGCGAGCAGATACCGGCTCGTCGGCAGGCTCTCCATCTGACAGAGGGCGAAGGCGCCGAGCTTCGCCGTCAGCTCGCCCTCGCTCAGTGCCAGCTCCGCAAGCTCGCCCGCGAGCCAGCCGTTTTCGAACGCGGTGGAGGCGTCCTCCTTCAGCTGCCACAAAAAGCCCTTCAGGCTCTCGGCGATGCGGCCGGACTCCCCCGCGACCACAATCGTCTGCGGCGCGAGATAGTCCGCCGCCGTAATTTTTTGCGGATAGACCGCCGCGAGCACGCGGTCGCTCCCGGACGGCACAATGTGCCGGCGCAGGCTCTCGGCGTCGCCGCGGAGCGTCTTCACGAGCGCGTCCGCGCCGCCCTTTTTCTCGAGCTTCGCGGCGATGCGCTCGAGCTTTTCCGCCGCGCCCGCGTCGCCGAGGGCGGGCAGCACCTCCGCCGCGGGCAGCAGGAGCGCCCGCTCGAGGTTGCGGCTGCGCCGCTGGGTGTCCAGCTCGAACTCACCGAGCGAGTCGATCTCGTCATCGAAGAATTCGCAGCGCACGGGCTTCTCCATCCCCGGCGAGAACACATCGAGTATGCCGCCGCGCATGG
The DNA here is from genome assembly GCA_900552475.1 of uncultured Eubacteriales bacterium. GTDB lineage: Bacteria > Bacillota > Clostridia > Oscillospirales > Oscillospiraceae > Vescimonas. The sequence continues at coordinate 13,514 of USAC01000020.1, read as the reverse complement.
CGAACTGGCCGGGACCTTCCACCCGGTCGCAGCGGGCATAGCCCGCGTCCGTCAGCTGCCCGGCGAGCGCCGGCGCGTCGTACCGGCCGCCCACCTCGAGCGTCAGTGCGGCGCGCTCAAGCACCTGCGGCGGGATACAGCGCTGCGCGAGCGCCTCGGCCGTCGTCACGACGACGGGCGCGCCGCTTGCGCAGCGGTGCAGCGCTTCCAGCCGACGGCACTCCCACTGGCGGCTCACCGCCGCCACGGGGCGCAGCTGCCACTCGCGGCCCGGCAGAACCACCGGCTCCTCCCCCGTGAGACAGGCGAGGTCCGCCGCCTGCCGCTGCACCTCGCGCTCGTCGCTGCAGAGCATGAGCAGCGGGCGGCCGCTGCGCAGGCGGAGCGCCGCCGCGAGCTGCGCGCGGTGGACGGGCGAAAGCCCCGTCACCGTCACGGGCGTCTCCCCGGTTTCGATATGGTTCCAGATTTCCTGCAGCTCCGGCATCTGCCAGAGCGCGCGCATCAGCCCCTCCACGGGCGCCCCTCCTCTCCACGCAGGCCGGGCACAGCGCCCGCCGGTGGGGGCTGTGCCTGCCTGTTATTTTCAGTCTATGCGGTTTGCTCCGCGTTGCTTCATGTGCGGTTGAAGCGGTTCATCGCCCGGTCAACGCCCTGTGAGATGAGCACCGGGACGGCCGTGACGACGCGGTCGAGTGCGTCGGTCAGCACCTTCTGATCCTCGCCCATGGGCTTCCCGATCACCCAGTCGACGACCTCGAAGCCCGCCTGCTTCGGCGAGCCGACGCCCACCTTGATGCGGGGGAACTTGTCGCTGCCGAGGTGCTGGATGATATTCTTCAGGCCGTTGTGGCCGCCCGCCGAGCCGCCCGGTCGGATGCGGAGCCTGCCCGCCGGGAGGTCGATGTCGTCTGAGATGACGAGCACATGCTCGGGCGGGATCTTATAAAACCGCGCCGCCTCGCCCACGGACTCGCCCGATAGGTTCATATACGTCTGCGGCTTCATGACGAGCACCTTCTGCCCGTCGATCTCCCACGTCGCCGTCCAGGCCTTGAAGCGGAGCTTGCTGAACCTGAAGTTCTCCTCCTGCGCGAGCTTATCCACCGCGAGAAAGCCCATGTTGTGCCGCGTACTCTCATACTGGGTACCGGGATTGCCCAGTCCCACCACCAGCCAGCTGATCCCGCCGCTGCGTCCGAAAAGCATAGTGTATCCTCCAAATATCAAAAGAAAGCATATGGGACCGCCCGAACGGGCAGTCCCATACAGTGTATCACAGAATTTCTCAGTTGAACAGCTTCGCGATGGAAATTTCCTGATAAATGCGCTCGATGGCCTCGGCGAACATGGGGGCGACGGACAGATACTTGATCTTCTCGCAGCCCGCGCCCATCTCGACGGGGATCGTGTTGAGCAGCGCCAGCTCCTTGATGTAGCTGTCGGTGACGCGCTCGAGCGCCGGGCCGGACAGGACGCCGTGGCTGGCGCAGGCATAGACGTTCTTCGCGCCGCCAACCTCGACGATCGCCTTAGCTGCGTTGCAGAGGGAACCGGCGGTATCGACCATGTCGTCGAAGAGGATGCAGTCCTTGCCCTCGACTTCGCCGATGACGTTCATGACCTCGCACTGGTTGGCCTTCTGGCGGCGCTTGTCGACGATAGCCAGACCCATGTGCAGCTTCTGGGCAAACGTGCGTGCGCGGGACACGGAGCCGACGTCGGGGGAGACGACAACCATCTCCTCGGCGCGCTCGCCGAACTTCTTGGCATAGTAGTCGACGAAGACGGGGTTGCCGAGCAGGTTGTCCACAGGGATATCAAAGAAGCCCTGAATCTGCGCCGCGTGCAGGTCCATCGTCAGGACGCGGTCGGCGCCGGCGGCGGTCAGCATGTTCGCGACAAGCTTGGCGGAGATGGGGTCGCGGCTCTTGGCCTTGCGGTCCTGCCGGGCATAGCCGAAGTAGGGAATGACCGCCGTCACGCGGCCCGCGGAGGCGCGCTTGCAGGCATCGATCATGATGAGCAGCTCCATGAGGCTGTCATTGACCGGCTTGCAGGTGGAGTTGATGAGGAACACGTCGCTGCCGCGGACGGTCTCGTACAGAGAGACGGACGCCTCGCCGTCGGCGAACGACTTGACCTCGGCCTCGCCGAGCTTGGTGCCGAGGATCTTGCAGATCTCGGTTGCAAGCGCCGGATTGGCGTTGCCAGTGAACAGTTTGATATCCTTGCCATGAGAAAACATTTTTTGCACACTCACTTTCTATCTGATTTAAAAACTTCTCTCGTGGTTTTTAACGGTGTTGGTGTCCGGGGTGTTTACTTCTTCCCCCAGCTTTTGCGCAGGCGCGCGGCCCAGCCCTCCTTATTCGTCTGGCGCGTGCGCGCGATGGCGAGCGCCCCGGCGGGCACGTCGTCCGTGACGGTGGAGCCGGCCGCTGTGTAGCAGGCGTCGCCCAGCGTGACGGGCGCGATGAGGTTTGTGTTGCAGCCGATAAACACATCGTCGCCGATGGTGCAGCGGAACTTCTTGTGGCCGTCGTAATTCGTCGTGACCGTACCGCAGCCGAAGTTCACCCGCTCGCCGACGTCGCTGTCGCCGACATAGGTGAGGTGGCTGATCTTCGTACCGTCGCCGATGGAGGAGTTCTTCATCTCGACGAAATCGCCCACGCGGCAGTGGTCGCCGATGGAGCAGTGCGGCCGGACATAGGCAAACGGACCGACGGTCGTGTGGCTGCCGACGGTGCTGTCATTGAGCTGGGAGGCGTTGATGGTCGTCTCCTCCCCGACGGTGCAGTCCGTCAACATGGCGTTCGGGCCGATCTCGCAGCCCGCGCCGATGTGCGTCCGCCCGCGCAGGATCGTCCCCGGCAGGATCGTCACGCCCGGCGCGACGGTGCAGCGCGGGTCGACATAGGTATTCTGCGGGTCGATCACAGTGACGCCACTGTGCGCAAGGCGGCGCATGAGCAGCTCGCGGCAGCGCGGCATGGCCGCCTGCAGCTCACCCGCGTCCGCGACCGGCAGAAACGCCGGGGCCGCGCTCGGCGACTGCCACAGCGGCAGGATGCCGGCGGCCTCGGCCGGGCAGTCGGCAAGCGTCCTTCCCTCGCCGAGACGGGCGCGCAGCTCGCCTGCGTCCGCGGCATAGACCGCGCGGGACGGCTCGCCCGCCGCGGGCACCACCGCGCCCGGCACGGCGATCACGCCGCCCTGCACCTGCGCCAGCGCCTCTTCGGCGGAGTCCACGCATGTCAGATCGAAGCCCTCCGCGGCGGCAAGCACTTCCTCCCGCGCGTCCGCGTCACAGACAGCAAAAAACCGCTGTGCGCCGCAGGCCCGAAGCTCCTGACACACCCAGGCCAGCACCGGGCAGAACAGAACAGGCTGCAGCATCAGCGGTTTCTCGGAGGGGGCTCCCTCCGTTTTCAAATCAAACAGTACAACGCTATAATCCATGGGAATCATCCCCCTTTCCCTATCCTGCTCTCTATTATAGCAAGGACTTCAGGAAAATCCAGTATTTTCGCAGAAATTTCCGGTAATAATTTTTGGAAGCCCTGTTTTTTGTTGGGAATTCCAGATTTTTTCCATTTTCACCGCTCCGGCGTTGGAGAGAACGTCATTTCGTCGAACAAACTCGGCGCATTTTTTTGTATTTTCAGGAAAAAATCAACTATTTAAAGATTTAGCAGTTGAATTTCTCCCCGATTTGCATTACAATAGGCAAGTCATTCAGGGTGGGAGGAAAGAAGGTGCAGCAAAATGGTCCATATCGTACTCGTAGAACCGGAAATTCCGCAGAATTGCGGGAATATCGCGCGCACCTGTGCCGCAACCGGCAGCGACCTCCACCTCATCCGCCCGCTCGGCTTCGATATTTCCGACCGCGCCGTCAAGCGCGCGGGGCTGGATTACTGGCACCTCGTCACCGTGCGCGACTATGAAAATCTGCCCGCGTTCTTCGCGCAGCACCCGGAAGCGGAGCAGAACCTCTGGCTCGCCACCACCAAGGCCCCGCAGGACTACTGTCAGGCCGACCTGACGGGTGACTGCTGGCTCTTCTTCGGCAAGGAGACGGCGGGGCTGCCCGAGGCGTTCCGCCTTGCGCACGCCGACCGCTGCGTCCGCCTGCCCATGCGCGCCGAAGCGCGCAGCCTGAACCTCTCGAACTCCGTCGCCATCCTCACCTATGAGGCCCTGAAGCAGCAGGGCTTCCCCGGCCTGACCGGAACGGGCGAGATGTCGCGGCTGTAAGCAGGTCATTTCCGTGTATAGCAGCATCGCAATGATTGTATATATTTCATAAGGAGTGTAGCTGTATGAACTATCATAAAAAGACCATCAACGACGTCGACGTTTCCGGCAAGAAGGTTCTCCTGCGCTGCGATTTCAATGTTCCCCAGGACAAGGAGACCGGCGCCATCACCAGCGACAAGCGCATCGTCGCGAGCCTGCCCACCATCCGCGCCCTGCTCTCCCGCGGGGCGGCGGTCATCGCCTGCTCCCACCTCGGAAAGCCCAAGGGACAGCGGAAGGAGAGTCTGAGTCTCGCCCCCGTCGCCGTCCGTCTGAGCGAGCTGCTCGGGCAGGAGGTCATTTTCGCCAAGGACGTTACCGGCGAAGACGCGAAGGCCAAGGCCGCCGCGCTGCAGCCCGGCCAGATCCTGCTGCTGGAAAATCTCCGCTTTGATCCCCGCGAGGAGAAGAACGATCCCACGTTCGCCAAGGAGCTGGCCGACATGGCCGAGCTCTATGTCTCCGACGCGTTCGGCACCGTCCACCGCGCCCACGCCTCCACGGCGGGTGTCGCGGCGTATCTGCCCGCCGTGTCCGGTCTGCTGGTCGCCAAGGAGCTGCAGATCATGGGAGGCGCGCTCGAAAATCCCAAGCGCCCGTTTGTCGCGGTGCTCGGCGGCGCGAAGGTCTCCGACAAGATCGGCGTCATCAACAACCTCCTCGACAAGGCCGACACCATCATCATCGGCGGCGGCATGGCCTATACGTTTGCCAAGGCACAGGGCGGCGAGATCGGCAAGAGCCTGTGCGAGAGCGACAAGCTCGACTATGCGCTCGACATGATCGAAAAGGCGAAGAAAAACGGCGTGAAGCTCCTGCTCCCCACCGACACGCTCGCCGCCACGGAGTTTGCCCCCGACGCCGAGAGCCGCGTCGTCCCCACCGGCGCCATCCCCGCCGACATGGAGGGCATGGACATCGGCCCCGACACGACCGCCGCGTTCTGCGAGGCCGTCAAGGGCGCGGGCACGGTCGTCTGGAACGGGCCGATGGGCGTCTTTGAGTTTGAGAGGTTCGCGCAGGGCACCCGCGCCATGGCGCAGGCACTGGCCGACAGCGGCGCCGTCACGATCGTCGGCGGCGGCGACAGCGCGGCGGCCGTCGAGCAGATGGGCTTTGCCGACAAGATCACCCACATCTCCACCGGCGGCGGCGCGTCTCTGGAGTTCCTCGAGGGCATCGAGCTGCCCGGCGTCGCGTGCCTTCTGGATAAGTAAGGATCCAATCACCCGCGGCCCCCCGGTCACGGATGTTCAGATTGAAACATAAGAAAGTAGAGGAGAAATCAACATGAATCGCAGATACCGCAAAACCATCATCGCAGGCAACTGGAAGATGAACAAGACGGCTTCCGAGACGAAGAAGTTCGCCGAGGAGCTCAAGGCCATCATGCCCAGAGCCAAGTGGTGCGATGTCGTGGTATGCGTTCCCGCCGTCAACATTCCCACCGCCATCAAGGCCTTCAAGGACGTCCGCGTCTCCGTCGGCGCAGAGAACGTGTTCTACGAGAAGTCCGGCGCCTTCACCGGCGAGGTTTCCGCCGATATGCTGAAGGACCTGGGCGTGAAGTATGTCATCATCGGCCACTCCGAACGCCGCCAGTACTTCGGCGAGACGGACTTCACCGTCAACAAGAAGGTGCTCGCCGCGCTCGAGACGGGCCTGCACCCCATCATCTGCGTGGGCGAGAGCCTGGAGCAGCGCGAGCTGGGCATCACGATGGAGCTCATCGCCCTGCAGATCAAGTCCGCGCTCGCCGGCGTGAGCGCCGACAAGCTGCGCAAGTGTGTCATCGCCTATGAGCCCATCTGGGCCATCGGCACCGGCAAGACCGCCACCGCCGAGCAGGCGGCCGAGGTCTGCACCTTCATCCGCACGACGATCCGCCACCTGTACGGTGCGCGCATCGCCCGCTCCATCACCATCCAGTACGGCGGCTCCATGAAGCCCTCGAACGCCGCGGAGCTGCTTAGCCAGCCCGATATCGACGGCGGCCTCATCGGCGGTGCCGCTCTGAAGGCAGGCGACTTTGTGGAGATCATCAACGCCGCCAATCAGGACTGAGTCCTGTTCGGCAGAAACGAGGGTTGTTATGAACAAAACACCGACGACGCTGATTATTATGGACGGCTTCGGCCTGACAGAGCCCGGCCCGGGCAACGCCGTCTCTCTGGCGCAGACGCCCGTGCTCGATAAGCTCTTTGCCGAGTGCGCCCACACGGAACTCTCGGCCAGCGGTCTGGACGTGGGTCTGCCCGCCGGCCAGATGGGCAACAGCGAGGTGGGTCACACCAACATCGGCGGCGGCCGGGTCGTGTTTCAGGATCTGCCCCGGATCAGCCGCGCCATCGACGACGGCTCGTTCTTTGAAAATCCGGCCTATAACAAGGCGATGGACGACTGCCTTGCGCGCGGAACAAGCCTGCACCTGTGTGGGCTGCTCTCCGACGGCGGCGTCCACTCCCACATCCGGCACCTCTTCGCCCTGCTGCGCATGGCGAAGCAGAAGGGGCTGACGCGGGTCTATATCCACGCCTTTCTCGACGGGCGCGACGTCTCCCCCTCCTCAGGCAAGGACTTCGTCGCCCAGTGCGCCGCGGAGTGCGAAAAGCTCGGCGTCGGCAAAATTGCGACCGTGACCGGCCGCTATTACGCGATGGACCGCGACAAGCGCTGGGAGCGCGTGCAGATGGCCTATGACGCCATGGTCTACGGCGAGGGCATCCAGAACGCTGATCCCGTCGACGCGGTCTCACGCTCCTATGACGCGGGCATCACGGATGAGTTCGTCGAGCCCGTCGTCTGCGACGGCGAGGGCACGATTTCCGACAATGACAGCGTCATCTGCTTCAACTTCCGTCCCGACCGTGCCCGCGAGATTACCCGCGCCATCGTCGACCCCGATTTCGACGGCTTCAAGCGCGAGTTCTTTCCGACTACCTACGTCTGCAGCACGGAGTATGACGCATCCATGCCGAACGTGACCGTCGCGTGGCCGCGCATCGCCGTGAAGAATGGGCTCGGCGAGTATCTGAGCCAGCTCGGCATGACGCAGCTGCGCATCGCCGAGACGGAGAAGTACGCGCATGTCACGTTCTTCTTCAACGGCGGCGTCGAGAAACAGTACCCCGGTGAGGACCGCGTGCTCGTCCCCTCGCCGAAGGTCGCGACCTATGACCTCCAGCCCGAGATGAGCGCGTTCGAGGTCTGCGACAAATGCGTCGAGCGCATCAACTCCGGCGCCTACGACGTCATCATCCTGAACTTCGCCAACTGCGACATGGTCGGCCACACCGGCGTGCTCGAGGCGGCGGTCAAGGCCGTTGAGACGGTGGACACCTGCGTTGGCCGCGTCGTGGATGCCACGCTCGCCGCGGGCGGCATCGCCATGGTCACCGCCGACCACGGCAACGCCGAGGTTATGCGCCAGCCGGACGGCTCCCCTATGACCGCGCACACGACCAACCCCGTCCCCTTTATTCTCTGCGGCGCGGGCAGCGAGCTGCGCCCCGGTCGCCTGGCAGATATCGCCCCCACCATCCTTGATGTGATGGGTCTGGCCTGCCCGCCCGAGATGGACGGCGAGACACTGATCGTAAAATAAATCTTCGCCCCAAAGGACGAAGTCCTTTGGGGCGAAGATTTCGCTGCACTCTGCGCCTTGCCCTGCCATAGGCATGGCTGCGACACTGCGCACAAAATGCGCGGTTCGGGGCGTGATTCTCACCAAGTGAAATGCCCTCCCCGCCGTATGGCGGGGAGGGCATTTCACTTGTGTGTCAGTCGCTCTCCCGCATGCGATAGCCCACACCGACCTCGGTGAAGATGTACTGCGGCTGGCCGGGCTTATCCTCAATCTTGCGGCGGATGTTCGCCATGTTCACGCGGAGGATCTGGTTGTCGGTCTTGGCCTTCGGCCCCCAGAGCTCGCGGATGATGAAGTCATAGGTCAGCACCTTGCCCGCGTATTTGCCGAGCAGGGCGACGATCTTATACTCGTTGACCGTGAGCTTGGCGTTCTCCCCGCGCTTGAGCACCTGGTGCTTGTCATAGTCGATCGTCAGCTCGCCGACGGTGAACTTGCCCGACTGCGCGATCTGCGAATTGGGCAGGGCCGTGCGCGTGTGGCGGATGGCCGTTCGGATGCGGGCGAGGAGCTCCGACGTGCCGAAGGGCTTGACGAGGTAGTCGTCCGCGCCGTAGTCGAGGGCTTCAACCTTGTCGTGCTCGTGCGTGCGGGCGGAGACGACGACCACCGGCAGGTTCGACCACTTGCGCACGGATTTGAGCACCTCCAGCCCGTCCATATCTGGCAGCCCCAGATCCAGAACGATCAAATCCGGACAGTGCGAGGAGATCATGGTCAGCGCCTCCTCGCCGCTGCGGACGATGATGGTGTCATAGCCGTTGGCCGTGAGGATCATGGAGATGAAGTTGCTGATGCTCTGCTCGTCCTCAACGATCAGAACCTTATCCTTGATTTTCATGGGGTTCCTCCTTCATTGGCAGATATACCTGAAACACGGCGCCGCCCTGTTTGCTGCTGCGGGCCGCGATCTGTCCCTGATGCGCTCTCACAACCGCCTGACAGGCGGAGAGACCGATGCCCATGTTGCGGCGCTTGTCCCCCTGCTCCGGTGGGCAGAAATAGCCGTTGAAGATGCGCGCCTGCAGCTCCGGCGGCAGTCCCACGCCGTTATCGGCGACGGTGAAGCATGCCTCGCGGTGGATTCTCTCGAGCGAGATATCGATATGCGTGGTCGTCTCGCCGTGGAGCGCGGCGTTTTCGAGCAGGTTCGTGAGCACCTGCTCGATGAGCAGCGGGTCCATCGGCACGAGCAGAAACTCGTCCGGCAGGTGGACGGAGACATCGATCGCCGGCCAGCGGCGGCGGAACTTGGCGACCGCGCCCTCGATGACCTCCTCGGCAGCCTCGGGTGTCTTGGTCACGCAGGCGTTTTCCGCGCCGATGCGCGTGATGGAGAGGAGATTCTCCACGATCCGGATGAGCCACTGCGCCTCCTGATTTGCGCTCTGAATCAGCTCGTGGCGCTGCGCGGGGGTAATCGTCTCCTCCTGCTCAAGCAGGACGTTCGTCGCACCGACGATGCCGGTCAGCGGTGTGCGGATATCGTGCGACACGGCGCGCAGGAGCCCGGCATAGAGCTTTTCGCGCTCCGCCTCGCGCGAGACGGCATCAAGCTGCTTGGCGCGGCTGGTGAGGATGCCGGTGAGGATGCTGATCGTCATCATGACGAGAAACGTCACCGGAACGCCCGAGAGCGTGAAGCTGATATGCCAGTACGGCTCGGTAAAGATATAGTCCACGCTCAGCACGCCGAGCACCGCGTCGAGCAGGCTGAAGAGAAAGCCGTCTGTGAAAAACGCCGTCAGAAAGACATCGAGCAGGAAAATCATGGCGACGTAGCTCGTGGCCTTGCTCGTGTCGAAGTGACGCAGAATCAGGCAGACAAACACCGACGCGGCATAGAGCAGGAGCGAGATGAAAAAATCCTTCGGCGAATAGAGCAGTAGTTCGCGGGACAGGTGCGTCTTTTTCTGCCACCGCTTGGGCCAGGAAAGGCGCATGGCATAGGCTCCTTTCTCGTGTGTTTTTTTAAGTTTATTATAGCATATCTTCGTATAAAGATTTCGTTAAATATGTGTTAAGAGTGGTACCGCTTTTCGGCAAGGGCAAACAGTGTCCGCCGCGCTTGACAAAGTGGTGCGGGTCTGCTATGCTGGAGACAATCAAATAGAGTGCAATGAGATGTTTGAGTCATGCAGAGCAGCGCAGGAGTCCCCTGCGCTGGTTTTGTGTGGCTTTTTTGCATGAAAGGGAGTGTTTTCTATGTGGGATGCCGTGGTGATCGGCGGCGGAGTGATCGGCTGCGCGGTGGCGCGAGAGCTGAGCCGCTACGCAGGGAAGGTCTGTCTCGTAGAGCGCAATGAGGACGTCTGCACCGGGACGAGCAAGGCCAACTCCGCCATCGTCCACGCAGGCTTCGACGCGATGCCGGGGACGAAGAAGTCGCGCTTCAACGTGGAGGGCAGCCGGATGATGGAAGAGCTCAGCCGCGAGCTGGACTTCTCCTACCGCCGCTGCGGTGCGCTGGTGCTGTGCTTCGAGGAATCCGGCCTGCCGCAGCTGCGTGAGCTGCTGCGCCGGGGCGAGGAAAACGGCGTCGAGGGGCTTGAGATTCTCTCGGGCGAGCGGCTGCGCGCGATGGAGCCCGCCGTGTCGGAGGATGTCGTGGCCGCGCTGTGGGCGCCGACGAGCGCGATTGTCTGCCCCTTCGGCCTGACGATCGCGCTGGCGGAGAACGCCGCGGCCAACGGCATCAAATTCCGCTTTGACACGCGCGTGGACGCTATCCGCCGCGAGGGGGATCACTTCGTCCTCTCCACGACGGGCGGCGAGATGGAGACGCGCACCGTCATCAGCGCGGCGGGCGTCTACGGTGATCTGCTGCACAACCAGCTTCTCCCCAACGATCCGCGTACGATCGTCCCGCGCAAGGGTGAGTACTGCCTGCTCGACCGGCGCGACGGTACGCTGGTCAGCCGGACGATCTTCCAGCTGCCGGGGAAGCTCGGCAAGGGCGTGCTCGTCTCGCCGACAGTGCACGGGAACCTGCTCATCGGCCCGACCGCGACCGATCAGGAGGATCGCGATGGCACGGACACGACGCAGGCCGGGCTCGACTACGCCGTCTCCACCGCGGAGCGGAGCGTCCCGCACCTGCCGATGCGCGACGTGATCACGAGCTTCGCGGGGCTGCGCGCCCACCTCACCGGCGGCGACGACTTCGTGATCGGCGAGAGCTGCGGCGGCTTTTTCGAGGCGCTCGGCATCGAGTCGCCGGGGCTGTCGTCGGCACCGGCCATCGGCGCGTATCTGGCGCGGGCCGCGGCGGAAAAGCTGGGGCTCGCCGAAAAGGCAGACTTTAACCCCCGGCGGCGCGGGATCCCGCACCTGAAGGAGCTGCCCTTTGCCGAGCGGCAGGCGCTCGCGGCACAGAACCCCGCCTACGGCAACATCATCTGCCGCTGCGAGGGAATCTCCGAGGGCGAAATTGTGGAGGCCATCCACCGCGTGCCGGGCGCGCGGTCGCTCGACGGCGTCAAGCGGCGCGTGCGCGCCGGGATGGGACGCTGTCAGGGCGGCTTCTGCGGGCCGCGCGTGATGGAAATTCTCTCGCGTGAGCTGAGTGTCCCGCAGACGGAGCTGACGAAAGCGGGCGGCGAAAGCCGTCTGCTCGTGGGGAAGACGAAGGAGGTGCAGGCATGAAAGAGGTACAGCTGGCCATCATCGGCGGCGGCCCGGCGGGGCTGGCCGCGGCCGTCGCCGCGCGGCGCGCGGGCGTGGAGGATATCCTGATCCTCGAGCGCGACCGTGAGCTCGGCGGCATCCTGAACCAGTGCATTCACGCGGGCTTCGGCCTGCACACGTTCGGGCAGGAGCTGACCGGCCCGGAATATGCCCACCGCTTCATCGAGCAGGTGCAGGCGCTGGAGATCCCATACTGGCTGAACACGATGGTGCTCGATATCTCGCCTGAGCGTGTGCTGACCGTGACGGGGCGCGAGCGCGGGCTGCAGCAGATCCGCGCGCAGGCGGTCATCCTCGCGATGGGCTGCCGCGAGCGGCCGCGCGGGGCGCTGAACATCCCCGGCTACCGCCCGGCGGGCATCTACTCGGCGGGCGCGGCGCAGCGGCTCGTCAACATGGAAGGGCTGATGCCCGGGCGCGAGGTTGTGATCCTCGGCTCCGGCGACATCGGCCTGATTATGGCGCGGCGCATGACGCTCGAGGGCGCACACGTCCACGCCGTGGCGGAGGTCATGCCGTATTCCGGCGGGCTCAAGCGCAACATCGTGCAGTGTCTGGAGGATTTCAATATTCCCCTGTACCTCTCCACGACCGTGGTGAACATTCTCGGCCGTGAACGCGTCGAGGGCATCGTGCTCGCGCAAGTGGATGAGAACCGCCGCCCCATTCCGGGGACGGAGCGCACCATCCCGTGCGACACGCTGCTGCTCTCGGTCGGCCTGCTGCCGGAAAACGAGCTCTCGGGCGCGGCGGGCGTCACGCTCGACCGCGTGACGGGCGGCCCGGTCGTCGCGGACGACCTCTCGACGAGCATCCCGGGCGTGTTCGCCTGCGGCAACGTCCTGCACGTCCACGATCTGGTGGACTTTGTGAGTAAAGAGGCCGCGCAGGCCGGTGAGAGCGCCGCGCGGTACCTCGCCGGCGCGGCGCGCGGCGAAACGATCCGGCTCGAGGGGCACAATGGCGTGCGCTACACCGTCCCGCAGCTGCTTGACCCGGTACACATGGCGGACACCGTCACCGTACGCTTCCGCGTGGCGCAGCCGCGGCAGAATGCGGCGCTCTGCGCCTACGCGGGCGGCAGGCTCCTGCGGCGCGTACCGCGCCGGGTGCTCACGCCCGGTGAGATGGAGCAGTTCGTCCTGCGGCGGGAGGAGATTCCGGCCGGGACGCAGACAATCACCTTTACGGTAGAGGAGGGAGCGCAATGAGTACGCGGAATCTGACGTGTATCGGCTGCCCGATGGGCTGCCAGCTGACGGCGGAGCTCGCGGGCGGCGAGGTCGTGTCCGTGCGCGGAAACACCTGCGCGCGGGGCGAGGCCTATGCCCGCAAGGAGTGCACCCACCCGGCGCGGACGGTGACGGGGACGGTGCGCTGCGAGGGCGGCGTGCTCCCGGTCGTGTCCGGCCGGACGGCGGATGAGGTGCCGAAGGAGAAGGTCTTCGACGTGGCGCGGGCGCTCGGTGCCGTGACGGTGCGCGCACCGCTGCACATCGGCGACGTGGTGCTCGCCGACGCCGCGGGCACGGGTGTCGCCGTCGTCGCGACGAAAGAGGTCGCGGCAAAGTAAAATCATCGGTTCAGGGGCTCGGGAAGGAAACACGAGAAAGAGGTGCGGCGAATTTTTCGCCGCACCTCTTGTTTTTTATGGTCAGATCGTGGTACGATATTTTATACGTCCACTGAAACGGAGGGTTGCCCGATGCGCCATGCACTCGTCACGACACTGGAAAATACGCCCGTGATTCCCGCAGTCAAGACGCCGGAGGAGCTGCCCGCCGCGCGGCGCGCCCAGGGGGGCGGGGGGGTTGTGCGGTGGGGGGATAATGGGAACACCGGGGAGCGGCTCCCGCGGGGGCCCCCCGCCCACCCC
>USAC01000019.1 GCA_900552475.1 uncultured Eubacteriales bacterium | reverse complement strand
ACCCGGCCCCCCAATGCCAAAATTATAAACCCCCCCCCCCTTTTACACAACGTTAAAAAATTTGATCCCCCGCGCCCCCCCCCACCCCCGGGCCGGGGGGTTGCCCCCGCCCCGCCAGCCCATTTTACCCCGCTGCCTTGAGCATATTTTCCATCAGAATGCCGTACCCCTGCGTCGGATCGTTCAGCAGAACATGCGTCACCGCGCCGACGAGGCGGCCGTTCTGCAGGATCGGGCTGCCGCTCATCCCCTGCACGATCCCGCCGGTTTTCTCCAACAGTGCGGAGTCCGTCACACGGATCAGGAGATTGCGCGTCGCCTGACTCTGCGGATAGATTTTCACGATCTCCACCGCGTACTCCTGCGTCTCATCGCCGGAGATATTGGAGAGGATCGTCGCCGGGCCGGTTTTCACCTCGTCGGCCTGTGCCACGGGAACCGGCTCGCCCGCTGTCAGCGCGCACGGCTCCATCGAGCCGAAGATACCGCCCTCCGTGTTGGACGCCACGGTTCCCAGATCCCTGCTGCCCGAAAAATCGCCCTTCAGCTCGCCGGGACTGCCGCGCTCGCCCCTTTTTACGGCCTTGACCGTCGCCTCCGTGATGGATCCCGCGTAGAGCGGCATCAGCAGCGCCGTGTCGACGTCCGTGATGCCGTGGCCCAGCGCGCCGTAGGTGCCGCTCGCCGGGTCATAATACGTCATGGTGCCGATGCCCGCCATGCTGTCGCGGATCCACGCGCCGAGCCGCCACACGCCGTCGCCGCAGAGCACGGGCTCGGCCTGCATCGTCAGCAGCTGGCCGCCGCGGCGCACCTGCAGCTCAAGCGTCTCTCCCGCGCCCTGCTGCAGCAGCTCCTGCAGCTGCTCCGTGCTGCGCAGCTCCGATCCGGCTGCGCTGACGATGACGTCGCCCTCCTTCAGTCCGCAGCTTTTCGCTGGGGACTTCTCGCCGCTCTCGCCCGTCACGGCGGACAGATCCACCACGAGCACGCCGCTTGAGAAGAGCTTGATGCCCACCGCCCTGCCGAGCGGGATCACCTGCTTCTCTCCTTCCGCGGCCCAGGCCGGGGCGAGGCTGAGGGACAGCGCGAGCAAAATTGCCAGAAAAAATGCCGCGGGCCGTCGCCCGCGCGGGTTGGTCTTTGCGTCATACATCCGATCACCCCTTATGAGAGTCGTCGCCGGCGACAAATTTACTTTGTGCAAAAATGCGCGTTTCATGTCGGCTAAAATCAGGATGCGCTGGTTGACGCGCGCCAAACGCGCGAAAATGCCCCAAAGCGCGCGGTAACCGCAGGAAAATCCTGCGGTTACCGGAAAATTTTTCTATTTATTCGGCGAACATCTCGCGCACCTTCGCCGCGGCGGCCTCGCCGAGCGCAAGGTGTGACGCTGCGCCGATGTGGACGCAGTCGGCGGGATCGGCCACGGCGTACTGCGCCGCGTCGAGGAAGTCGATGCGGTGCGCCTGCGCGACGCGGGCATACTCCGGCGCGAAGAGGAGCGACTGCCGGTGACCATCGTGGATCATCCGGCCGAGTGGGCCGTCGTCGATCTCCGGGAGAATCACCGGCGGCGCGATGAGCAGCACCTTCGGCGTGCGCTCAAAGACCGGCGAGGAGGTCTTGTAGACGTGGTTCGCGTCGAGGATCAGCTTCACAAGGCAGTCCGCGCCGCGCGCCGCGCCGTAGCCGTCCGTGAACTTCAGGTCGTTCGTGCCGATCATCAGGATCACGAGGTCGAGGGGCTTCTGCGACATGAGCGTGTAGCCGAGCGCGGCCTTGCCGCAGCGCCACGGGACATACGGATCCTCAAAGACGCTCGTGCGGCCGCTGATGCCGTCCTCGTGGACGCAGTACTCCTCGCCCAGCTCCCGCCGTAGCACGCCCGTCCAGCGCTCGTCCTCATCAAAACGGGTCGCAAGACCGGGCCGAAAGCCCCACGTCAGCGAGTCGCCGAAGCAGAGAATGTGTTTCTGTTTCATGTCTTTCTCCCCCATAAAAGTCTCACAGAGTTCGCGCCGCCGCAGCGGCGCGAATAAGATCAAATCATTTTTCGCGGCGGCGTGTACGTCGCGAAAAATACCCTGCACAGAGCGCAGTGTCGCAGGCCAGCAAAGCTGGCCAAGGCGCGTAGCGGAGTGAATCCCCCTCGCAGAAAAGGACTGTGTCCTTTTCTGCGAGGAAAATCAGGCCGCAGGAATTTTCTGCGGCCTGATCTTTAAAACTTATCGCGGTTGAAGATCTTCAGAATCTCCTCGAAGGAGCGGTCCGCCTCGGCCGCGGCGGACTCCGCCGTCTCTCCCTGCGTCTCGTTGAGGGGCTGGGGCGCCTGCGCCGCCTGATTCGCCGCCGGTGCGGCGGGGGCGGGCTCCGGCTCGGCATCGGCAAAGCCGGTGGCGATGACGGTCACGCGCATCTCATCGTCCAGCTCCTCGTCGAACGTCGCACCGAAGATGGTGAGCGCGTCGGGGTGGACGGCATCCTGCACGAGGGACGCAGCCTGTTCGACCTCCTCGAGCCCCATGTCCATCGAGCCGGTGACGTTGATGAGCACGCCGCGCGCGCCGTTGATGGACGTCTCGAGCAGGGGACTGGAGATGGCCATGCGGGCAGCCTCCTCGGCCTTGCCCTTGCCTGCCGCGCGGCCGACTCCCATGTGCGCAAGGCCCGCGTCTTTCATGACGGCGGAGACATCGGCGAAGTCGAGGTTGATAAAGCCCGTGTCGCGGATCAGGTCGCTGATGGACTGCACCGCCTGGCGCAGGACGTCATCGGCGATCTCAAATGCGTTGGCGAAGGTGATCTTCTGATCGGTCGCGTATTTCAGGCGCTCGTTGGGAATGATGACAAGGCTGTCGACCTTGCTGCGCAGCTCCTCGATGCCCTGCTCGGCCTGCGTCATACGCTTACGCCCCTCGAAAGCGAACGGCTTCGTGACGACGCCGACAGTCAGCACGCCCTGCTCACGCGCGATCTCCGCCACGACGGGGGCCGCGCCGGTGCCGGTGCCGCCGCCCATGCCGGCGGTGATGAACACCATGTCCGTGTCCTCGAGCGCCTTGCTGATCTGGTTGCGGCTCTCCTCGGCAGACTTGCGTCCGACATCGGGGTTCGAGCCCGCGCCCTGTCCGTGCGTCAGCTTCTCGCCGATCTGAATCTTATATCCGGCACTCGAAGAGGTCAGTGCCTGCTTGTCCGTGTTGACGGCGATGAACTCCACGCTCTTGACGCCGGAGCGCACCATCCGGTTGACCACGTTGTTGCCGCCGCCGCCGACACCGATTACCTTGATACTCACGACGTTTTCCGGTCCCGTTTCCAATCCAAAAGCCATGACCTTTCCTCCTGCCACATTTTGTATCGCAAAGATGGTTCTCTGCTCGTAAAATCCCTGTTGGGACTGCAATCCAGTTTGATTCTTATTGTATTACGGTTCCGCTGAACCGTCAAGTGTAAAGCCGGTTTTTCGTACAAATTAAATCGCTTAACCGGGAATAAAGCGAGCCTCGCCCTCATGCGTCATGAGGATGGTTCCCTTTTCGTTGGCCTCGAGCTCCTGCACGACGGCGGCGAGGTAGTTGAGCTTATAGTCAAAGTCCGCGTCCCACAAGAACTCCACGTCAAAGCGGTCGAGATAGCGGATCGTGACGGCGGACGCATCCTCTAAGTGGATGGCGCTCACGTCCGTGAGCATATCCTTGCTGCGCAGCTCGTGCAGGAGCGTCCCGAGGAGCTCCCCGGCGCGCTCGCAGTCCGCGGACGCGGTGAAGTGCCTGCCAAGCTCGGGACTCTCGAGCGTCAGCCCGGTAACGACGGCGTACTGCGCCGCGTCGTCCGCGGGCGCGGTATCGACGAGCTTGCCGCCCTCGCTGATGAGCCAGAGCCGCCCGTCCTGCTCGATGGCGGCCAGACCGCGGCACTCCGTCACGGAGATGCAGAGCGTCTTCGGCAGGCGGCGTGAGATCTTCACCGTCTCGACATATGGCAGCTGCTGCGTGATGCGTGAGGCGACGGCGTTTTTGTCCATGAGGTAGAGGTTGTCCCCCACATGCACGCCGCTGGCGCGTTCGACCTCGTCCGTGCTGTAGCGTGAGGTGCCGGTGATTTCGATGCTCTCCACCTTGAAAAACAGCGCCAGCGCCGCCACAAGAGCGCCGCAGATCAGCAAGAAGGTCATCAGCTTATAGAGAACGGCAAACCTGCCTTTGCGTCTGTGTCTGCGGCGGCGTCTGGCCATGTGATCGCTTCCTTTCGTCAATCGGTTATGCTTCGCGCAGGCGGATCTCTGCCCCCAGCGCGCGCAGATCGCCCACGAGGTCGGCATAGCCGCGCTCGATGTGGTGGATCTGCTCTACTTCTGTTGTGCCCTCGGCCTGCAGCCCCGCGAGCACGAGCGCCGCGCCGCCGCGGAGGTCCGCCGCGCGCACCCGCGCGCCGTGCAGTCGCTCCGCGCCGCACACGACGGCCACGCGTCCCTCCGTGCGGATGTCCGCGCCGAGCCGAACCAACTCCGGCACATGGCGGTAGCGGCTGTCGAACATATTCTCGACGAACACGGTTGTGCCGCGGCTGCGCAGCAGCGCCGCCATGAGGACGGCCTGCGCGTCGGTCGGAAAGCCGGGGTACGGCGACGTGCGCACCGGCGGAATCGCCCGCAGGCGCGCGGGCGCCGTCAGGCGGACGGCGTCCTTTTCGCTCTCAACGCGGCAGCCCGCCTGCCGCAGCGCCGTCGTCACGGTGGAAAGGTGGCGGTAGTCCACCCCGCGCAGGAAAATCTCCCCGCCGGCGGCAGCCGCCGCCGAGAGGTAAGTAGCCGCCGCGATGCGGTCGCCGAGACAGCGGTGCTCACAGCCCCGGCCGGGCAGTCCCCCGCATACCGTGACCGTCGAACTGCCCGCGCCCGCAATACGCACGCCCGCTTTCTGCAAAAACAGCTGCAGATCGGCGATCTCCGGCTCGCGCGCGGCGTTTGAGATCGTGGTTGTGCCGTCCGCGCCGCAGGCGGTGAGGATGGCGTTTTCCGTCGCGCCGACGCTCGGCAGCGACAGAACGATGTCCGCCCCCGTCAGGCGCGGTGCCTCGCAGCGCAGCGTCCCGGCCTCCTCGCGGATCTCCGCGCCAAGGGCGCGCAGCGCGCTCAGGTGCAGGTCGATCGGCCGCGGGCCGAGCTCGCAGCCGCCGGGATAAGACATCTCCGCCCGGCCGCACCGGGCGAGAATCGCGCCGAGAAAGATGACCGACGAGCGCATCCGCCGCATCAGCTCCTCCGGCACGTCGCAGCGCGTCAGCTCGCGCGCGTCGATGAGGAGATCCTCCCCCTCCCAGCGTGCCTGCGCGCCGAGGTGGCGAAGGATCCGGACGGCCGTGTCCACATCGCTCAGGCGCGGGCAGCGCCGGATCAGACACGGCTCGCGGCAGAGAATCGCCGCGGCCAGCACCGGCAGCACGCCGTTTTTCGCGCTCTGTACCGTCAGCTCGCCGCCGAGCCTTCTGCCGCCCTCCACTGCAATCAGATTCATATCCGCTCCCCTTTTCCACACGGTTTTTACACCAGTCTATGTGGGGAAGCGGCGGCGGGTTACTTCTTCACCAGCGCCATCACGGCGCGGAAGATCCGCTCCGTCGCGTCGGGGATGCCCAGCTCCGCCATGGCGCGGGACATGGACGCACGCTTTTCCGGATCGTCGAGAATGCCGCGCGCGGCGTCATAGAGCGCGTCGCCCGTAGCGTCCTTCTCGAGCAGGAGCGCCGCGCCGCCGTGCTGCTCGAGGATGCGGGCGTTCTTCTCCTGATGGTTATTCGTGACATAGGGCGAGGGGACGATGACCGCCGGAACGCCGAGGGCGGTGATCTCGCTCACGGTCGAGGCTCCCGCCCGGCAGATCACGAGATCCGCCGCGCGCATCACCTCGGCCATGTTGTCGATATAGGGTCGGATGTCGAGCCCCGGCCGGTGCAGGTACTGCTGCGCCGCGGGCTCGCTCTCCATGAGCGCCCAGCCGCTCTTTCCGGCGGCGTGGATGTGGTGGAAGGGCTGGCCGTCCGCAATCTCGCGCTCGAAAAAGCGGAGCATCTGCTCATTCATGCCGCTCGCGCCGAGACTGCCCCAAAAGGACGCGACGAGCGGACGCTCATCTGTCAGGCCGAGCTTCTCGCGCGCCTGCGCGCGCGTGAGCGTGAAGAAGTCCCCGCGCACGGGCGTACCCGTGACGACGACCTTCTGCGGGTGCTTATAGTGCTGGCGGCACTCCTCGAAGCCCACCATGACGCAGTCGACATAGCCCTCGAGCATCTTCGTCGTCAGCCCCGGCACCATGTTCGACTCGTGTACGGCCGTGGGGATGCCGTGCTGCGCAGCGTATTTCGTGATGGGATAGCTCGCGTAGCCGCCCGTGCCGACGACGAGGTCGGCGGGGAAATCGCGCAGGATGGCGCGCACGCGCCCCTTCGCCGCGAGCAGGTGCTCGACGCTCTTGAGATTGTGACGGATGCCGCTAGGCGCGAGCGAGCGGCAGAAGCCGCCGACCTCCACGCCGCGGAAGGCATAGCCCGCCTGCTCCACAAGCCCGCGCTCCATGCCGTCCGGTGTGCCGACGAAGAGAATATCGAGGTTTTCAATCCGCTCCTGCATGTACTGCGCCAGCGCGAGGGCGGGGTTCACATGGCCCGCCGTGCCGCCGCAGGTAAAAATCACTTTCATAGCTTATGCCTCCTATCCGGCTCTTGGGGCCGGAATCTGCCGTGATACGCTCAGAACGATCCCGATTTCCGTCAGCTGCAGCGCCAGCGCCGTGCCGCCGTAGCTGAAAAACGGGAGGGAAATACCGGTGGCGGGGATGAGCCCCGTGACCACCGCGATGTTCAAAAACACCTGCAGGCTGATCTGCGTCGTGACGCCGACGGCGAGCAGCGAGCCGAACCGGTCGCGCGCGTGCAGGGCGACCCAGAAGCCGCGCAGCACCAGCAGCGCGAAAATCAGCATCACGACGCACGCGCCGATCAGCCCCAGCTCCTCGCACACCACCGCGAAGATGAAGTCGTTGTGCTCCTCCGGGAGGAACAGGAACTTCTGACGGCTCTTACCGAGCCCCACGCCGAGCAGGCCGCCCGAGCCGATGGAAATCAGGCTCTGGCACATCTGATAGCCCTTGTCGGCGGCGTCGATCCACGGGTCGTGCCACATCTGGATACGCGAGGCGCCGTATTGTATGATGCCGCTCTCGACGAGCTTGACATAGAGCACCGCGACGATCGACACGCCGCCAAGCCCCAGCCCGACGAGCCAGGCCTTGATGCCGCCGACGATCATCATCACGATGCCGATGCCGAGGATGAGGATCGTGCCGGACAGGTGCGGCTCGAGCAGCATCAGCACCGAGATCACACCCAGCACCGCCGTGTACGGGATGACGCCGAAGCGCAGCGTCTGCATTTTGTCGCGCTTTTTGGAGATACTGTCGGCGAAGAACACGACGACGGCGAGCTTCGCAATCTCCGAGGGCTGGAACGAGATGGTCTGCGTGCCCAGCCAGCGCGTGGCATTGTTGCGCGTCTGCGCGAGGGGGTTGTGTGGGATAATGACGAGGATCAGCAGAAAAATTGCAAAACCCAGCAGAATCTTCGACGCGCCGCGCCAGCGCTGGTAGTTGATCTTGCTGACGACAAACATCGCCGCAAGGCCGAGCGCGGCAAAAAACGCCTGCCGCTTGAGGTAATACGCCGGGTCGCCCGACTCATAGTAGGCCGAGGGGAAGCTCGCCGAAAAGAGCATCAGCAATCCCATGCCCGTCAGCAGCAGCGTCAGCAGCAGCAGCGGCAGATCGAGCGGGCCCTTCGCCGCCTCATAGCCGCGCCGCTCGATCTGGCGGCGGCGCTCCTGCTGCGCCTTGTGCGCGTGATATTCCTCTCTTGTCATGGCTTCTCCCCCCTTTCCCCGGGATTTTCGGTTTTGACTCAGATGCCGAAGCGGTTCATAACGCCCAGATAGGCCAGCACGCAGAACACCGCGCTGACCGAGGCGAACACGGCGACGACCTTCGTCTCCTTCCAGCCGCACATCTCAAAGTGGTGGTGCAGCGGGGCCATCTTGAACACGCGCTTGCCATGGGTGAGCTTGAAGTACGTCACCTGAATGATGTCCGAGAGCGTCTCGCACAGGTACACGAAGCCCACGAGGATCAGCACGAGCGGCATGTCATACGCAAAGGCGAGCGCCGACACGGCGCCGCCGAGAAACAGCGAGCCCGTATCGCCCATGAACACCTTTGCGGGGTAGTGGTTATAGACCAGGAAGCCGAGCAGGCCGCCGACGAGCGCCGCGGAAAACAGGCTCAGCTGCAGATACCCCTCCGCCCAGCGCCAGCCGATGGCGGCGAAGAAGATCGCCACAGGAAGCGTGACGCTGCTGCTCAGACCGTCGAGCCCGTCGGTGATGTTCACGGCGTTGACCGTACCGACAATGACGAAGGCGGCGAAGACCAGATACACCACCCACGGCAGCACGATGTGCGTGTTCCAGAACGGGATATACAGGTTCGGGCTGAGCATGCCCTCATAGCGCATCAGGCACAAAAACGCGACCGCCGCCGCCAGCTGCAGCGCAAACTTCTGCAGCGCCGTAAGGCCGGTGTTGTGGTGGTGCTTCACTTTCTGATAGTCGTCGATATAGCCGATGGCGCCGAACACCAGTGCGAACAGATAGACATACAGGTGCTCAAAGCTCCCCGCCATCATCCGTCTCCAGCCGAGAATCACGATCGTCACGCCGATGCCGATGATGAACATCAGGCCGCCCATCGTGGGGATGCCCTGCTTGTTCATGTGCCACTTCGGGCCGATCTCCTTGATGCTCTGCCCGACCTTCAGCTTCACGAGGGCAGGGATCAGCGCCTTGCCCATCAGCGCCGTCAGCACAAAGCCGATGACGACCGCCAGTATGATTTCCATAGCTCTCTCCTCCCGCCCGCGCGGGGCGTTTTTCGTGCGTTTATTTCAGATAATCCGCCACAATGACCCGTTCATCCATCGGATAGTGGACGTGATTGATCTCCTGATAGTCCTCGTGGCCCTTGCCGGCGAGGATGATGACGTCGCCCGGCCGAGCGTTGTCCATCGCGTAGTGGATCGCCTCGACGCGGTCGGGCTCGACATGGCGCGGCGTGTCGGAATCCTGCATGCCGGCGAGGATGTCGTCGATGATGGCCTGCGGCTGCTCCGTGCGGGGGTTGTCGCTCGTGACGATCACGAAATCGGCCAGCTCCGCGGCGATCTTGCCCATGACGGGGCGCTTCGTCTTATCACGGTCGCCGCCGCAGCCGAAGAGCACGACCGTGCGCCCCTTGGCAAAGCTCTTGACCGAGCGCAGGACGTTCTCGAGCGCGTCGGGCTTGTGGGAATAGTCGTTGAGGATGGTGTAGCTCTTGCCGGGCGTGGGGATGATCTCCATGCGCCCCTTGACGCCGTGATTCTTTGCGAGCGCGTCGGCGCACTCGCCGAGCGGTACGCCGAGGTTCCAGCAGGCCGCGACCGCGTCGAGCGTGTTGTACACCGTGAACAGCGCCGGGATACCGACGTGCATATGCGCCCACTCCGTCTCGGCCTCGGCGTCGAAGTCGACGCTGCCGGGGTGGAGGGCGACATTCTTCGCCATGAGATCGGCCTCGCCCCTGACGCTGTAGGAGAACAGGCGCGGGCAGGCCGTATCCTTCAGCAGCCGCTCATGCCACGGGTCGTCGGCGTTGTAGATGCCGATGTCGCACTGGCGGAAGAGCAGCGCCTTGGCATCGCAGTAGTTCTCCATCGTCTTGTGGAAGTCAAGGTGATCCTGCGAGAGGTTCGTGAAGATGCCGACGGCGTACTGGATCCCGTACACGCGGTCGAGCTGGAGCGCGTGGGACGAAACCTCCATCACCGCGTGCGTGCAGCCCGCGTCCGCCATGCGGCGCAGCAGCCCCTGCAGCTCGAAGGATTCCGGCGTCGTGCGCTCGGTGTGGATCACCTCGCTGCCGATCATGTTCTGGATGGTGCCGATCAGGCCGACCTTCGCCCCGGCCTTCTGCTCGAGGATGCTCTTGATGAGGTAGGTAGAGGTCGTCTTGCCGCTCGTGCCGGTCACGCCGATCATCGTCAGCTCGCGCGCGGGGTGGCCGTACCAGTTCGCGCCGATCACGGCCAGCGCGCGGCGCGAGGACGCGACCACGGCGTGGGGCAGGCCGCCCTCGATCTCATGCTCGCAGACAGCGCAGACCGCGCCCTTCTCCTGCGCCATGGGGATATATCTGTGCCCGTCGGACTCCATACCGGAGACCGCCACAAAGAGGTCGCCGGGCTTTGTCGTGCGCGAGTCATAGCTGACGCCGGTGATCTCCTGTTCCGGGTCGGCATTGCCGCCCAGAAGCTCCAGCCCCGCGAGCAGATCCTTCAATTTCATCGTTTCCGTCTCCTTTGACACGTTTTTTCGGGTGGCACGCGCCATCCGGCGCGTCTATTATAGCAGGCAGGATTTGCTGTGAAAATAGCCGTATATGCTGGACTTTTGGCAAATCCTGCGCCCGTTCAGTCTGTCACGCTGCCGTCGCTGAGCTGGACATCGATCACCGTGCCGGGATCGGCCTTGCTGCCCGCCGCGAGCGACTGGCGCAGCACGCGCACGCTCCCGGAGCCGCTGTCCGTCGCACCGGAGAAGCGGATGAGCAGCCCCGCGTTCGTCGCGGCGGCGTTCGCCTCGGACGGACTCTTGCCGACGAGCTGCGGAACGGTACACTGGTCGGTGGACTTCTCCGCCCCGGCGTAGAGGATAACGACGGACTTACCCGGAATCACCGCGCCGCCGACGGGGGTCTGGTCAGTAACAGTATCGCCGTCGCCGACGATTTTATAACCGAAGCCGCGCGCCTCGAGCTTCGCCTTCGCGTCGGCGAGGTCCATGCCCGTGACGTTGGGGACGGTCGTGTCCATGCCCAGCAGCTCCGAGGCCGAATACGACGGCTCGATGCCGAGATACGGCAGGATCTCCGACATGACCTTGCTGGACGTCGGGGCGACCATGTTGCCGCCGGAGACATAGGTGCCGGTGGTGCGGCTGGGTGTATCCATCGTGATGAGCATGATGATCTGCGGATCATCCGCCGGGGCAAAGCACAGGAACGACACGACGACATCGCCCGTGTTGCCCTTATCGGCCGTGCCGGTCTTGCCGCCGATGCGGTAGCCGGTGACCTGCCCGTTCTTGCCCGTGCCGGACGAGACAACATACTCCAGGCACTCGCGCACCTTGGCGGAGGTCTGCTCGCTGACGACCTGCCGCGTGGCGGTGCTGTCGTGCTGATAGGTGACATTGCCGTCGCTGTCGGTGATCTGGTCGACGAGATAGGGCGTGTGCAGATAGCCGCCGTTGATGCAGGCCGCCTGCGCCGCGATGAGCGCGACGGGCGTGACGTTGCAGTTCTGGCCGAAGGCGTAGCACGCGAGGTCGAGCTGGGTCATGTTCTCAGGCGAGGCGAAGATGCCGGTGGCCTCGCCGCCGAGGTCGATGCCGGTCTGGTCCATCAGGCCGAAGGACTTCATATAGTCATAGTATTTCTCCGTCCCGACCTTCAGACCGTAGGTGATAAAGGCGGGGTTGCAGGAGTGGGCGACCGTCTCGACGAGGGACTGCTGGCCGTGGCCGTCGTGGTTCGAGCAGCGGATCGTCGAGCCCATGACGTTGATGGAGCCGGTGCAGTTGACTGTCGTGCTCTCGTCGATGACGCCCTCCTCGAGCGCGGCGGCCAGCGTCAGGATCTTGAACGTCGAGCCGGGCTCATAGGTATCGTTGAGCGCCTTGTTGCGCCACTGGCGCAGCTGCATCTCGCTGAGCGAGGCGGAGCCGTCCTCGATGGCGGCGCGCAGACGCGCGTCCTGCACGGTCGACGCGTCGTTGAGGTCATAGTTCGGATAGGACGCCATGGCGAGGATGCCGCCGGTCTTGGCGTTCATGACGATGCCGGTGGCGCCGTTTTTCGCGTCGAACTGGTCGAGCATCTCCTCGATGCCCTTTTCGAGGTAGTACTGCACGGTGGCGTCGAGCGTGAGGACGAGGTTGCTGCCGTTTTGGGCGGCGTGGTACTGCTCGTACTCATAGAGCAGGTCGTTGCCCGCGTTGTCGCGCGCGGTGACGACGAGACCGGTCTGGCCCTCGAGCTGGTCCTCATACTGCGCTTCCAGCCCGTAAAGACCGGTGTTGTCCGTGCCGACGAAGCCGATCACCTGCGAGGCGAGCGTCCCGTATGGGTAATAGCGCTTGGCGTCGGGGCTGAGGTAGATGCCCTTGACGCTGTATTCGTTGATGAAGCTTCGCACTTCGTTGGCAACGTCCTCGTCGACGCGGAGCTTGAGCACCTCATACTGCGAGTAGGTGCGCTCCATCTTCTCGAGGATGCTGTCCTCGCTGATGCCGAGAATCTCGCCGAGCCGCTGCGCGATCAGCTCGCGCGTCCAGGCGACGGGCTTTTCAGTGTCGCTGAGCGCCTTGTCGATGGCATTCGGGTCGAGAAAGACCGTCTCTGCCGTGGACGAGATGGCGAGGATGTTGCCGCTCGCGTCATAGATCGTCCCGCGCGAGGCGGTGACGACGGTGCTGCGCACCTGCTGGTTGATGGCCTTTTTCTGCAGCTCATCGTGGCGGCCGATCTGCAGCTGATAGAGCTTGAAGAAAAGGACGACAAAGAGCAGCACCCCCATCACAAGCATCAGGATGAAGCTGCGGCTCTGAATCACCCGGTTGGCGCGCCGGATCTGTTCGCTTTTTCGGTTACGCTGCGGCACTGGTTTTCCTCCTTATGTCAGGCAAGGAGCAAGAAGTCTCCTTCTTACTCCTTGCATCATTTCTATATTGGACTATCCCACTATATGGCCGGGCTCAGCGGAAATATTCCACCGCCGCCTGCAGCCATCCGTCCACGGTGTCCGCGATTTTGCTGAAGAAGCCGTCCGCGCCGGAGCGGTAGACCGTGGCGCTATCGGGGCTGCCGAGATCGATGTAGGTGATCTGGCCGCTCGAGGGCTTGCTCATACCGGCGGCCTCGGCCGCCTCCTTGACGCTCGCGAGGTCATACGTCTGCTCATAGCGGGTGAGCAGGGCGACGTGCTCGGTGTTGAGCTGGGTCAGCTCGTTCTTCATCTCCGAGACGGAGCCGGAGATGGTCGTCAGCTGGACATAGCCCATGACGAGCACCACGGCCAGCGCCGCGAGCACCATCGTCCCGGCCAGCAGCACCGGCGAGACGCGCTGGCGCGGACGGGCCTGCGGGCGCGTGCGGGGCTTCGGCTGCGCCTCGGCACGGCGAACCTCCTCCTGCCGGCGATTGTGTTCGCCGGCGGTTTCCAGCTCCCGCTCCCGGACCAGCACGTCCAGATCAAACGCGAGGTTTCCGTTCGTTGTCGGATAGGTTTTTTTCTTCATATCGGCCATGGTCCAGGTCGTCCTTTCGTATAAAATCGCTTTCTCAGAGCTTTTCCGCCACCCGAAGCTTGGCGCTGCGGGCGCGGGGGTTATAGGACAGCTCATCGTCCCCCGCCGTGATCGGCTTGCGGCTGACGAGCTTCATTTTCGGTTTCTTCCCGCATACGCAGACGGGGAAATTCGGCGGGCAGGTGCAGCCTGTGGCCAGCTCCTGCATGGTTTTCTTCACGATGCGGTCCTCGAGCGAGTGAAACGAGATCACCGCGAGCCGCCCGCCGGGGTTGAGGTGATCTGCCGCCGCGCGCAGCATCGGCGGCAGCTCGCCGAGCTCATCGTTCACGGCGATGCGGATGGCCTGAAAGCTCCGCTTGGCGGGGTGCTGCTTCTCGCGCAGCGCCTGCGCGGGCATCGCGCCGCGGATAATCTCCACGAGCTGGCCCGTCGTCTCGATCGGGGTGTGCTCCCGCGCGCGGACAATGTGCTTGGCGATAACGGGGGCATAGCGCTCCTCGCCGTATTCCAGAAGGATGCGCCGCAGCTCCTCATACGGCCAGTCGTTCACGACATCGCGGGCGGTCAGCCCCGCCGTGCGATCCATGCGCATATCGAGCGGTGCGTCATGCATGTAGGAAAAGCCGCGCGCCGCGTCGTCGAGCTGCGGCGAGGAGACGCCGAGGTCGAAGAGCATGCCGTCCGCGCCGGGGATGCCGAGCTCACCCAGCACCTCGCCGAGACGGCTGAAGTTGCTGTGTACCAGCGTGACGCGGTCCCGATAGTCCGCGAGCCGCTCGCGCGCGGCCGCGATGGCCGTCTCGTCGCGGTCCAGACAGATGAGCCGTCCGCCGCCGCTCAGGCGCCGGGCGATCTCCAGCGAGTGCCCCGCGCGGCCGAGCGTCCCGTCGACATAGATGCCGTCCGGGCGGATGTTCAGCCCCGTCAGGCACCCATCGAGCAGCACCGGCTTGTGGCCGTAGGCCAGATCTTCTTCTGCGTTGCGGTCAAAAGCCATCGCTTACAGCCCCATTTCTTCCATCGCCGCCTGCAGCTCGCCGGAGGAGAAGGCCTCCTCCTCCATTCTGGCCCAACGCTGGGCGTCCCAGATTTCCACGCGGTCGAAGCTGCCGACCACGATCACTTCCTTGTTCAGTCCCGCCTTCTGGCGCAGGTCGGCGGGGATGAGGATGCGTCCCTGCGCATCCGGGTCACAGTCCGCCGCGTGGGCAAAGATCATGCGCAGCTTTTTCAGCGAACTGTACGACTGCTCCTTGAGCGCCGCCATTTTCTCGTTCCAGCTCTCGTCGGAGAAGAGGGACAGACACATATCCTGTCCGATGATGAGGTGGAAGTTCTTCCCGCCCAACTCCTCGCGCAGCTTGGCAGGAATGAACAGACGACCCTTTGCGTCGATATTATGGGCGTATTTGCCGGTCATGCCTGCCACCTCCTCTTCGCCACGCCGCGGGAAAATCGTGGGGAGCGGCACCACAAACATGGGTTTTGGCGCTACTATCCCCCACCCGTGTTTTGAGTATACCTTGTTTGTTTCGCAATTGCAAGGGCTTTTTTTCGTGGGTACGCGGACGTTTTTTGGCGGTTTTTTCCATTTTTAGCATTCAATCCGCTTAACATAAAACATTCGTTTCAAACTTCGGAAACAAAAGCAGGCCAGAAGCACTATATATAGTGCTTCTGGCCTGCAAAGCCGCAACATCTTGCTTAAATTAAACAAAAGCTGGTTCACACGGGCCAACCTTTGTTGTTTTCTACAAAATTTCTGTCAAAATTCTGTCACTCTGTCGAAGCGTCCGTCTCCTCCGCGCTCTGCTCGAGGGCGGAGGGCTTCTGGTTGATCTGCTCCTTCTGCGCCTGCATCTGCTCCTGTGAGGCGGCGCGGAAGCGCACACGGGACTCCTTCACCTCGTCGAGCGCCATCTGAATGGCCTCCTCGGTGCGGCGCAGGGCGTCCTCGGTGTAAGTGTTGGCGACGTGATAGAGCTCCTTGCTGCGCGACTCGGCGCGGCGGATGATCTCGCTGCTGCGCTGGCGCGCCTGCTGCAGCGTCTCGCTCTCGGAGACGATGACCTTCGCGTCGAGCTCGGCCTGACGCAGCATCTTCTCAACCTCTTTCTTCGCGGCGGAGACATACTCCTCACGGGCGCGGACAAGCTCCTGCGCCTTCTTGATCTCGAGCGGCAGCTTCGCGCGGACCTCGTCGAGCAGGTCGAGCGCCTCATCGCGGTTGATGATGCACTTTTCCGAGCTGAAGGCGGCGCTCTTGGCCTCGTCGATCATGCCATAGAGCATATCCAGCAAGCGCTGTACATCTTTTTCTTCCATCCCGTTACCTTCCTTTCAATTTCTCCGCGACCGGGGCAGGCAGATACTGCTCCAGCGGCTGGTGATAGCGAATCATCTCGCGCGCCATGGTGGAGCTGACGTGCTGATACTGCGCGCTCGCGGGGATGAGCACCGTCTCCAGCTCCGACCAGATGCCCTGGTTGATGTGGGCCATCTGATATTCCTGTTCAAAATCGGCCGCGCCGCGCACACCCTTGACCAGGATGCGCGCGCCCTTTTCGCGGGCATATTCGGCCAGTAGGCCGCAGTGCAGCTCCGCCTCCACGTTCGGCAGATCCGCGATGGAGCTGCGGATCATCTCCAGCCGCTCCTCGGGCGTGAACATGGGATGCTTTTTCTCGCAGTTGGCCATCACGCACACGCACACCTGATCGAAGCACACCGCCGCGCGGCGGATGACGTCCAGATGCCCGAGCGTGATCGGGTCGAAGCTGCCGGGATAAATCGCCGTTTTCATATCGTTTCCTCGTTTCCGCCGCGATGGTACACCGTCAGCTTGATCTTGCCGTAGCGGTACTCCCGATACAGCGTATAGGGGGGCGCGAGGGCGGGCAGAGCCGTCTCCAGCGCGCTTTCCGCCACAATTATACCATGCTCCCTGCAAATGTCAAACCTTGCAATCTCCTCGAGCGCGGGGCCGAGCAGGCCCGCGGCATAGGGCGGATCGAGAAAGATCAGGTCGAACTTCTCCCCCGAGCGAAGGTAGCTCATCGCGTCGCCGCAGCGGACGCTCGCGCGGTCAGACAGGCCGCACAGTTCGAGGTTGTCCTTCACAAGGCGCACCGCGTCCGCCCGCCGGTCGATAAACACCGCCGAGGCCGCCCCACGCGAGAGCGCCTCGATGCCGAGCTGGCCCGTCCCCGCGAAGAGGTCGAGCACGCGCCGCCCCTCGATATCAAACTGGATGATGGAAAACAGGCTCTCTTTGACCTTGTCGGTCGTGGGACGGGTCTCCATGCCCGTCAGTTCCTTCAGTCGTCTGCCCCTGGCAGACCCGGTAATCACTCTCATAGCTTCACGCGCGGGGGTCGAAGCACTCGAAAATCACAAGATTTCCCTTCTGCTCCGCCGCCTGCATCTCCTCTTTCGTTCGGATGGTCCAGTCGATCTCCTGCACCTTATAGAATTTGCGGCACCATGCCAGCGCGGGGTTTTTCCGATCCTGGAACCGGTAGGCGATAAAGTCCGGCTGCACGGCGATGTTCGTCATGAGGTTGCCGAGCAGCCACATGGTGAGCTTTCCGTGCCCCGCCGTCTCCCCGTGGCGCAGGAACTGCGAGGAGAGCTGGCCGCGGATGATCTCCGGCCGGTTCTTGCGCAGCCAGATCAGGCAGCGCGGATCGAAGCTCTCGATGCAGTAGTCCACACGGTACCGGTCGAGCAGCGCGCACGTCGCCGCGGCGAGTTCGGCGTGGTTCCCGCGCTCAGGCTTGAGCTCCACAACGAGGGGCGTCTTTCCTTCAAAGAGGGCGAGCACCTCGTCTAGCAGCGGAATTCTCTCGTCCGTCCCCTCGAGCCGGTAGGCCTTCAGCTCCTCGCTTGTCAGATCCTCCACCAGCACATCGGCGCCCGCCGTGCGCTTCAGGCTCGCGTCGTGGATGACGGCGAGATGCCCGTCTTTCAGCAGGTGGACGTCCAGCTCCGCGCCGAAGCCGTTTTCGATCGCGCGGTGGAAGGCTGCCATGGAATTTTCCGGAATGTGGGGCTTATCGTGATAGCCCCGGTGGGCGTAGCGGTACTGCCGCAGCAGCTTCCAGCCCGGATGGCCCCGGCGGCAGCGCAGCAGCAGCGTCCACCCCTCCGCCAGCACCAGCAGTATCAGCAGAACTAAAATGAGTGTCAGCATCAGTTATCCATATCCTCCAGTGCATCCAGCCCCTTCTTCGCCTCGGGGCAGCTGTCGCCGTGGTGGACGAAGAGCATCGTCACAAACGCCAGCGCCGTGAACGCCGCGGCGTACGGGAACAGAACGTGCATCCCGAGCTTATCCATCAGCAGACCCGAGAGCATGGGCGTCGCGACCTGCGCGGCCATGGACGCCGTGTAATAAAAGCCCGTGTACTTGCCGACGTCGCCGCCCGAGCACATCTCCACCACCATCGGGAAGGAGTTGACGTTGATCGTCGCCCACGCGATGCCCGCGAGGGCGAACATCGCGTTCATGAGCATGGTCGGGCTGCTCGCGTTGAGGAAGCTCGCCACGGTGAAGGCCGCCGTCAGCATCAGGACGCCCGCGAGGATCGTCTTCTTGCGCCCCACCTTCGAGGCGATGAAGCCCACGGGGAGATAGGCGACGATGGCCGCGGCCTGCGCGATAATGAGCGTGAGGTTATAGTCCTTGTGCAGGATATTGGAGGCGTAGACGGAGTATTTGCTCGTGACGGCGTTGTAGCCGAAGAACCACAGTACGATGCTCAGCAGGATGAACACCAGCGACTTGATCTCATCCATTGAGAGCCTGCGCCCGCCGCCCTCGCCGTTCTCGCCGGATTCCTCCAGTCCGAGGGCCACGGACTGCTCGCGCATCTCGGCGGCCCACTCCGGCTCGCGCACCGTCAGCATGAACACGACGAGTGCCGCAAGCATAACCGCCGCGATGATGCCGAAATAGCCGGTGTAGCTCATGAGGGAGTTGCGCACGGCGGAGGTGGCGAACACCATGCCGAGAATCAGCACGAGGATGCCGCCCGCCGAGCCCATGAGGTTGATGACGGCGTTCGCCTTCGAGCGCAGGGGCTTGAGCGTGACGTCCGGCATGAGCGCGACCGCGGGCGAACGGAACACGGCCATCGACACGAGAATCATGAGCAGCAGCACGATGGAGAACACGAGCGTCGTGGGGCTCTCGGCCGTCGCCTGCCAAGCGCAGGCCTGCCGCGCGGGGACGACGTAGTTCGTATAGTCGGGGTTCGTGACCATCTCGCCGTCCTGCGTGATCTGGCTGCGGATGGCGGTGAACTCCTCGAGCGTGAACTTCTCGCCGAGGACGAACTTCTGCCCCGCGGGCGTGATGAGCGTCGAGCCGCTCTCGCGCTCATAGATCGTCTCGAGCGCCTGCGGATCGTCGATGGTGGAGACGTCGCGGATGTGGCGGAGCTGCGCGCTGTCGACGAACGAGAGCACGATGAGCAGCACCGCTGCGATGAGCGTACCGACGACGATGAACGGCGTGCGGCGGCCGCGGCGGCTCGTGCAGCGGTCGCTGATCGCGCCGAACAGCGGCAGCAGGAACAGCGCCAGAATGTTGTCGAGCGCCATAATCACGCCCGACCACGCCTGACTCATGCCGAACTTGTTCGTCAGAATCAGGGGAATCGTGTTGTCATACGCCTGCCAGAAGGCGCAGATCAGGAAAAAGGCAAAGCCCACCAGAATTGTGCGTTTATAGTTGAGTTTCATCGGTTTTCCTCCATCTCGCGGCAGATGGCCGCGATGTCCTGCAGCACCCACGTCGGGTGGATGTCAAATCGTTCGATGTCGGCGCACGTCCCCTCGCCGGAGAGGACAAACACCGTGTCGACCCCGGCGTTTACACCGCAGGCGACGTCCGTATAGAGCCGGTCGCCGACGACGACCGTCTCCTCCTCGGAAAAGCCTGTGCGCTCCATCGCAAGACGCACCATGTCGGGCCGGGGCTTGCCGACAAAGACCGGCTCACGCCCGGTCGCGCGCGTGAGCATCTGGCACACGCTCCCGCAGTCCGGCACTGAGCCATACCACGTCGGGCAGACCCAGTCTGGGTTCGTCGCGACGAACGGGACGCCGCGGCCGAGGAGAATGCACGCGTCCTCGAGCTTCTGAAACGTCAGTTCCGTGTCAAACCCGCACAAAAGTACCTCCGCCCCGTCCCGCCCTGCGGCGAGGGGAACCCCCGCCTGCTCCAGCTGGCGCGCAAACGAACGCGTGCCGAAGACGTAGCACCGCCTGCCGGGGTGGTGCAGCCGCAGGTGACGGATGGCGGCGTCGACGGAGGTGACATAGTCCTCCCGCGCCGTCTCGATCCCCATCGCGCGGAGCTTTTCGATATAATCCTCCACGCCGCGCGAGGAGTTGTTCGTGAGGAACACGGCCCGGCCGCCGCTCCCGCGCACGCGCGCCAGAAATTCCGGTACGCGGTCAAAGAGCCGGTCGCTGAGGTAAATCGTGCCGTCCATGTCCAGTAAAAACAGCCGTTTTTGGGAAAGCTGCGCCATATTGCGCCCCCTATGCGTAAAAATACAGTGTAACTATAGCACAAAGCCGTCCCGCTGACAAGCGCAGCGGCGGTATTTATTCACAAAAAAGCGCGTATTATGAAAGCCCGCAGACCATTTTCCCGGTCTGCGGGCTTCGCTCATTCTTTTTCGGCGGCAATTTCGCGGTAGAATACGTCGAGCACGCCGCGGTAGTTTTCGTGCCACGGTTTGTTTTTGCCGCAGTAGTGGACGATGACGCCGTTTCGCCGCACCCAGTCGGCGTCGAGCTGGGGACTGCGCAGGTCGGCGTTGTGGAACGCCAGAATCCGGTCGCTGAGGTTATAGCGCAGCGGGTCGAGCAGGCGGACGTGCTCGCCGCAGACGGCGGTGAGGATGTCCTGATCCGGTAGGACGAGCGCACTTTTCTTCTCCTCCGCGTAATCGCGGATGCGCGCGATGTCCAGCCCCTCGCGGAAGGCCGGGAGGTTATAGAGGATCACGCCGGAGTTGAGATACGGCGTATCCTTCCCGAGATCCATGCCCAGCCGCACCTGATTGAGCTTCGAGAGCGCGTAGCGTACATGTGTGCAGGCCATGAACCACGCGTCGCCGAACGGGAGCGTCTCCAGCTCCGTCAGGGGGTTGACGACGACGGTGTCGACGTCGAGATACAGGATGCGCTCCATATCGCGCGGCAGCAGGAGCGGCGCGATCAGCCGGTAGTAGATCTGGCGCGGATAGCGCTCCGAGGACGGGAAGCCCTCGAACAGCTCCTCCTGCACGGTCAGGAACGTAAAGTGCATCCGCTCGCCGCCGAAGCGGCGGATGGCCGCCTGATCGGCCTGCGTCAGGTCGGAGTGGAGTACATACGCCTCATAGCGTTCATAGCCTCCGTTTTTCAGGATGGAGCGCACGCAGGTGCCGAGCAGCGGGATAAATCCCCGGTCGATGCAGAACAGGAGGTTCATCACGCTCACCCGTTGAGAATCTGCATGAACTGCTCGCCGGTGATCGTCTCCTTCTCATAGAGGAAGTTCGCCAGCTCGTCGAGCTTTTCGCGGTTGTCGTGCAGGATCTGCAGCGCCTTCTCGTGCTGGCGCTTGACGAGGGCGACGACCTGCCGGTCGATCTGCGTCTGCGTCTCGGCCGAGCACGCGAGCGACGCGTCGCCGCCGAGGTACTGGTTCGTGACCGTCTCGAGCGCGACCATATCGAAGTCGTCGCTCATGCCGTAGCGGGTAATCATGGCGCGGGCGAGCTTTGTCGCCTGCTCAATGTCGTTCGAGGCGCCGGTGGTCACGGAGCCGAACACAACCTCCTCCGCCGCGCGGCCGCCGGTGAACGTCGCGATCTTGTTCTCCAGCTCCTCCTTGTTCATGAGGTAGTGGTTGCCCTCCTCGACCTGCATCGTATAGCCCAACGCGCCGGAGGTGCGGGGGACGATGGTAATCTTCTGGACGGGGGCGGAGTTCGTCTGCTTCGCCGCGACGAGGGCGTGGCCGATCTCGTGGTAGGAGACGATGCGCTTTTCCTGGTCGGTCATGATGGCGTTCTTCTTCTGATAGCCCGCAATGACGACCTCAATGCTCTCCTCGAGGTCCGCCTGCGTGGCAAAGCGGCGGCCGTTGCGCACGGCGCGAAGCGCCGCTTCATTGACGATGTTTGCAAGCTCCGCGCCGGAAGCGCCGCTCGCCATACGCGCGACCTTGTTGAAGTCGACGTCCTCGGCGACCTTGATCTTTTTGGCGTGAACCTTCAGGATCTCCTCGCGGCCCTTGAGGTCGGGCAGCTCCACCGGCACGCGGCGGTCAAAGCGGCCGGGGCGCGTGAGCGCCGGGTCGAGGGACTCGGGGCGGTTCGTCGCGGCGAGGATGATGACGCCGGTGTTTCCTTCGAAGCCGTCCATCTCGGTCAGCAGCTGGTTGAGCGTCTGCTCACGCTCGTCGTTGCCGCCCATCTGGCCGTCGCGCTTTTTGCCGATGGCGTCGATCTCGTCGATAAAGACGATACAGGGCGCCTTCTCCTTCGCCTGACGGAACAGGTCGCGCACCTTGCTCGCGCCCATGCCGACGAACATCTCGACGAATTCCGAGCCGGACATGGAGAAGAACGGGACGTTCGCCTCACCGGCGACGGCCTTGGCGAGCATCGTTTTGCCGGTACCCGGAGGGCCGACGAGCAGGATGCCCTTGGGCATGGACGCGCCGATTTCCTGATACTTGCCGGGATCATGCAGATAGTTGACGATCTCGGTGAGGTTCTCCTTCGCCTCGTCCTCGCCGGCGACGTCGTCGAACTTGATGCCCTCGGCGGACTTGACATAGACCTTGGCGTTGGACTTGCCCATGTTGAACATCATAGAGTTGCTGCCGCCCATCTTCTTCATCATGCTGCGCGAGAGGAGCTGGCCGATGAAGATAAACACGAGCAGCGGCACGATCCAGGCGAGGATGCTCGTGAGCACGGAGGTCTGCTCGATCTCCTCGCCGGTGGTGGAGATGCCCGCCGCCAGCAGACGCGAGACGAGGTCGTCGTCCGGCACCATGGCCGTTTTATAGACGGTGGAGCCGTCGGCTTTCGTAAAGAGGATGCGGTTGTTCTGCTGCTGGATCTCCACCTTGCCGATCTCGCCGTTTTCGGTCATGGTGACGAAGGTGTTGTAGTCCACGTCCTGAATCCGGTGCTCGGCCATCCACGGCATGGCGAGGAGGTTGAACAGCAGCAGAAACATCAGCACGAGGATGTAGTAAAACAGCAGGGGCTTTTTGGGGGATTTCACTTCATTCATACAGATTCCTCCGTTTCATTTGGGGACTGGGATTGATTGGTCTCATCGCAGCTCATCTGCAGGTCGATGGCCGAGAGCGCCGCGAGCAGCGCGTGGCGCACGGCCTGCGCCGCGAAGTCGATGGCGTATTCGCCGTAGAGACTCGCCGCCTCGGCCCGATCGGCGTCGCGGCAGGTGTTCTCGCCGTGGAGATACGCCGGCAGCTCGTCGCGCAGGATGCGCTGCACCTCGAGTTCATACGTCAGCTGCGCCTGAGACAGCGCCGCGACGGCGGGCGATCGGCTCTCGCGGACGCTCTCGCGCATCTGCAGCTCGCGCTCGCGGCAGTCCTGCCAGAGCGCCTGCAGCTCGCGGCGCACCTGCTCGTGATCCGCCTGCTGATACAGGCGCAGGCGGTCGACGGCGTCGCCGTACTGCCGCTCCAGCTCGCAGAGCTTGCCGGTAAAGACCCCGGGGGTTGGTTGCATGGCTCACACGCCCTTTCATCTTTGGGATAGCTCTTTTATAGCAGACCCCGGTGCGGTTTTCCACTATCAGTTTGCCCGCCGTGTCCTGACAAAAACGCAGGAGTGTCAGAATTTTTGACACTCCTGCGGATCTGTCCGGACAGATGGCGCAGATTGTAAATAGGCAAATTGCCCGCCCGAGGGTATGCTGTTATTTGACGGGGAACGGCCCGTCCTCCCCGATGCGGCCCGCGAGCAGATGGTGCATCTGCCGTGCGCGGCGGGCACGGTCGGCGCTCTTTTTCTCGCAGCTCTCGAGCAGCAGCCCCACGACCCCGTATGTGCAGAAGCTGAGTGCCGTGTCCATGTCCTCGTACGAGAGCCCCGGCACGGGGCCTCTGCGCTCGATCACCTCTTTTAAATAAGTGCGCACGGAGCGGACGAGGAGCCGCTCGACCTGCTCGCGCTTTTGCGAGTGGAGGAGCTTCTGCAGCAGCTCCGCCGACTCCTCCGACGTCTCGAGAAAGCCGCGCAGGACGGCCTCCGGGTCGTCGGCGGCGAGACTCTGCTCGAGCAGGTGCGAAAACGCCTGATCCAGCGACCACTCGATGACCTCCAGAATGTCCTGAAAGTGATAGTAAAACGTCTGGCGGGAGATGCCGCAGGCCTCCACCAGATCCTTGACCGTGATCTTGTCGATATTCTTTTGCTTTGAAAGCCGGATGAAAGCCTCGGCGATCATGGGCTTGACCTGAACGGGCATGGTGTTTCCTCCTGATCGGTTTACATCGTTGCTCTTTTACGGTATAGTGTATCATAAGAACAGGGAATTTGTCCACATATGATCTGCGCGGGTTTCTCCGCGCGGGAAAGGAGTTTTCTTCATGTCGAAAATGCTTCGGCGGGTGCTGACCGTCATTCCGGCCGCGGCGGTGCAGGCGCTCTGGATTCTGCTGCTGGTGAAGTGGCTGTCGCCGTATGCGGCGTACATCACGCTGGCGCTGTCCGTCGCGGCGGTGCTGCTGGTGCTGTTTATCATCATCAAGCGCGACGAGACGGCGTATAAAATCCTGTGGCTGCTTGTGATCCTCACGGTACCGGTCGCGGGTGCGCTGCTGTACCTTCTCTTCGGCAACAGGCGCACGGCACGCCCGCTGCGAAAGCGCCTGCGCCGCGTGCAGGAGGCCGGGCAGCCGGCTCCGCTCCCCTGCGGCGGGACGCCCTTCGAGGGGGAAAAGCGCATGGAACAGACCGTCCGCTGGCTGGAGCATAAGACCGGCTATCCCCTCATGCGCGCCGAGGACGTCCGCTATTACCCGCTGGGCGATGCGATGTACCCCGACATGCTCACCGACCTCCGAGCGGCAAAAAAGACGATCTATCTCGAGTATTTCATCATCGAGCCGGGCGAGATGTGGCAGAGCATCGTCGACATCCTCGCGCAGAAGGTGCGCGAGGGGCTGGACGTGCGCGTGATGTACGACGACCTCGGGAGCATCTCGACGTTCAACTTCAGCAACGCCCTCGCGCTTGAAAAGCTGGGCATCCGCTGCGCGACGTTCAACCCCCTGCTCGCGCTGAAGGGGACGGCCAACTACCGCGACCACCGGAAAATGCTCATCGTGGACGACGCGGTCGCCTACAGCGGCGGCGTGAATCTCGCCGACCGGTACATCAACCGCGAGCACCCCTACGGCCACTGGAAGGACACGGGCTTCCGCCTGACGGGCGCGCCGGTGCGCAGCTTCACGCACATGTTCCTCACGTTCTGGAACGCGTTTTCGCTGCAGAAGGAGGAGCCGATGCCCATGCCGCCCGCGGCGGCCGCCGCCGAGCCCGCCGCGCAGGACGGCTGGGTGCTGAGCTATTACGACTCCCCGCTCAACTCCGAGGCGACGAGCAACCGGCTCTATATCGACCTTCTGTCGCAGGCGACGGACTACGCGTGGTTCTTCACGCCCTATCTCATGCTCGGCGACGATCTGCTGGACGCGATGCTCGCGGCGGCGCAGCGCGGCGTGGACGTGCGCATCATCATGCCGGGCATCCCGGACAAGAAGCTCATCTTCCGCATGTCGCGCAGCTTCTATCAGGTGCTGCTGACGGGCGGGGTGAAAATCTATGAGTACACCCCCGGCTTTGTCCACGCGAAGAGTCTCGTCTGCGACGACCGCGCCGCGACCGTCGGGACGGTGAACCTCGATTACCGCAGCCTGTTTCTGCACTTTGAGAACAACTCCCTCTTCTACCGCGGCAGCATCGTCGCGCGCGTGAAGGAGGACTTTCTCGCCACGCAGTCGCAGTGCCGCGCGGTCGAAGCCTGTGACATGAAGCGCTACTCCCGCCGCTGGATCATCGACGGCGTTCTGCGCATCTTCGCCCCGCTGTGCTGACGGGCACTTGCCCGCCGCGCGCAATGCTGATACAATAGAGGGGAAAATTTTACCGGTATCCGGAGGAATTGACCCCATGATTGACAAAATTCTCGTGCGGGGTGCGCGCGTCCACAACCTGAAAAACGTGGACGTGGACATTCCGCTGCACAAAATCGTCGGCGTGGCGGGCGTTTCCGGCTCGGGCAAGTCCTCGCTCGCGCTGGGTGTGCTGTACGCCGAGGGCTCGCGCCGCTATCTCGAGGCTCTGTCCACCTACACCCGCCGCCGCATGACGCAGGCGGCGCGCGCCGCCGTGGACGAGGTGCTCTATGTCCCCGCGGCGCTCGCGCTGCACCAGCGGCCGGGCGTCGGCGGCATCCGCAGCACATTCGGCACCGGGACGGAGCTTCTGAACTCCCTGCGGCTCATGTACTCGCGCCTTGCCAGCCACCGCTGCCCGAACGGGCACTATCTGCCGCCGACGCTCGCCGTCGCCGCCGGGAAGGAGCTCGTCTGCCCCGACTGCGGCGCGCACTTTTACGCGCCGTCCGCCGAGGAGCTGGCCTTCAACTCCCAGGGCGCGTGCCAGCACTGCGGCGGCACGGGAACCGTGCGGACGGTCGACCTTGAAACGCTCGTCCCGGACGACTCGCTCACCATCGACGGCGGCGCCGTCGCCCCGTGGAACAGCCTGATGTGGTCGCTGATGACCGACGTCTGCCGAGAGATGGGCGTGCGCACGGACGTGCCCTTCCGCGACCTGACGGCGCAGGAAAAGGACATCGTCTTCCACGGCCCCGCCGAGAAAAAGCACATTTTCTACCACGCGAAAAACTCCAATCAGGCGGGCGAGCTGGACTTCACCTACTTCAACGCCGTCTACACCGTGGAAAACGCCCTCGCCAAGGTCAAGGACGAGAAGGGCATGAAGCGCGTGGAGCGGTTTTTGAAGGAGGAGGTCTGCCCCGACTGCGGCGGCACGCGCCTTTCCGGTGCCGCCCGCGCGCCGCTGCTGCGCGGCATCCCGCTCGACGCCGCCTGCACCATGCCGCTGAGCGAGCTCACGGAGTGGGTGCGCGGCGTACCGGAGAGCCTGCCCGACGTGATGCGTCCCATGGCACAGAGCATCTGTGAGGCGTTCACCGCCACGGCGCGCCGCCTGCTCGACCTCGGGCTGGGGTATCTCTCGCTCGACCGCTCCGCCGCGACGCTCTCCACCGGCGAGCGCCAGCGGATGCAGCTCGCCCGCGCCGTGCGCAACCGCACGACGGGGGTGCTGTACGTCCTCGACGAGCCGTCCATCGGTCTGCACCCGTCCAATATTGTGGGACTGACCGATGTGATGCACGATCTGATTGCCGACGGCAATTCGGTCATATTGGTAGATCACGACACGCAGATCCTGTCCGAAGCGGATTGGGTGGTGGAGATGGGGCCGGAGGCCGGAGCAGACGGCGGGCAAATCATCGCACAGGGTACTATCCCGCAGATCGCAGCCGACTCCCATTCCAAAATCGGCCCTTTTCTGAGAGGGAAAACGCCGCCCCTTCGGAAGAAAGCGGCGGCGCAGGAGATGTTTGAGCTGGGGCACATCCATCTCTCCACGGATGCCGTCCACACCGTGAAGCCCTTGGAAGCGGATATTCCCAAGGGGCGGCTGACGGTGGTGACCGGCGTATCCGGTTCCGGCAAGACCACGCTGATTCTGGAAAGCCTGATTCCCGCGCTGGAAGCCCTGACAAACGGAACGGCGCAGCCGGCTCATGTAAAGAAAATCTGTGCAGAAGGCATCCGGCAGGTCAAGCTGATCGACGCCGCACCCATCGGCATCAATGTCCGCTCTACCGTGGCCACCTATGCCAATGTTCACGACGAGCTGCGCAAGGCCTATGCAAGACTGCCGGAGGCCAAAGCACTGGGCTATAAGGCAGGAGATTTCTCCTACAATACCGGATAGCTCCGCTGCCCGACCTGCGACGGAACAGGCTCCATCAGTCTGGATGTGTAGTTTCTGCCGGATGTGGAAATTCCCTGCCCGGATTGCCGGGGCAGCCGGTATCGCCGGGAAGCGGAACAGGTTCAGCGGAAAAATAAGGCCGGAGAAGCGTATTCTCTGCCGGAGGTCATGGATATGGACGTCAAGCAGGCGCTCTCCGCCTGTGGGGATATGAAAACTGTTTCTGCCCGTTTGCAAGTTTTGCAGGACTTGGGACTTGGGTATCTGACTCTTGGAGAAGCCACGCCAAGTCTTTCGGGTGGCGAAGCCCAGCGGCTGAAGCTGGCATCCGAGATGGGGCGGCAGCAGGACACCTCGATAATTATCTTTGACGAGCCGACCATCGGTCTGCACCCGTTGGATGTGCAGACGCTTTTGCTGGTCTTTGACCGACTGGTAGAAAGCGGTGCAACTGTTATTGTCATCGAGCATGATCTGGACGTAATTCGCAATGCGGACTATATCATCGACATGGGTCCCGGCGGCGGAGAGCAGGGCGGGCGCATTGTCGCTGCCGGGACGCCGGAGGAAATTGCGCAGAATACGGAAAACGTCACCGGAAGGCATCTGTGATTTGTTCGCTATCATCCTGAATAGGCAAACCCCTCTGCCGACACCCTGACTGAGTGTCGGCAGAGGGGTTATCCGTGTCCGGAGCGTTATTACAGTGTGTACCGCAGCCAGACTGCGCCATCTTTATAGGGCTGCACACTTGTAAGCTTTAGGTTGACAGGCTCTGTGCCCATGGGCAGACCGTCAAAGGTGGAGGTCATGCCTTTTCGTCCATCGATTCCGGGGCCGAGCAGAATGCTGACCTCATCCAGCAGTCCCGCATGGAGGAAGGCTGCATTGATCGTGCCGCTGCCAACGATCGCCATGCGTTCCACGCCAAACTCAGAGTACAGGATTTCCGCAGCTCTGCGCAGGTCGATTCGCGTTTTGCCGCAGACGATCCGCGAAATATGAAGCGAATCGAGATAGGCAAGATACTCCG
>USAC01000018.1 GCA_900552475.1 uncultured Eubacteriales bacterium | reverse complement strand
CACTTGCCGTCCACCAGCTGGCTGTCGGTCCAAAAGCTCTCGCAGGGCTTGCAGTAGTGGCCGATGTACTCGCCCTTATAGATGTCACCCTGCTCGTAGAGCTTGGTAAAGATCTTCTGGCAGGACTCCATGTGGTAGTCGTCGGTGGTGCGGATGAAGCGGTCGTAGCTGACGTCCAGCAGCTTCCACAGATCCTTGACAGTGGCCACGATCTTGTCCACGTACTCCTTGGGGGTCACGCCGGCGTCGGCGGCCTTGTCCTGGATCTTCTGGCCGTGCTCGTCGGTGCCGGTCAGGAACATGACGTCGTAGCCCTGCATGCGCTTGAAGCGGGCCAGTGCGTCGCAGGCCACGGTGGTGTAGCTGTGGCCGATGTGCAGCTTGTCGCTGGGGTAGTAGATGGGGGTCGTGATGTAGAATGTCTTGTGTTCACTCATAGGGGTAATTCTTCCTTTCCTTTTGGCATTGCAACGAAAAACGCTCCCGTCCTGCCGGTATTTGAACCGGACAAGGACGAGAGCGCTGCACTTTCGTGGTACCACCTTGCTTCGCCCTGCCCTTGCGGGCAAGGCCTTGTGCTGGCGTAAAAACCAGCCCGGCGCGCTAACGGACGCCACACCGTCACGGGCTCACTGTTCACCCGTGCAGGCTCCGAGACCATTTTCCGCTTCGCGCGGCCTGCCCGCTTCCATCCTTCGGGCTTTCTGTCAGGCGCAGACGATGCGTACTCTTCTCTTCTCAGCCAATGCCATT
Organism: uncultured Eubacteriales bacterium; assembly: GCA_900552475.1. Taxonomy (GTDB): domain Bacteria; phylum Bacillota; class Clostridia; order Oscillospirales; family Oscillospiraceae; genus Vescimonas. The sequence goes on along the minus strand of USAC01000018.1, from coordinate 28,161 downwards.
ATTATGTTTATAATACGCAAAAAAAGCGGGTTTGTCAATAAAAATATGAAGAAAGAACCCTCTCAGTCAAAACCTGCCGGTTTTGACAGCTCTCCCGAAGGGCGAGCTTTTGAAATTTTACGGCACACGCAAAAAAAAGCTCCCCCATCGGGGGAGCTGTCGAGCGGATGCGAGACTGAGAGGGTTTTACACCTCGTAGTCCATGCACACGCGGGTCTTGGTGTAGGGGCGCACCTTGCCGTCGGCCACGGCCACATGGGCGGGATGCACGGCGTAGCCCTTCAGGGCCTCAAAGCTCTCCAGCGTGGTGTCCAGCATCACGTCTGCGTTGGACGTGGGCAGGCCGTTGATGTTCACATGCACTTCCAGCAGGCCGGGCACCTTGCCCACAAGGCCCTCTAGGCCTTCCTTGATGCCAGCCTTCACGGCGGCCTTTTCGGCGTCGGACAGCTCGTCCTTCAGCTGCCACAGAATGATATGCTTGACCATAACAAAATACCTCCTGCGTTTTTTCTCATTGTAGCAGGATGAGAAAGGGAGCGCAAGAGGCGGAAGCTATTTTTTATCCTTGTCGTCTCGGCTGCCGTGGTAGCACAGGTTGGAGATGACAAAACCGATGCAGGCCAGATATGCCGCTACCAGCAGAATGATATTCCACGGCTCGATGTCCGGCAAAATTGTATTGAACAGAAAGGCTGCACCGCCGAGGATCAGGGTCACACCGGAAAATTTGCGGAAGTTTTTGCGCTCGTCCTCGGTTTTCCAGGCTGTTCCGCTGCGATCACGCAGATCCTGGATGCCGCGCCAGATGAACAGCAAAGAGGTGACGACACGCAGCCACTCCCAGTCGGAAAGATGCAGGTTCATGGCACACTCCTTTCCCGGCGGGTCAGTCTGCGCTGTGCTCCCAGGCCTCGTAGGCAATCAGATAGAGAAGATCTCCCACGATGGCGATGCCGAAGATGATGCGGTAGATCAGCGATGTAACAGGTATGAAGGTTAAGATCAGAAAGGCGATGCTGTTGAGCATGTAAAACACGCCGTTTTTCTTCTGCCAGAAGGCACGATATTCCGGGTCCCGTTCGTACTGGTTGAAGGGGAGACGGATCAGAGGGTCTTTGCCCATAAAATCACGGACGCCGGAAATCAGCCATAAAATGCTCAAAAGGACGTCAAAGAGCTGCCACCAGGAAAACGCCAACTGCATAAAATGCACCTCCCTTTTTTTGCCAGTATACCATAGGGGGATGAAAATGCAAGAACCGGATTTAACGGAGCTGCGTAAAACTTGAATAAACTACCGGTAGATACTGGGTAAAATAAAACCAGCCGGACGAGGCGGTTGCAAGCCCTCGTCCGGCTGGATACTTACTTCTTCGGAGTCATAAGCCTCTTCTCCTTGGATTTCCTCATTTTCGGAGTAAACGTTTCATAGGGTGACTCTCCTTAGAAACATCAAACACACCTGAAAACCGGGGATGGAATCAAGGGGAACGATTTACACTAGAACATTGGAATGACCCTTTTCTTAACTGATGGAGTGCGGCACCGAGATTCTGAAGATGAATTTCATATTACCACATTCTTTCGAGTTAGATTTGCTGGGGCATCTTGACTAGTACATTGGTAGAACTCCTTTTTTGCTATTCAAATAACTGTCTCCGTACAAAAGATACCTTCATCGGTGATCACCTTCGGCGGATCTATTTGAATTGCCGGGGGTCTAGATTTATCGACAGGCTGTCGTTATATCGCAATGTTGACGCTCAAGACTGGCTCATTATCGTTGTGTTTTTATACGGGGGAAACATCCCGTTTGTGGTGAGCCTCTGTTTTGCTTCTCAGCGAACCCCGACAGCCTGTCCCTGCTGTGCGGGTTCCATATCGACCATCGGTCTCGCTCCTTTCTGCTTCAAGTCAGCGGGATTAGCTCTCATTTGAGCTTCTGCTGTACTTCTCTGGTTTCTGGCTTTATTATACATGCGGGTGCATCGTTTGTCCATTCGCAGACTATACAAAGAAATAGACAAATTTTTGTTGAAATCTTGAAAACAACCGGCAAAATACAACAAAAACGGTCCGCAGACCGGCGTTTCTGCGCGCTCTGCCCAACCTTGGACCCCTCTTGTGAAAAACCTCTGCTGCTGCTGGCGGCCGGGCCGATCGCATGCGGGGTGTTCCGGCGGAATGCGTGAGGCAGATCACCCCAGAGATGCTGCCGGATGGGCATGTTTTTTTGGATTGTGATAAAAGTTCTGGGTCGTTCGTGAAGGATTTTGCGAAAAAGGGGAGAAAATGCCAGCGGGGTATTATGCAGAGCCGTTTTTTGTGCTAGAATAACGCCAATCAATGGTAGTCGCAGCAGCCCCGCGAGACGAAAGTTCCCGCGGGGCTGCTTTTTTGCGGCGAAAGTTCGGACAACAAAAAAGAAACGGAGTACAAACCAAAATGCCCAAAACGTTACCGGAAAAAATCATCTTCACCATCATCATGGCTGCCATCATGGTCTATGGCATGATCGTTTACAACGTGGCACTGGCCACCGGCGGCGTGACCAACGCCACCTTCGGCATGGCCCTGCACGAAATGCCCATCATGGTGCCTGTGGCCTTTGTGCTGGAGTTCTTTGTGGTGGAAAAGCTGGCCACCGCACTGGCTTTCACTTTCATGAAGCCCACCGACCGGCCGCAGTTCATCACCTATGCCATCTCGCTGATGATCGTCTGCATCATGTGCCCGGTGATGAGCCTGGTGGCAACGCTGCTGTTCAAGGAGCCGAGCTTCGGCACCTGGGTGCACACCTGGGGCTGCAACATGCCCATGGCCCTGTGCTGGCAGATGCTGTACTGTGGCCCGCTGAGCCGTGCCATTTTCCGGCTGCTGTTCCGCCGCGGTGAAAAGAAGGCGGCCTGATCCCGCAGGAAACCGGACACTTTCTTTTATAAATAGGTATCGACAAAGTTCTGTCAATCTGACCGTGCATCACAGGCCTTTGACTTATACTTTTTTTATATACCCATTATATAAAAGTTCTACAAAGGGGCAATTTTGACACCTGCATGGCCCGGAAAGCTAAAAATTGGTTAAGAAAACTGTGTAAAAAGTGCAGCAGAGAAGGCAAAAACAAAGCAGGTTGCACAACTTTTTCGAGAAGCCTGTGAAATATAATATAACAAAAGGTAGAATGTACAGGAAGGGGCTTGTCAATTTTCGTCAATCGTACTATCATACTGAACGGAAAAAGACGAACGAACCGGAAAAAGGAGGGCGCGCAGGGCTTTGAACACCAGCGCCTTCCTTGCTTTTTTCACGTTCTTTGGCCTTTTTTTCATGCGATAAGAAGGTGTGGAGCCGGTGTGCGGTGCAGCCCTTTTGCGGGGCAGAATATCGCCGGAACCGACCCTCAGACCCGGACCCCATTCTTCAGGAAGGAGGAAAAATAAATGAACAAGTTGACCCAAGCCCTGATGGAAGAGCTCACCGTCGAGTACGTCAAGGTCGGCCCGCTGCAGATCCCGGAATCCGTGGTCATCAGCTGGGTGATCATGGTGCTGGTCGTGCTGGGTTCCATCCTGCTCACCCGTAACCTGAAGGTAGACCACATCAGCAAGCGTCAGGCTGTGCTGGAAATGGCCTACACTGCGGGCAAAAATTTCTTTGAAGGCCTGCTGGGCAAGGAGGGCGCATGTTATGTGCCCTATCTGATGACCGTGGCCATCTACATTGCCTGCTCGAACCTGATCGGCGTGTTCGGCGTCAAGCCCCCCACGAAGGATCTGGACGTGACCGCTGCGCTGGCCCTGATGAGCATCGTGCTCATTGAAGGTTCCGGCATCCGCGCACGCGGCGGCGTCGGCTTCCTCAAGAGCCTGGCTGCCCCCACCCCGGTCATGACCCCCATGAACATTCTGGAAATCGCCATCCGGCCTACCAGCCTGTGCATGCGACTGTTCGGCAACGTGCTGGGCGCATTCGTCATCATGGAGCTGATCAAGCTGGTGGTGCCCGTTTTCGTTCCTGCCGTGTTCAGTCTCTACTTTGACCTGTTCGACGGCCTGATCCAGACCTACGTCTTTGTGTTCCTGACCTCGCTGTTCATGAAAGAGAGCATCGGCGGAGAGGAATAACCACCAAACGCCTTCCCGCTGGGAGAAGGCAGCACAAATTTGATAATAAAGGAGATTTTACTTATGAACGGTTTGATTGCTCTGGGCGCTGGCATTGCAGCGCTGACCGGCATTGGCGGCGGCATTGGCATTGGTATTGCAACCGGTAAGGCAACGGAGGCTATCTCCCGTCAGCCCGAGGCTGCCAGCAAGATCCAGACCAACCTGCTGCTGGGCGCTGCTCTGGCAGAAGGTACCGCAATTTTCGGCTTCGTTGTTGCACTGCTGATCATCCTGTTCCTGGGCTGATAATGGAGGCGTGAACGAATGCTGAAACTCGATATCAACCTGCTGTGGACCGTGGTCAACGTTCTCATCATGTACGCGCTGCTGCGCAAGTTCCTGTTCAAGCCTGTGCAGGACGTGCTGGACAAGCGCCAGAAGATGGTGGACGATGAGCTGGCCAATGCGCAGGATGCAAAGACCAAGGCAGAAGCTGCCCTGGCTGCAGCAAACGACAAGCTGCACAATGTGGACGTTGAGGCCGCTGCCCGCCGCGAAGAGAGCGCACAGCAGGCCGAAAAACAGAAGGATCAGCTGCTGGCTGAGGCACAGCGTCAGGCCGACGCCATCGTGGCCGAGGGCAAGGCAGCTGCAGAAGCAGAGCGCGCCAGCAAGCTGCGCCAGGCCGACGCACAGATCGCCGACCTGACCCGCACCATGTGCGCAAAGGTGCTGGAGCGCAACCTCACGCAGCAGGATGATGCCCGTATGCTGGACGACCTGCTGCAGAAAGCGGGGGAGAGCGATGGCAAGCGCGTCTGAGATTTTAAAGGCTTATCTGCACTGTGCCCGTACCCCGGCTGAGGACGCCGTGGAGCGCATCCGCACCCAGCTGAAAAAGCAGTACGGTGCCGCTGAGGTGGAGCTGACCGTCAGCGTGGAGCCGGACCTGATCTCCGGCTATGTGCTGCAGGTGGGCGACCGTGTGTTCGACAACTCCGGCAAGAGCGCTCTGGCCGCCATTACGGCGGATGCGCCCAGCCTGGCTGTGATGCAGACCCGTGTGGAGGACTACAAGCCCGCCGCCACGACCGCAGAGGGCGGCACCGTGATCTCCGCAGCCGACGGCGTTGTGGACGTCAAGGGCATGGATCAGGCCGTTTACGGCGAGATCGTTACCTTTGACAACGGTGCAAAGGGCATGGTGGAAAGCGTGGAGCCCGATCATCTGGGCATCATGCTGTTTGACAAGATCGAGGAAGTGGGCGTGGGCACTCTGGTGACCCGCAGCGGCAAGCGCGCCGGTATCCCGGTGGGCGACGGCTTCCTGGGCCGCGTCATCAGCCCCCTGGGCGAGCCCATCGACGGCAAGGGCCCCATTGAGGCAGAGGGCTACAACCCCATCGAGAAGCAGGCCCCCGGCATCCTGGAGCGCCAGAGCGTGGACACCCCGCTGCACACCGGCATCCTGGCCATCGACTCCATGTTCCCCATCGGCCGCGGCCAGCGTGAGCTGATCATCGGCGACCGCCAGACCGGCAAGACCTCCATTGCAACCGACGCCATCCTGAACCAGAAGGACAAGGATGTGCTGTGCATCTATGTGGCCATCGGCCAGAAGGCTTCTTCCATCGCTCGCGTGGCAGGCGACCTGCAGAAGCACGGTGCCATGAGCTACACCACCATCGTGGCGGCTACCGCGTCCGACTCGGCACCGCTGCAGTACATCGCCCCTTATGCCGGCACTGCGCTGGCCGAGTACTTCATGGGCAAGGGCAAGAGCGTGCTGATCGTGTACGACGATCTGTCCAAGCATGCGGTGGCCTACCGTGCCATCTCGCTGCTGCTGCGCCGTTCTCCCGGCCGTGAAGCTTACCCCGGCGATGTGTTCTATCTGCACTCCCGTCTGCTGGAGCGCTCCTGCCGCATGCGTGATGACCTGGGCGGCGGTTCCATCACCGCACTGCCCATCGTCGAGACCCAGGCAGGCGACGTTTCCGCTTACATCCCCACCAACGTCATTTCCATCACCGATGGCCAGATCTTCCTGGAGAGCGCCCTGTTCAACGCCGGCAACCGCCCGGCTGTCAACGTGGGCCTGTCGGTGTCCCGTGTGGGCGGCGCAGCCCAGACCAAGGCCATGAAGAAGGCCAACGCCAACCTGCGTATCGAGCTGGCACAGTACAAGGACATGGAGTCCTTTGCCCAGTTCAGCTCCGATCTGGACGCCGAGACCCGCCGCCAGCTGGATCACGGCAAGGCCCTGATGGAGATGCTCAAGCAGCCGCTGTATCAGCCTAAGTCCGACGCAGAGCAGGTGGTCCTGCTCACGCTGGCTTCGCATGGCGTGCTCGACGAGATCCCCACGGCCGAGCTGCGCACCAAGACTTCCGCATTTGTGCGCCAGTTCCGCGCGGATGTGTCCGGCACGATGGACAAGATCACCGCCACCGGCAAGCTCGAACCCGATGAGGTCGATGCCATCCTGAACGCCTGGAAAGCATATGCGGGAGGCGACAGCCATGCCGTCCAGTAAGCTGCTGAAAGAGCGCATTGAGAGCATTCAGGACACCATGAAGATCACGAACGCCATGTACCTGATCTCCTCGTCCAAGCTCCGCAAGGCGCGCAAGAATTACCAGAACGTTTCGCCCTACTTCAACCGCATGCGCGACACCATCTCCCGGGTGGTGCCTCATCTGCCGGAGGAGCCGGTGCACCCGTTCTTCCACGACCGTACCAACGAAAAGTCGAACCCCCGCCGCGCCTATCTGGTGCTGACGGCAGACAAGGGCATGGCCGGTGCATTCAACCAGAACATCCTCCGGTTCCTCAAGGAGCACGCGGATGAGAACGACCGGTTCTATGTGATCGGTCAGGTAGGTTACCGCGCACTGTACCACAAGGACCCGCGTCTGGTGGAAGAGTTCCGCTACAGTGCCACCGCGCCCACCCTGCAGCGCGCCCGCGACATCACGGTGGACGCCATCGACGACTTCAAGTCCGGCAAGCTGGATGAGATCTACCTCGTCTACACCAGGATCGAGAACGCACTGACCAGCGAGCCCACCATGGTGCGTCTGCTGCCGCTGGACCGCGAGCATCTGCAGCCCGCCCCCAAGGGTCTGGGCGACCCCAGCGGTGAGGTGGAGATGTTCCCGGACGCCTGGACGGTGTTCGAGCAGACCGCGCCCATCTACATGCATGGCATGATCTTTGGTGCCATGACCGAGAGCTACTGCGCCGAGCAGAGCGCCCGCATGACCGCCATGGATTCCGCCACCAAGAGCGCGAACGACATGATCCGCGATCTGCAGCTGGAGTACAACCGTACCCGTCAGGGCTCCATCACCCAGGAGATCACCGAGATCATCGGTGGTGCAGCTGCTGTGCAGAAGCGGGATTAAAGAAAAGAACGAACTTATAATATAAGAGGCAATCGTTATGTTACAGGGAACTATTATCCGCGTAGCGGGTCCTGTTGTGGACGTGCAGTTCGCAGCAGGCAAGCTGCCTGCCCTGCAGGAGGCGCTGACGGTGACCGCTGAGGGCACCGAACGCACCATGGAAGTGACGCAGCACGTCAACGAAACGACGGTGCGCTGCATCATGCTTTCCGCAAGCGAAGGTCTCGGCAAGGGCATGACCGTGCAGGCGACCGGCCACGGCCTGACCGCACCGGTGGGCGAAGCCACCCTGGGCCGTATGTTCGACCCGCTGGGCAGACCCATCGACGGCAAAGGCCCGGTGGATGATGTGCCGCACTGGCCCATCCACCGCAAGGCTCCCAGCTTTGCAGAGCAGAAGCCTGCTACCGAGATCCTGGAGACCGGCATCAAGGTCATCGACCTGCTGGCTCCGTATGCAAAGGGCGGCAAGATCGGTCTGTTCGGCGGCGCAGGCGTCGGCAAGACCGTGCTGATCCAGGAACTGATCCACAACGTGGCCACCGAGCACGGCGGCTACTCCATCTTCACCGGTGTCGGCGAGCGCAGCCGTGAGGGCAACGACCTCTGGCGTGAGATGCGCGAGAGCGGCGTCTCCGCCAAGACGGCGCTGGTGTTCGGCCAGATGAACGAGTCCCCCGGCGTGCGTATGCGCGTGCCGCTGTCGGGCCTGACGATGGCCGAGTATTTCCGCGACGTTGAGCACAAGGACGTGCTGCTCTTCATCGACAACATCTTCCGCTTCGTGCAGGCGGGCAGCGAGGTTTCGACGCTGCTCGGGCGCATGCCCTCCGCCGTCGGCTACCAGCCGACGCTGGCCAACGAGATGGGCGAGCTGCAGGAGCGCATCACCTCCACGAAGGACGGCTCGGTCACGTCCGTGCAGGCGGTCTACGTCCCCGCGGACGACCTGACCGACCCCGCGACGGCCACGACGTTCGCGCATCTGGACGCGACGACCGTTCTGAGCCGTAAAATCGCGGAGCAGGGCCTGTATCCGGCCGTTGACCCGCTGGGCTCGTCCTCCCGCATCCTCGAGGCGGACATCGTCGGCGCCGAGCACTACCGCATCGCGCGCCGCGTGCAGGAGACGCTGCAGAAATACAGCGAGCTGCAGGATATCATCGCTATCCTTGGCATGGATGAGCTGAGCGACGAGGACCGCATGACCGTCATGCGCGCCCGCAAGCTCCAGCGCTTCCTCGCCCAGCCGACGCACGTTGCCGAGAAGTTCACCGGCATCCCCGGCATCTATGTCCCGCTGAAGGACACGCTCGAGGGCTTCCGCGCCATCGTTGACGGCGAGGTGGATGAATATCCCGAGGCCGCGTTCTATAACGTCGGCACGCTGAACGACATGAAGGAGAAGGCGGAGAAGATCAAGGCGGGTGAGATCTGATGGAGGCCTTTCAGGTACACATCCTCGCCGCGGATCACACGTTCTACGAGGGTCCTTGCGAGAGTCTCGTCGTCCCGACGGTCGACGGAGAGGCCGGCATCCTCGCGCACCACTGCAATATCATTGCGGCGGTCGTGCCGGGGGAGCTGCGCTGCCGCACACCGGAGGGAGAGGAGTACCGCGCCGCCGTCTCCGAGGGCCTTGTGAAGGTGGAGGGCGGCGACGTACTTGTCCTCGTCGACTCAGCCGAGCGCCCCGAGGAGATCGACGCCAACCGCGCCCGCCGCGCCGCGGACCGCGCCCGCGAGGAGATGATCCAGAAGCGCAGCATCCAGGAATACCGCATGGCGCAGGCCAACCTCGCCCGCGCGCTCAACCGTCTGCGGGTGAAGGGCGGACAATAACATGCAAGAGGGCAAGCCCTTTTGCATGAAAAAACTCTCGCTCCGCTCCGCGCAGGGTGTTTTTTGCGACGTACACGCCGCAAAAACGAATCGGACTTTATTTGCGCCGCTGCGGCGGCGCGAACTCTGTAAGACTTTCAGAAGCAGCGTATGGCTATGCCATACGCTGCTTCTGTTTTTGCGGGCGGAGCTTGACAAGTAGTGGGTAGCGGGCTATAATAGTTCAAGATTGAACTGTCTAATTTTGATGAATCAGAGGTATGCTATGAATCCGAGTATTGAATTTGCGCGCAAGACGGCGCTGGCCTACGGCGCGGTCTGCCGGCCGCTGTGTCAGGAGCTGGGCCTTGCGCAGACGGCGTTTGACATCCTGCTCTTCCTCGCGAACAACCCCACCTATAAAACGGCGCGGGACATCGTCGAGGTACGGCACATCAAAGCCAATCTCGTATCGATCCACGTCGACCGGCTCGTGCGGGAGGGCTATCTCACGCGGCAGGCCGTGGCGGGCGACCGGCGGAAGGTGGAGCTGCGCTGTACCGACCGCGCCCCGCCGGTCATCGAGCGCGGCCGGGCGCTGCAGAGCGACTTTTTTGACGGCCTGATGGCGGGCATCGACGAGCCGACTCGTGCGGCGTTCTTCGCGGCCATGGCGCGCATGGAGCAAAATCTGGACAAAATTCTCGAGGAGACGAAGTAACATGAAGATTCTGCTGACCATTCTGGTCACGTTTTTTGCCGGTATGGGCGCAGGGCTCGGCACAGGCTTCGCGGGGATGAGCGCCGCGGCGGTCATCAGCCCGATGCTCATCACATTTCTGGGCATGGATCCGTATATGGCGGTGGGCATCGCGCTCTCGTCCGACGTGCTCGCGAGCGCCGTCTCAGCGCACACCTACCACAAAAACGGAAATCTCGATGTCAAAAACGGCCTGATTATGATGGCGAGCGTGCTGGTTTTCACCGTGGTCGGGAGCTTCACGGCGAGCCTTGTCCCGTCGCACACGATGGGCAATTTCTCCGTGTTCATGACGTTCCTGCTGGGCATCAAATTCATCGTCCGCCCCGTCATGACGACAAAGGAGGCCATGCTGGGCGTTTCGGCGAAGAAGCGCGCCGCGCAGTCGCTCGTGTGTGGGATTCTGATCGGGTTCATCTGCGGCTTTATCGGCGCGGGCGGCGGCATGATGATGCTGCTGATCCTGACGTCGGTGCTCGGCTATGAACTCAAGACCGCGGTCGGGACGAGCGTATTCATCATGACGTTCACGGCGCTCACCGGCGCCATGTCACACTTCGCCATCGGCGGCGCGCCGGACTGGACGGTGCTGGCGCTGTGCGTGGTGTTCACGCTCCTCTGGGCGCGGATCGCGGCGGTGTTCGCGAATAAGGCCGCGCCGAAGACGCTCAACCGCGCGACGGGGATTGTGCTGGTTGTCCTCGGCATCGTGGTGCTGGGGTTCAATATTTTGACTTGAAGCATGAGATGAACAGAGCAGGGCGTGCGAAGTCCTGCTCTGTTTTTTTGGGGGGAATGGCAGTTGAATCGGCTTGTCCTGCCTCCGGCGGGGTACTTTTCCCACGCGGGAAAAGTACCCAAAAGCGCGCCAGAAACCATATGGTTTCTGGACTTCCTTTTTCGTCGACAAGTGGGATATCTGTAGGACGTGGCCTAAGCTTTGTATTGTCTCCCCTCCTGCGCCGCTGCCGCTGACGGTGTGAAATGTAGGAGGTGCGTACTTCTTATGTAGGGGCCGGTGTCCCCGACGGCACGAAAACATAAGAAACATGCACCGGATATTTTGCAGAATCAGCGCCATCGCAGGGATGATTTTACATTTAAAGCCCCTTGCAAAGCACTCCCAACCATGCGGGACACACCCCAACGGTCTAAACGGTACGGGGCGCGCTAAGGGATCCTTAAACCGCAGGTTTAAGCGGCGTTTTTTGCATACTTTTTGCCGCTGCTGGCAAAAAGTATGCCGCCGGAGGCATCTGCCAACCTTCCAAACAGTTTGTCCGCACACCGCGGACAATCAGATGTACATTTGTTTTCTTAACATGCCCTTAATATTGTGAAAAAATAAATTCTCGCAACGATAATTTTTTCATAGCAAAATGGAAACGTTTCCAGTAAAAACGGAAAAATTCTGCATAAACTGTAAATTATGCGAAAAAGTCCTGTATTTTTTTGTCGAATCTGGCAATTGATTTTTTTAATAAATTGGCTATGATAGTTGTCGAAAGCAGGAGATATGGGCGTTTCCTGCTGACAAACGTCCTGAATATGTGAAGGAGGAGAGTACAAAAATGATTAGCTTTTTGATTTGTCTGGCACTGCTGATCGGCGGCTATTTCGTTTACGGCAAGGTCGTGGAAAACACCTTCGGCCCGGATGACCGTGAAACGCCCGCCGTCAAGATCAACGACGGCGTGGACTATGTCGTCCTGCCGCAGTGGAAGCTGTTTATGATTCAGCTTCTGAACATCGCCGGACTCGGCCCGATCTTCGGCGCAATGCAGGGTGCTCTGTGGGGACCTATCGTGTTCCTGTGGATTACCTTCGGTACGATTTTCGCCGGCGGTGTGCACGATTATTTCTCCGGCATGATGAGCGAGCGCAACAGCGGCGCTTCCATCTCCGAGATCTCCGGCATCTACCTCGGCGGCTTCATGAAGAACGTGATGCGTGTGTTCAGCGTGGTGCTGCTGATCATGGTCGGCACCGTGTTTGCTGTCGGCCCTGCGGGCTTGATCGTAACGCTGTTCAAGAACGCCGGTTCGACCGGTGTCGTCACGACAACGCTGTTCTGGCTGATTATTGTGCTGACGTATTATTTCATCGCCACCTTTATCTCCATCGACAAGATCATCGGCAAGATTTACCCCCTGTTCGGTATCTGCCTGATCATCATGGCCGTTGGCGTGGCCGTTGGTATCTTTGTCAAGCCTGAGTACACCATCCCCGAGATCTGGGATCACTTCGGTTCCATGCATCCGAGCGGCACCCCGATCTGGAGCTTTATGTTCATCACCGTCGCCTGCGGCGCTATCTCCGGCTTCCACTCTACGCAGAGCCCCTTGATGGCCCGCTGCATGAAGAGCGAGAAGCAGGGTCACTTCGTGTTCTACGGCGCCATGGTTTCCGAGGGCGTTATCGCTCTGGTGTGGGCCGCTGCCGGTTGCGCACTGTATGAGGTCACGGGCGGCCTGAACACCGGCCTTGCCGCGATCCTCGCCAACGGCCAGTCCGCCGCTATCTACGATGTCTGTGTCAAGACGATGGGTAAGGTCGGTGTGGCGCTGGCTATGCTGGGCGTCATCGCCTGCCCCATCACCTCCGGCGATACGGCATTCCGCAGCGCCCGTCTGACGCTGGCCGACTGGTTCAAGATTGACCAGAAGAAGTGGACGAACCGCCTGAAGCTCTGCATCCCCGTGCTGGGCGTTGGCGCCATCCTCGGCATCGGCAATGCCCTCGGCAAGATCGACTACACCGTCATCTGGCGTTACTTCAGCTGGACGAACCAGACGCTGGCCATGATCGTTCTGTGGGCCGCCTCCATGTACCTCTTCTATGAGAAGAAGAACTACTGGATCACCGCCGTCCCCGCGACGTTCATGAGCGCCGTCTCCGCGACGTACTTCCTGCTCGGCAACGAGTGCCTCGGCCGCTTCCTGAACCACACGGACGCCGCCGGCAAGGTCGTGTACAACACCGCCGTCGCGTATCCCATCGGCATCGCCGTTGCGATCGTGTTCCTCGGCATCTTCCTGTACACCATCAAAAAGCGCCATACGCAGCCCCACTACGAGACGCTGAACAAGTAACCACAATCCGGCAAGCGGCGGGGGAGCCCATCTCCCGCCGCTTTTTCCGATGGGAGGAACCGTTATGCTTTTTGCACCTGCACGCCTTGGAAACACCACGCTCGGCCGCGAGGAGCTGGCCGCGGACAGGAAGTCCTGCAAGCGCTTCGGCCCTTGCGGCGTGGGCGAAAAGGCCCTCTATCTCAACAGTTTTTTCATCGACCGGCGCTACTATGTGGCGCTCTCGTCCGTGCGGCGCGTTTTCAAGCGTGTCGCCATGAGCAAGGGCGGCTTCAGCGGCAAGGGTGTCTTCGGCTCCATCCCGTATCTGGTGGTGGAATATGACGGCGGCCAGGTGAAGCAGTGTACCTTCAAGCACGAGGACGACGTAGACCGTATGATCGAGTGCATCGCCCGGTACCTGCCCGATATTCCGCTGCACAGCGAGAAGGTCGAGCGCCACCTCGCCGAACAGGAGGCCGAGAAGGCCCAGCGCTACGTCAGGAACCTGACAGCGGACGCCGAGACGACCCGCGCGCAGCTTGAGCAGGCGATGGCACTTCTGGAGGAGAACTATGCCGACGAGACGGCGGAGCTCTCCCGCGCGGCAAAGGCCAAGCGCGTCAACGACCACACGAACCCTGCCTATAAGTGGGTCGCCCTCGCCATCGTCATCGCCGGTGCGGCCGCGATGGTCTACGGCATCATCACGCTGATCCGCGGCGGCGGGAGCCTTGGGATCTACTTCGCGCTGTTCGGCTTCGCGGCGGTGTTCCTGTTTTCGGGCGCGCACGTCCTGCCAACGGCGAAGAACAACCGCGGCGCCGTCACCCGCGCGTGGGAGCAGGCGGAACAGGCGCTCGCGGACAAGCTGCCCGCGGACTTCCCCGTCCCGGCGCGCTATGCCCACCCCATCGTCCTGCGCCGGATGATCCGTATCCTGCGCGAGGGGCGCGCACAGACCGCGCCAGAAGCGCTCGAGGTGCTCAAGGCCGACCTGAAGGCGCTGAATGCTTCTGTGCAGGTTGAGCAGGCGGAATACGACGAGGTCGTCGCGATCAAGCCGATGTTTTTGCTGCACGAATATAAGTAGTCAAAAAGAGCGTTGCTCTTTTTGACTAAGGGGATCTCGCTGCGCTCCGCGCCTTGTCCCGCCGCAAGCGCGGGCCTGCGACACTTCGCTACGCGCAAAGAGTATTTTGCGGCTTGCGAGCCGCGAACTCTGTGAGACCTTTATCCCAAAAGGGCGTTGCCCTTTTGGGATAATTTTCGCTCTACGCCGCGCCGCACTTGCGGCGCGGCGGTTTTTTCGGTATAATATGATTGTATTTTTATGATTTCAGGCCCGGCGCGCTGCGCGGGGCCTTTGCGAGGAGAATTCCCATGCGAGTTGCCATCTATACCCTCGGCTGCAAGGTCAACCAGTATGAGACGCAGGCCATGGAGCAGGAGCTGACGCGCCGCGGCCATACGCTTGTCCCGTTTGAGGACACGGCCGACGCCTATATCATCAACACCTGCTCCGTCACCGCCGTCAGCGACAAGAAGTCCCGCCAGATGATCCGCCGCGCCAAGGGGCGCAATCCCGGCGCGGTCGTCGCCGCCTGCGGCTGCTATGTCCAGACCCACACCGACGAGGCCGAGAGTCTCGGCATCGACCTCGTCGGCGGCACCGGCGAGCGGATGAAGTTCCTCGACCTGCTCGAGCAGGCCGCTGCCGACCGCCGCGCCCGCGTCCTTGTGGATGAAGCGCTGCGCCGCCGCGACTTCGAGGTGCTCCCCGCCGGGGGACAGGCGCGCCGCACCCGCGCCATGCTCAAGGTGGAGGACGGCTGCGTCAACTTCTGCACCTACTGCATCATCCCCTACGCCCGCGGGCCGGTGCGCTCGCTGCCGCTGGAGCAGGCCGTGGCGCAGACGCGCCGCCTGCGCGAGGAGGGCTACCGCGAGATCGTCTTCACCGGCATCGAAATTTCCTCCTGGGGCCATGACTTCAAGGACGGCTCCTCGCTCATCGACCTGCTCGAGGCCGTCTCCGCCGCCGCGGGGGACATGCGTCTGCGGCTCGGCTCGCTTGAGCCGCGCACCATCACGGAGGACTTCTGCCGCCGCGCCGCGCGCCTGCCGAACCTCTGCGAACAGTTCCACCTCTCGCTCCAGTCCGGCTGCGACGAAACGCTCCGCCGCATGAACCGCCGCTATGACACCGCGCGCTTTGCCGAGTCCGTGCATCTGCTGCGCGCGTATTTCGACCGCCCCGCCATCACGACCGACCTCATCACGGGCTTCCCCGGCGAGACGGAGGAGGAGTTCGCGCAGACGCTTGACTTTATCCGCGCCTGTGATTTTGCGCGGATGCACATCTTCCCCTACTCCATCCGCCCCGGCACAAAGGCCGCCGCCATGGAGCAGCTGCCCCGTGCGGTGAAGGAGGAGCGCGCCGCGCGCGCCGCCGCCGTCGCCGAGCAGATGCGCCAGAGCTATCTCGCCGGGTGCGTCGGATGCACCTACCCCGTCCTCTTCGAGCAGCCGAAGGACGGCCGCTACGCCGGTCACGCGCCGAACTACACCGACGTCGAGGTCGACGGAGAGAACCTGCACTACGAGGTGCGCGCCGTCGAGATCACCGGCGTCGAGGGGGATATTCTGATCGGGAGGATTGTTTGATGAGCCACTTTTTCGCCTTTATCAACCGCATGCGCTTCATCCAGCGCTGGGCGCTCATGCGCAACAGCTATACCGAGAACATTCAGGAGCACAGCCACCAGACGGCGGTGCTCGCGCACGCGCTGGCCGTTCTGCGCAACGAGCGCTTCGGCGGGCAGGTGGACGCCGGAGCTGTCGCCGTCGCGGCGCTCTATCACGACGCGAGCGAGATACTGACCGGCGATCTGCCCACGCCGATCAAGTACTATAACCCCGCCATCCGCGACGCATACAAGCAGGTGGAGTCCGTCGCTGCGCAGAAGCTGCTCGACATGCTCCCCTCTGACCTTCGCCCGGCGTATGACGAGGCGCTCTCGCCGTCCGATCCCGGGATCGAGGAGCTGGTGAGCGCGGCGGACAAGCTCTCGGCCCATATCAAGTGTCTCGAGGAGTTAAAGGCGGGCAACAGCGAGTTCAAAAAGGCCGCCGAGCAGACGCGCGCCGCGCTTGAGCGGTTCGATCTGCCGGAGCTGCGGTGCTTCTGCGAGGAGTTTCTGCCGAGCTTTGAATTAGCGCTTGACGAGATGGATTGAACGGTATATCGCGCATTTTACTGCCTGGCCAGCCCGGTCGGGCAGTCTTTTGTTTTTGCAGAACATTACTAATTCCTGCCAGTATTTTTGCTTATACCGCCAAAATGTACCAGAAATGTTGCAGAAATGCGACGATATCAAACATTTGGAACATTTGGAAATTTTCTTCTTGACAGGAGGTGTCGAATGTGGTAGTATCTCCCAATAAATCCCGCCGCCCTCGCGGCGGTCACGTTATATCCAAGGAGGAAATCACCCATGCTGACAGGATTATCGGTATATCTGCCGGAGTCGCTTCTGACCGTCTTTGATAATCTGGAATTTCTCATCCGGATCGTCCTCGCGGCGATCCTCGGCGCCATGGTTGGCCTTGAGCGCACGAAGCAGCAGAAGGACGCGGGCATCCGCACGCACTGCATCGTCGCGCTGACGTCGGCGGTGTTCATGATCCTGTCGAAGTATGCGTTTATCGACGTCGTGGCCCTCGCCGGGAGCAAGGGCGCCGATCCCTCGCGTATCGCCTCACAGGTCGTCACGGGCATCTCGTTTCTCGGCGCAGGCGTGATCTTCAAGAACGCGAACTTCGCCATCAAGGGCCTGACGACGGCGGCCGGTATGTGGGCCACCTCGGCCATCGGCATGGCCATCGGCGCGGGGCTGTACTGGGTCGGCCTTGTGGGAACGGCCGTTCTGATGTGCGTGCAGCTTGTGTTGCACCGCTTCCCTATCGGGAGCGACGCCGTCAGCACGCAGGAGCTGTCCGTCCGCATGCGCGACCGGCAGGAGCTGCTCGACGCGTTCGAGGGGCTGATCCGCGCGCACCGCGGGCAGATCATTGAGAGCAACATCTCCCGCGAGGAGGACGACATTTGCCTCGAGGTTGTCGCGAAGCTCCCGGAGCCTATTACGCATGACGAGGCGATTGCGTTTATGAAGGCGCACAGCGATGTTACGCGGATTTCCGTGTGATGAAAACAAGCATATACGGCAAAGAGCGGGCGTCTGCCCGCTCTTTGTTTGTTCTGGGGAGTGCGAATCGCCTGTCCCCCGCAAAAAAAAGCAAGCCCCCGCCATGCGGCGGGGGCTTGCAGCAAAACCTCACAAATTTTCGTTTTTCAGCGCGTCGACGGTGTTTTCCTTCCGGATCTTGCCCGTGGCATAGAGCATCGTCGCAAACACCACGGCGAACACGCTCCCCACCGCGATGGCTACGCTGTACCACGGGATATAGAAGCTGCGCGCGAACGCCTGCCCGACGATGAGGTAGATCACAAGCGTCATCACAAACGACGCCGGGAGCCCACACGCGAGCGCGCGCAGGCCGTAGATCAGGCACTCATAGTCCATCATCCGCCGAAAGCCCTTCTGCGTAAGCCCCACGGACCTGAGCATCGCGAACTCGCGGCGGCGCAGGGAGATGCTCGTGGAGATGGTGTTGAACACGTTCGCCATCGCGATGAGCGAGATGAGGATGATGAACCCATAGGAGAACACGTTCACCACCGTCACCTCGGCGCGGCGCGACTCGTCCTGCTCCGCCCGGTCGGTCAGCTCCGCGCGGCTGATGCCCTGCTCGGAGAGGAGCGAGCCCATCTGCCGCGTGACCTCGGCGTGATCGCGCGCCGTGAAGGCCATCTTCACGCTGTCCGACGCATCGTAGCCCGGCAGATTCTCCGTGTCGACCTGTCCGTTCAGCAGCATCGCCGTCATGACGCTGCGCGGATAGAGGAGCGTCAGCATACTGCCGTCGACATAGTAAGGGCTCTCTTTCACCGCCGCGCCGACGCGGTAGTCGCTGCGCACCACGGCCTCACTCTCCGGGACGGCGAGCGCCATGCTCTCGTCATAGACCATGCCGTGGTTTTCCTCGTAGCTGTCCCAGAGCGTTTTCATATATTCTGTCGTGTAATAGAGATAGTACGTCTCGCCGCTCACCTCGCGGGTCTGGCCGCTGTACTCATAGCCGTCGCGGTCGAGCACCGTCTTGTCCGTGAGCGTCATGGGCAGGCGGCTCTCGTCGAGCACGGCGCAGCGGTACCACTGGGTCTGGCCGTCCGTCTCCAGAGTGCCCGAGACGGTGTTCGCCGCGAGGGCCAGCGGCGCGTCGGCATTGAAATAGTCCTCCTCGCGCAGGCCGTTTGCGCGCAGGAGCGCGCGGAAAGACGCGTCGTCGATATACCGCACATTCGCCGCGAACGGTACCTGCCCCGTCGGGAGCTCCTGATCGGTCGTGAACGTCTGCTCCATCACGCGGCGGTAGTCCGCCGTGACATTGGCGGCTGGGGCGGCCGTGCTCATCCAGCTCTCGCTGTAATAGACGCTCCCGTCCACACCCTGCACCGAGCGCAGCAGGTCATACAGGCTCTGCACCTTTGCCGCGTCCCCGCCCTTCAGGTTGTAATAGATATCCGCCTGCGCGCCGCCGCTGTCGGAGACATTGCCGACAGCATCCTTCAGATACGCGCAGAAGGACGATGCGGAGATGAAGAGCGTCACGCTCAGAAACAGGCCCATGATCGTCGCGCGGTAGCGCTTGCGGCTGCGGCCGAAGTTCTTCACCGCGAGCATTCCCTCGAAGCCGAAGAACTTCTGACAAAGGTGCGAGGTGCGCACATCGCGCCCGCGGACGGCGATGTCCTCCGACTGGCGGATGGCGCGGATGGGGTCGATGCGCACGGCGCGCCGCGCGGGCACCCACGCCGAGACGAGCGCCGTCACCAGCCCCACCGCCGCCGAGACGACCAGCGCAATCGGGCTGAGCACGAGCTTCATCTGCACGGGATCGGTATAACTATCGCCGGCGGCGAGAAAGCCGAAGCTGTCGCGCAGGCAGTAGAGCGTCACGCCGATGCCCGCGCACCCGAGCACCAGTCCCGCCGGGATGGCGATGGCGCACAGCAGCTCCGCCTCGTAGAGGACGCTCCCGCGGATCTGCTTTTTCGTCGCGCCGACGGACTTGAGGATGCCGAACTGACGCGTGCGCTCGGAGACGGAGATGGAAAACGAGTTGTAGATCAGCGAGATCGAGCCGAAGGCGATGAGAAACAGCAGCACGCCCGCCATGCCGTAGATCACGCTGTTGATGTTCGCGTAGCCGGTGACGCCGTAGCAGTTCATGAGCTCCGAGTTGACGCGGTAATCGTCCGCGACGGCGCTCTGCGCGGCGAGAAACGCGGGGAACTTCGCCGCGCTCGCGGTGCGCGCGAACAGACGCACGCTGCCGCCGTTTTCCGTGCAGGTGAGCGCCGTATAGCCGGGGCACCCGAAGTCCTCGATCAGATAGTCAAAGCGCGCGTAGGTGCCGACGACCGTATAGGTGCGCGGCCGGGTATTCTCCAGCGTCTCGCCCTCGGCAAAGCTGATGTCCGCATCCAGCGTGTCGCCGTCATACACGCGCCGCCCCACGTCAAGCGTGATCGTCTCTCCGACGGGGATGGACACGTCGCCGTTTGTGAGCAGGTGGTCGGGCAGGAGAATCTCCCCCGCCTTTTCCGGCATGCGCCCGGACGTGAGGTTCACGGCGACGAGCGAGCGGAAATCCGCGTCGACGGAGACAACGTGCAGATACGGCTTATAGTCGTTGCTGCTGCCGATCGCCGCCCAGCCGATGTCCTGCCACGTCGTGGATTTCGTGACCTCGTGGCTCTGCGTGAGCTGCGAGGCCTCCCCCTCCGTGAGATTGTCGAAATAGCCGAAAAACGAGCCGACCCTCTGCTCAACGCTGCGCCGCAGAAACTGCACACCGCTGTAGGCGCCCTCCGTCACCGCGGTCAGCAGCGCGACGGAGAGGATAATGCCGACGATCGTCACCAGCGTCCGCGAGCGGTTGCGGATGAGCGACTCGCGGGTAAAGCGGTGGAAAACGTTCATCCCCGCACCTCCCGCAGCCGCTCGTCGCGCGTGATGTGCCCGTCCTCGACGGCGATGATACGGTCGGCCTGCAGGGCGATATTCTCGTCGTGGGTGATGACGATGAGCGTCTGGCCATACTTGCGGTTGGAGAGCTTGAGCAGCTCGACGATCTCCTGGCCGTTGCGGCTGTCGAGGTTGCCGGTCGGCTCGTCGGCGAGCACGACCGCCGGAGCGTTCATGAGCGCGCGGCCGATGGACACGCGCTGCTGCTGGTCGCCGGAGAGCTGGTTCGGCAGATGCTTTTCCCGCCCGCGCAGGCCGAGCGTGTCGAGAAGCTCCCCCAGCCGCTCCTGATTCACCGCGCGTCCGTCCATCAGCACCGGGAGCGTCAGGTTCTCCACGACGTTCAGCACCGGGATCAGGTTATAGAACTGGTACACAAGCCCGACCTGCCGCCGCCGGAAGATGGCCAGCGCCTCCTCGTCCTGCGCGTAGACGTCCTGCCCGTCGACATAGACCTTGCCGCTTGTCGGGCGGTCGACGCCGCCGAGAATGTGCAGAAGCGTGGATTTGCCGGAGCCGGACGGCCCGATAATCGCGAGAAATTCCCCCTTCTCCACGGAGAAGGAGACATCGTCCACGGCGTGCACGGCGTTTTCGCCGCTGCCGTAAACCTTGGTCAGGTGTTCGATCCGCATCAGTTCCATAAATTGTCCTCCCGGTGATTTTCTGGTTTTCAGTATAGCAGATTCCGGTGACAGGTGGGTGACAGACAGATAACAGTTTTGTCATCCGCAGCGCAAAACAGGCGCGCCGGTCGGCGCGCCTGTTTTGCGTTCTTCGTTTACGCCTTTTTCTTCCGGTCCAGAATCAGCGCCGTGAACACGGCGGTGAGCGGGACGGCGAGGATGACACCGATACTGCTGGCGATGCTGCTGACGGCCTCCGTCGCGAGATAGGCCGAGCTGATGAGCTGGTGCGGATCCAGCCCCAGCGAGTACAGATAGATAATCAGCGTCAGGCCGCTGCCAAGGAAGGCGAGGATGAGCGTGTTTGTCATCGTGCCGACCATGTCGCGCCCGATGTTCATGCCCGATCGCACCAGATCCTTCCAGCCGCGCTCCGGCGCGACGGCATGCACCTCCGAGAGGGCGGAGGAGATGCTCATCGCCACGTCCATCACCGCGCCGAGCGCGCTGATGACCACGCCCGCCACGAGCAGGCCGCGCAGGCCGATGGGCGTCCCCGTCTGGCGCAGCTGCAGCAGCGGCTCCACGTCCGACAGGCGCAGCCCGTCCACCTGCAGCAGCGCCTGCGCCGCAAGGCCGAAGACCATCGCCAGCGCCACGCCCGCGAGCGTACCGACCATGGCGCAGACCGTCTTGCGCCGGAAGCCGCCGAGGATCGTCAGCGTCACAACCGTGATATACGCGCACACCAGCAGCGTTGTCAGCAGCGTCGGCGCGCCCTTCATCAGCAGCGGAATGAGGATCCAGAACAGGCACGCGAGCGTCACCGCAAGCCCCACGAGCGACTTTGCGCCGACCTTCCCGCCGACGAGCACCGTCGCGAGCAGGAACAGCCCCACGATCACAATCAGCGGCAGCGTGCGGTTATACTCGAACACCGTCGCCGTGTGCATGCCTCCGCTGTAGGTCGAGATGATGAGCGTGACGCCCTGCCCCTCCTTCAGCGTGCCGCCGTAGAGCGGGCCGACGTAGTTATAGACCTGCAGCGTCTCGCCCGCGTACTGGCCGGTCTTCACATCGACGAGCAGGAGCTGCTCGCCGCGCGCCGCGCCGTCCGAGGTGGGGTCGGTCACGGTGTTGTCGGCGAGAATCTGCGTGATGACGCCGTTTTCATACTCGGCGTATTCCTCTGGCTCGCTGTTGCCCGACGCCGCCGGGACTGCAATCAGCCGCGCCGCGATGAACACTGCGACGGCCGCCGCCAGCACCAGACACGTCATCCGGTACTCCCGCCACCACGCGCGCCCGGACGGGTGCGTTTTCTTCCCCTTCATTTACGCATCGCTCCGTTTCTCCGAATTTTAGTTTCAGCATAGCAAGTTCCTCTCTCGCTGTCAAGCACAGGGCAATTTTTACGAAAATTATGCCAAAGGTTTTTGTGAATTTTACAGAATTTTCAATTCCGGGATAGTCTTTACTAAACCGCTATGGTACAATAATTAGACCGATGATGCCGGTTTGCGCACCCCCTGCTCTTTTGCCCCTCCCCGCCGCGAAGCCCCGCGGCTCGGCCGGATCGCCGGGAAATCAAACAGGAGGTTCTATGATGAAAAGAAGAACAGGCCGCCGGATTCTGTCCGTGCTGCTGGCGCTGGTCATGATGCTCTCGCTTCTGCCCGCGTCGGTTTTTGCATCGGATACGGTCACGGCGAGAAAAATCAGCTCGGCTGACCAGCTCACAAGCGGCCAGTATGTGCTGGTGAATGAGGCGGGCTATGCCCCCACCGTCTTGGACGGCGGCTGGGTCACGCCCACGGCCGTCACCGCCAGCGGCAACACCGTTGAGGTCGCCCCCTCCCTGCTGTGGACGATCACCGTCACGGACGGCGGCGTCACCCTGACCGACAGCAAGGGGCAGATCATCGCCCCCAAGGGCGGCGACGCCAACGGCATCAAGTCCGGGAGCTACACCTGGACGGCCGCATGTTCCGGCGGCACCTTTACCTTCGCCGGCCAGAACACTGATACAGTGACGTTCTCCGGCAACAGCACGCCCACAAGCGGCGAGAACCGCTTCCGTGCCTATAAGAACAGCACAGTCACCGGCAAGTACAGCAGCTCGTATCCCTGCCACTTCACCCTCTATAAGTACGACGCCGCGCCCGCACCCGATCCCACGCCCGACACGCTCCGCCTGACGCAGGTTTCGGAGCTGAAGGACGGCATGGAGGTCGTGTTCTACTACCCCGAAGGCAAAACCGCCATCTCCGGCACGGCTGACGGCAAAAAGCTCGCCGCAGCCGAGACGGCCCAGACCACGGGCGGTCTGACCGTCGCGAAGGATGCGGGCACCGTGTTCACCGTCTCCGTGGACGCCAACGGCAGCTACACCTTCCTGCAGGGCGGCAAGTATCTGACCGCCGGCGCGACCGGCAACAGCCTGTCCCTCGCGGACGCCCCCTCGGATTACAGTCTCTGGACGCTGGAGGCCACGGACGGCGGCTTCTTCATCCGCAGCGTCAACGCCCAGTATAGCGGCAATGCCCAGTATGTAGAGTTCTACAACGGCTTCACCGTCTACGGCATGAACGCCAACAAGAAAAATATCTACACCTTCCAGCTTTTCACCCCCGCGCAGGGCAAGACCGATCCGGTCACAGGCCTTTCCGACGGTGACGAGATCGCCATCTACAACGACGCCAGCGGCAATGCCATCGGCAGTGAGGCCTCCGGCAGCCGCATGAAGGCCGTGGCTTCGACGCTCGACGGCGACCTGCTCCGCCAGAGCGACGGCATGGCCGTGTTCACCGTGCAGATCGACGACAGCGGCGCGCTCTCCTTCCTCTGCGGCGGCAAGTATCTGACCGCCGGCGAGACCGGCAGCAGCCTGTTCCTCGCGGCTGCCGCTTCGGATTACAGTCTCTGGACCGCTGAGAAAAACGGCGACGCGTTCTATCTGAAAAGCGTGAACGCCAGCTACAGCGGCAAGGCCCAGTATCTCGAGTATTACACCACCTTCACCACCTATGGGCTCGGCTCCGGCGGCAAGAACTTCGCCATGACCTTCCGCAAGCTCGCACCCGCGTCCTCCGAGGGCGGTCTGCCGGCACCCGGCGCGCAGGTCGTGCTCTATAATCAGAACGCCGCGGGCGTGCTGGCCGCGCAGAACGACACGCTCTCGATCAACATGGCGGCTGCGACCGTCGCGGACGGCAGGGCCACTCCCGCCAACGGCGCCGTGATCTTCACCGTGGAGAAAAACGGCGAGTATTACCGCTTCAAGAACGAGAGCTACGGCTATCTCTGCTCGAACGGCACCGGCAACAACGCCTTCTACAGCAAGGACTTCTCCGAGGACGGCGTGACAGCGGATGACGCCGACTGGCTCGTCCGCTCCTGCAGCGGCGGCGTGGGCGGCTATGAGATGGAGAGCCGCACCGCCAAGTATAACGGCAAGTACAGCCAGTGGCTTGAGTACAACGCCGACAGCTTCAAGACCTACTCCATGTATAACGTCACCGACTACACCATCTATTCCTTCTACTTCTACGGTGTGGCCGACGGCGTCAACGTCACGCGCGGCATCGTCAACGCCCCGTCCGTCGACTTCGGTACGGTCTATACCGCCTACGTCGGGCAGGACTACACGCTGACCTTCACCATCGACGCCCCCTTCGGCGTGGCCGGTGACGTGACCGTCACCCTCGGCGGCAAGACGCTCCCCGCCACGCTCAGCGCCGGGACGTACAGCGTCACCATCCCCGCCGCCGACATCTCCGGCGACAAGCTGACCGTCTCCGTCTCCGCGAAGGATGCCGAGGGCGTCGCCATCGCCGGTACGGTCGAGATTCCCGTGCTCGACGAGCCGGTCATCTCCGACCTGGCCCCCGCCGCGAACGCCCAGACGGGCGATAACAAGCGCCCGGAGATCTCCGCCGCCATCACCAACGAGGGCAGCGGCGCCACGGTCACCATGACCGTGAACGGTGAGACCGTCTCCGCCGTCTGCGGCGGCGGCCGCATCACCTACACCCCTGCGGCCGACATGGACGACGGCCGCGTGAGCGTGACCGTCACCGTCACCCGCGCCGACGGCAAGTCCGCCTCCAAGACGTGGAGCTTCACCGTGGGCGAGTCGCAGTATCAGCTCTACTTCGGCCAGCTGCACTCCCACACCACCTATTCCGACGGCTCCGGTACGCTCGACAGCGCTCTGGACTATATCAGGAGCCTGCCCGCGAGCGCGAACGTCCAGTTCGTGGCCTTCACCGACCACTCCAACTACTTCGACTCCACCTCCGCCGCCAACCCCGAGGGCGCGCTCTATGACATGAGCCTCGCCTCCGCATCCAGCCAGAAGCTCTGGAGCGAGTATAAGGACAAGGTCGCCGCCTTCAACGCCAGCCAGTCCGACGTCGTCGCCATCGGCGGCTTCGAGATGACGTGGTTCGGCGGCCCCGGCCACATCAACACCTTCAACACCCCCGGCATCGTCTCCCGCAACAATGCCACGCTCAACAACAAGACCGACTACGCCGGCATGAAGGCGTACTACGCCCTGCTCGACCAGGCTGAGGGTGCCGATTCCATCAGCCAGTTCAACCACCCCGGCACCACGTTCGGCACGTTCGGCGACTTCTCGTTCTGGGATCCCGTCACAGACACGCGCATCGCCATGGTCGAGGTCGGCAACGGTGAGGGCCAGATCGGCGCGGGCGGCTATTACCCGAGCTACGAGTACTACATCATGGCCCTCGACAAGGGCTGGCATGTCGCCCCGACGAACAACCAGGACAACCACAAGGGCAAGTGGGGCAACGCCAACGACGCCCGCGACGTCATCCTGACCGATGACTTCTCCGAGCAAGGGATCTATGAGGCCATCCGTGCCATGCGCATGTACGCCACTGAGGACAAGAACCTCGCCGTGAGCTACACCGTCAACGGTGAGCAGATGGGCAGCAGCATCACCGTCGTCCCCGATCAGCTGACGTTCGACGTCACGGTCTATGACCCCGACAAGAGCGACTCCATCTCCAAGGTCGAGCTCGTCGCGAACTCCGGCAAGGTCGTCTACACGTGGGACGACCCCGCCCAGTTGGCCGCCGGTGCGCTCACCGCAACGCTCAGCCCCGACTACAGCTACTACTTCGTCCGAGTCACCGAGGGTGACGGCGACCTCGCCGTCACGTCCCCCGTCTGGGTCGGCGAGAGCCTGAAGCTCGGCATCTCCTCCCTCACCTGCGCCACGGCGACACCCGTCACCGGCGAGGAGCTGGAGCTGACGACCACGCTCTTCAACAGCGAGGCCGCCGACGCGGCGGTCAAGTCCCTGACCTACACCATCGGCTCCCAGGTCATCGGCACCGACATGACCGGCTACACCATCGGCAAGAGCAGCACGCTCGACGTCTCCTTCCGCTATACCCCGACCGAGGCGAAGGTCACAACCGTCACCGTCACCGCCGTGGTGGTGCTCGACGGCAAGGAATACACCTTCACCAAGACGATCGACCTCGACGTGCTCAACGCCGACGAGCTGGTCTATATCGGCATCGACGGCTCCCACCACAACGAGTATGTGGCCGGCAACTATAAGGACAGCATGGGCAACTTCGGCAATCTCGCCGCGCTCTACAGTGTGCGCACCGTGCAGCTGAACACCTCCGACGAGCTCATCGCCGCCTGCTCCAACCCCAAGTTCAAGGCCATCGTCCTCACCGCGCCCTCCCGCCGCGACGGCACGGCGCTGCGCAGCCCCTATGACAACTATACAGACAGCGAGATCGCGGCCGTCAACGCCTTCAACCTCGCGGGCGGCACGGTCATCCTCGCGGGCTGATCCGACTACTACGAGAGCTATGCCTCCTTCCCTGCCGAAGATCACATGGCCGCCCAGCAGAACCGCATCCTCTCCGCGCTCGGCTCCAGCCTGCGCATCAGCGATGACGGCACGCTCGACGATGTACTCAACGGCGGACAGAACCCGCGCCTGTACTTCAGCACCTATAACCTCGACCACCCGCTCCTGAGCGGCATCGAGTATGACCCTGTGAACCCGAACGACAAGCTCTACACCGAGCGCTTCAGCCAGTACGGCGGTGCGTCGATCTACGCCGTGGACGCGGACGGCAACCCCGTCTCCACCCTGCCCTCGACCGTCTCCCCGATGGTCTACGGCCACGCCACGACCTACTCCAAGGATCAGGACAGTGACGGTCTCGGCGGCGCGAACACGCCGAAGTACGCGGTGGCGGACGGCGATAACCGCCTGCTCGTCATGGCGACGGAGCAGCTCGACGGACGCGGCATGATCGTCGTCTCCGGCGCGGCCTTCCTCTCGAACTTCGAGGTGCAGGTCAAGGCATCCAACGACAGTTCTGACAACGACACTGAAAAGAACTACTCCAACTACCGCATCTGCGAGAACCTCGTCCAGCAGCTCAATCCCGTGAAGATCACCCCGATCTCCGAGGTGCAGAAGCAGACCGAGGACGGCTACAAGTACACGATCGAGGGCGTCGTCACCTCGAACGCCTCCGGCTATGACAAGGATACCGCCTTCTTCGACTGCATCTATGTTCAGGACAGCACCGGCGGCATCAACTGCTTCCCCGTCGCCGGGAACTTCAAGATCGGCGACCGCGTCCGCGTGAGCGGCACGACCGACTTCTATCAGGGTGAGCTGGAGCTGCAGGTCACCTCCATCACGAAGATCGGCGAGGGCGAGCCCGTCGTCCCGACGGAGGTCACCGCCGCGCAGGTGAACGACGGCTCCGTCCTCGGCAGTCTCATCACCCTCCGCGGCTTCGTCGAGAGCTTCGAGCTTGAAAACGGCCTTGTTCAGACCATCATGGTCCGCGACAAGGACGGCAATGTCGCCCGCGTCTTCATCGACGGCTACATCACCACCGCCGAGGATGTGAAGAACCTCGCCGTCGGCTGCGAGATCACCGTGACGGGTCTTGCGTCCTATGACAACACCTTCAACGCGCCCGACGGCCCGTTCCCGCGCATCCGCATCCGCGACCGCGCCGATGTGGTCTGCACCGAGCACACGCATGATTACGGCGAGTGGACGGTCACCGATCCCGCGACGTGCACGGTGCCCGGCGTCGAGAGCAGCACCTGCGCCTGCGGCGACGTGCTGACGCGCGAGATCCCGGCGCTCGGCCACACGGACGCCGATAACGACGGCAAGTGCGACGTCTGC
>USAC01000017.1 GCA_900552475.1 uncultured Eubacteriales bacterium | reverse complement strand
TACGAGGATCGCGGGTCAGGAAGCCGGCCTTCTTCAGGATGGCGCGGAACTCGGGGTTGACGAGCAGCAGGGCACGGCTGATGCCGTGGCGCAGGGCGCCGGCCTGACCGGACACGCCGCCGCCCTCGACGGTGGCGACGATGTCGACCTTGCCCAGCGTGCCGGTGGCATTCAGGGGCTGGCGGACGACCATCTTCAGCGTGTCGAGACCGAAGTACTCGTCGATGCTGCGGCCGTTGATGGTGATGGAGCCGGTGCCGTTCTCGAACAGGTGCACGCGAGCCACGGAGGACTTACGACGGCCGGTGCCGTACTTGTAGGGGTTCTTGGACTGATACATGTTTCTTTTCCTCCTTACTTAATCAGCTCGGGCTTCTGAGCCTGATGCTCATGCTGCTCGCCGGCGTAGATGTGCAGACGCTTCAGAGAGTCCTTGGTCACGGTGTTGCGGGGCATCATGCCGCGCACGGCCACGCGCATGGCAACCTCGGGCTTCTCCTGCATCAGGATGCGGTACTTCGTCTCCTTCAGGCCGCCGATCCAGCCGGAGTGGGTGCGATAGTACTTCTGCTCCATCTTGTTGCCGGTCAGGATGGCCTTGCCGGCGTTGATGACGATGACGTTGTCGCCGCAGTCAGCGTGCGGGGTATAAGTGACTTTGCCCTTGCCGCGCAGCAGGTCGGCCACGATGACGGCGGTCTTGCCCAGGGGCTTGCCGGCGGCATCAACGACGTACCACTTGCGCTCAATGGTGGCCTTGTTTGCCATATAAGTGGACATGGTGTTTTCCTCCAATTTATAATAATGTATTGCTTTACTTTTTCATGCTCCCTTGCTACAATCGGGGATGGGAAACAAGATAGAACCGCGCGAACGCGCAAGAGTATTTATAGCATACCGCGCGCTTTTTGTCAACACGATTTTAATTTACGACAAAAACATCTGCTGTTTTCTCTTGATAGCTCGCGTTTCCTCGCGTTTTCTCGAATTGCAATTTTATCCCCGTGCGGCCGCGGGACAGGAGGTTTTTACTGATGCAGCATATTCTGGGGCTTGTCCGCCGCTGTGTGGAGGACTATCACATGATCGACGCCGGCGACACGGTGGCTGTGGGCGTCTCGGGCGGGAAGGACAGCCTGCTGAAGCTGACGGCGCTGGCGCAGCTGCGCTGCTTTTATCCGCAGCCGTTTTCCGTCCACGCCATCACGCTCGAGACCGGGACGCCGGGGCAGAGCTTCGACGAGGTGGCGGAGCTCTGCCGCCGTTTGGGCGTACCCTATACGCGGATCCAGACGCCGGTCTATCAGATCGTCTTTGAGGAGCGGAAGGAGAAGAATCCCTGCTCGCTCTGCGCCAAACTCCGCCGCGGCAGTCTCAACACGGCGCTGCAGCAGCTGGGCATCTCCAAGATCGCGCTCGGCCACCACTACGACGACGCGATTGAGACGCTGCTGATGAACCTGCTCTTTGAGGGGCGGATCGGTTGCTTCCAGCCGGTGACGTACCTCGACCGCAGCGGCATCACGCAGATCCGCCCGCTGCTCTACTGCCGCGAGGACGAGGTGTGCCGCGTTGTGGAGCGCCTGCACCTGCCGGTTGTGCACAATCCCTGTCCTGCCAACGGCTACAGCCGCCGTCAGGAGGTCAAGGAGCTGATCGCATCGCTCGAGACGCGCTACCCCGACATCAAGCAGAAGCTCTTCGGCAGCATGCAGCGCTATCCGCTCTACGGCTGGAACCTGCACGTGGAGGAGCGGTAATATGAAGGAGCTTTACACCCCTTGGGGAGAGACGATCGACCGCGCCTGTCCGCTCCCGGAGTATCCGCGGCCGCAGCTCGTGCGGGATAGCTACCTCTGTCTCAACGGCCTGTGGGACTACACGGTGCAGGACGGTGAGGAGTACACGCGCCGCCGCACGGGGAAGATCCTCGTGCCGTTTTCGCCGGAGAGCCTGCTCTCCGGGTGCGATTTTCAGCTGCAGAGCGGCGAGACGCTCTGGTACGAGCGGACGTTTACGCTGCCGGAGGGCTTCCGCCGCGCGCGGGTGCTGCTGCACTTCGGTGCGGTGGACCAGTGCAGCCGCGTGCTGGTGAACGACCGCCCCGCGGGGCACCACGAGGGCGGGTATCTGCCGTTCTGCCTCGACATCACGGAGTTGCTTGTCCCGGGCGAGAACCGGCTGACCGTCGCCGTCACGGACGACGCGGAGGGCGGCGTCTACGCCTTCGGCAAGCAGCGCTACCGGCGCGGCGGCATCTGGTACACCGCGACGAGCGGCATCTGGCAGACGGTCTGGCTCGAGAGCGTGCCGGAAAACTACATAA
Organism: uncultured Eubacteriales bacterium; assembly: GCA_900552475.1. Classification (GTDB taxonomy): domain Bacteria; phylum Bacillota; class Clostridia; order Oscillospirales; family Oscillospiraceae; genus Vescimonas. The sequence continues at coordinate 27,113 of USAC01000017.1, read as the reverse complement.
AAAATATCCGGCTGACGCCGGACTTCGATGAAAAATGCCTGCTCTGGCACATCGACGCGGACGCGCCCGCGGGCGCGCATGTCACGGTGCGCGCGGCGGGGGAGGTCATCGCGGCGGGCCGGGCGGACGAAAACGGCGACGGCGTCTCCGTCGTCCCGGCGGAGTGCTTCCACCCGTGGTTGCCGGAGGATCCGTATCTCTACGACGTGGAGATCACGCTGGGAGATGACCGCGTGACGAGCTATTTCGGCATGCGGAAGTTCTCCACCGTGGAGCACAAGGGGCGCCGCGTGCTGGCGCTCAACAACGAGCCGTACTTCCAGACGGGGCTGCTCGATCAGGGGTACTGGTCGGACGGGCTGTATACCCCGCCGTCCGACGTGGCGATGATCTACGACATCGAGACGGCGAAGCGCATGGGCTTTAACATGCTGCGAAAGCATATCAAAATCGAGCCGCTGCGCTGGTACTACCACTGCGACCGGCTGGGGATGCTCGTGTGGCAGGATATGGTCTCCTGCTTCGAGCGGTTTCACCCCCTGACGATGCAGGTGCTGCCGTTCGCGGGGATCCGGCTGAAGGACGCTCCCTCCGCGAAATTCGGACGCGCCGGGCAGGCCGGGCGCGGGCAGTATGAGGCAGATCTCGCCGCCACGGTGGAGCTGCTGCGAAATTGTGTGTCGCTCGCGCTGTGGGTGCCGTTCAACGAGGGCTGGGGGCAGTTCGATGCCCTGCGCATCACGGAAAAGCTCCGCGCGCTCGACCCGACGCGCCCTGTCGACCACGCCTCCGGCTGGCACGATCAGGGCGGCGGCGACCTGCGCAGCTACCATATCTACTACCGCCCTGTGCGCTTGAAAAACGACGGGCGGCGCGTGCTGGCGCTGACGGAGTTCGGCGGCTACAGCCTGCCCCTCCCCGGACACTACACGACGGACCGGCGCTTCGGCTACCGCACCTACAAGAGCGCGGACGCGTGGATGGATGCGCTTGAGCGGCTCTACACGTGCGAGGTGCTGCCGCAGATCGCGGCGCAGGGGCTTTCGGCGGCGGTCTATACCCAGCTCAGCGACGTGGAGGACGAGGTGAACGGCCTGCTGACCTTCGACCGGCGCGTCTGCAAGGCGGACGCCGCGAGAATGCTTGAAATCAACAGGAAGCTGCGCTTTTAACGCAAGATATTGCGCTTTTATGTAGGCTATTTCAGTACCCACTGCAGCAGCAGTAGCAGAAACAGCCCCGGCACGCCGAGGATGCCGACCGTCAGGGAGTTGAAGATATTCAGCCCCAGCGCGATCCCGGTCACGCCGCCCGTCAGGTTCAGCAGCCACAGCGCGCCGAAGCCGAGCACGGAGTTGATGAGCACGCGCAGCGCGACCTTCAGCGGCGCGGAGAAGAGCCTGACACAGGCCACCACCAGAAACAGGAGCACCAGCCCCAGGGATACTTTTTCTACGACGGACATGACCGTCCTCCTTCCATGGCCGCCGCGGCGACGCAGGCGACGGACTGCTGCACCCGAGGCACGGGCCGGGCGCAGGGCGTCTCGACGGGCGCGCCGCCGTGCAGCGCCTTGGCGCGGCGCAGCAGATAGTTATAGCGGGCCTGCAGGGAGTTGATCTCATAGATGCTCGCCTCGACCAGCTCCGGATCCGTCACGTGGTTGAAACGGTCGTATGCGCAGCGCAGCGAGAGCGCGGCGTCCTGCAGTTCAAGACGCAGGTCGTCGGCGGCGGTATTGATGCGGGTCTTTCCCATGGTGTTCCCTCCTGGCATTCCTCTGGTAATATATGTACGATTAGTTTGGACAAATATGCCGGGCTTTAATCACCGGCGGCAATTTTTCACGGAGAGGAGGCGCAGTGCGCTGGATCACGAATACTATATGGAGCAGGCGCTGTTGCTGGCGCGGGAGGCCGCGCGGGCGGGGGAGGTGCCGGTCGGATGCGTCATCGTGCGCGGCGGCGAGATTGTCGGCCGCGGCCGCAACCGCCGCGAGGAGAAGCAGGCGACCTGCTCACACGCCGAGATGGAGGCCATCCGCGAGGCGAACCGCGCCCTCGGCAGCTGGCGGCTCGAGGACTGCACGCTCTATGTGACGCTCGAGCCGTGCCCGATGTGCGCGGGGGCGATTCTGAGCGCGCGTATCCCGCGGGTCTACTACGGCGCGCGCGACCGCGCGATGGGCGCCTGCGGCGGGGTGCTGAACCTGTTCATGGAGGATTTTCCCGCCCGCCCGGCGCTCGTTGGCGGGGTGCTGCGGGAGGAGTGTCATCAGGTGCTTGCGGACTTTTTCCGCTCGCTGCGGGGGCCAAACGGGCAAAAGCGGGATATTTAATACTTTTTTAACATCTTCTGTGCAAATTATTTAACAAACTCCTGTTATCTTAATACCTGCAAGAGACAAAACTTTTTTCATCAATCTTCCTACCATAAGCGGAGAGCCGATTCCCTCGGCCCTCCGCTTATGGTTTTTACGGGCATGTTTCCCCGCCGCGCGGCATAGACTTCTGCGGGAGGGGATGCATATGACGCAGGCTGCTGCAGCGGCGTTTCTGATGCTGGTGCTGCTCTTCGGCGGGCCATGGGTCACGGTGCAGAGCACCGGTGCACCGGAGCCGCAGCCGGCGCGCACCGCGCAGGAGCAGACGGACGCGCCGGGCGCGGACGAGTCGTCCGTGCTGCGAGTCTGGAACGGGACGGAGACGGTCGAGATGACGATGGCGGCGTATCTCCCCGGCGTCGTGCGCGGCGAGATGCCCGCGACGTTCGAGGAGGAGGCGCTCAAGGCGCAGGCGGTGGCCGAGCGCACCTATATTTACTACCACCTCCAGCGCGGCGGCAAGGCAAACCACCCGGACGCGGACGTCTGCATGGACCACACCTGCTGCAACGCGTGGACCGGCGCGGAGCAGGCGGCGCAGAAGTGGGGCGAGCAGGCGGAGGCCTACGAGGCGAAGATTCAGGAGGCCGTCCGCGCGACGGACGGACAGGTCATGCTCTATAACGGCCAGCTCATCCTCGCGGCGTTTCACTCATCGTCGGACGGCGTGACGGCCAGCTGCCGGGACGTCTGGGTGCAGGATCTGCCGTATCTGGCGAGCGTGGCGAGCCCCGAGAGCGGCGAGAGCGTCCCGAATTACTACAGCGTCCGGGAGTTCACCGCCGCGGAATTTCAGAAGATCATGCGTGCGGCGCACGCGCAGGCGGACTTTTCCGGCGCACCGGAGACGTGGATCACGGATCCCGTGCGCAACGGCTCCGACCGCGTGGAGACGATCACCATCGGCGGCATGACTGTCGAGGGAACGGAGGTACGCAGGCTCTACGGCCTACGCTCGGCGAGCTTCACGGCCGAGGCGACGGCGGAGACGGTCAGGTTCCACGTCACGGGCTACGGCCACGGCGTCGGCATGAGCCAGTACGGCGCGAACACACTCGCGAGCGAGGGCAAAACGTGGCAGGAGATCCTGCACTGGTACTATACGGACGTCACGATCGAGACATACCGGCCGGAATAACGGGCAGGTTTTCATTTTCACTGTTGACAAGCGGACGGGCCTATGTTAAAATGATGGGTGTCTGGTTGAGTATGCTTTTGCACGGAGAGATGGCTGAGTGGTCGAAAGCACCGGTCTTGAAAACCGGCGATGTGAAAGCATCCGTGGGTTCGAATCCCACTCTCTCCGCCAGATATCCATATTTGCGGAAGTACCCAAGTGGCCGAAGGGGCTCCCCTGCTAAGGGAGTAGGCGGTCAAAAGCCGCGCGAGGGTTCAAATCCCTCCTTCCGCGCCAAAACCGACAAGCATCGAAGGATGCTTGCCGGTTTTATTTACCCCGGAAGACTGCGGATTCAGCGCGATTTTACAGCAATTTTACATTTTCACGGGCGCTGCAAGCATTGCGGAGCGGGGGCATTTATGGTATCATGGGCGCAGGCTGCGCATTTTTGGCGAAAAGCGGAAGTGGCGGCAGCAGACGAAACTTTGAAAATCTGACGAGAAGAAAGGACCACCTGACGATGAAACCTAAATTTGACGGCTACGCGGCGCAGTATGACGCCTGGTTTATGGAAAACGAAAACCTGTTCCAGAGCGAGCTCCGCCTGTTCCAAAAGGCGCTCGGCGACATCACAGGCCAGCGCGTGCTCTCCGTCGGCTGCGGCAGCGGCCTGTTCGAGAGTATGATCGACCGCAGCGGCATCGAGGGCATCGAGCCCTCGCGCGATATGGGTGCCATCGCGCAGAAGCGCGGCATCAACGTGATCGCCTTCGGCGCGATCGAGGAGGTCGAGCTGGAGGAGAACGCCTATGACGTGATCTATCTCAACGGCAGTTCGAGCTATATGGAGGATCTGACACGCGCGTTCGGCGTCTGCAAAAAGGCGCTCAAGCCGGGCGGCCGGTTTATCTCGCTGGATGTCCCCAAGGAGAGCGCGTTCGGCTTTATGTACCTGCTGGCAAAGAACGCCGGGACATTCGACCACCCGTCCCTCAATGGCGTTATGCCCAAGCTGCCCTATCCGCTCGAGCTGTGCTGCGCGGGCGTGTGGCACTCCACGGAGGAGAAGATCGATGCGCTGAAGGCACTCGGCTTCCACGATTTCGACTTCTATCAGACGCTGCTGAAAAACCCGATGTACACCAACGACGACGTCGAGGACGTCGTCCCCGGCTATCAGAGCGGCGGATATGTCGCCATCATCGCCCACAAATGAGCGGCGTGAAGCTCTCGGAGCGGATTTATGCGCGGGCGGAGAAGATCTGGCCGCGGTATCTGCGCCACCCGTTCGTGACGCAGATGGCGGACGGCACGCTGCCGCCGGAGAAGTTCCGGTATTACATGCTGCAGGACTATCTCTATCTCCGGGATTATGTGAAGATCTTCGCCGCGATCATCCAGAAGGCCGACGATTTCGAACAGATCCGCTTCCTGAGCGGGGAGCTCGCAAACACGATCGACGAGACGTTCCGCACGCACCGGCCGTATATGGAGCGGCTGGGCATCACGGAGGAGGAGATCCGCCGCGCCCGTCCGCATATCGACAGCGTCGCCTACAGCCACTACATGCTCTGCGAGGCGCAGATGGGTGACGTGCTGACGGGGCTTGTGACGCTGCTGAACTGCTCGTGGAGCTATGCCTATATCGCCGAGGAGACGGTGAAGCGGTATCCGCACGCGCTGCAGGATGCGCGATACGGCGCGTGGTTCGCGGGCTACGTCTCGGAGGAGTACCGCCGGACCAATCAGGCGCTCATCGACCGGATCGACGCGCTCGCCGCGTCTGTCAGCGAGGAGCGCGTCGGGCGGCTGTGCGAAATCTTTGAAAAGTGCTGCCTGTTCGACCTGCGCTTTTGGGATATGGTCTATACGATGGGCGAGGAATAAAGCGCGTGCTTGGTAAAAATCAGCCCGGACAGTTGTCCGGGCTGATTTTTTATTCGCTTTTCGGGGAATCTTCCGTCTTTTCCGGCGCCGTCTCCTGCGGGGGGCATTTGTCGCGGCCGACGTAGGCATAGGCCTCGGTCGGCATGTTCCGCTGCGTCAGGCGGCGGTCGATGAGATGCTTGACGAGCTCCTGCAGGCATGCAAAGACCGGCACGCCCAGGAACATACCCAGCACGCCGAAAAAGCCGCCGCCGAGCAGGATCGTGACCACGACCCAGAAGCTCGAGATGCCCGTGGCGCTGCCGAGGATCTTCGGCCCGAGGATGTTGCCGTCGAACTGCTGCAGCACGATCACGAAGATGATGAAGATCAGGCACTGCTTCGGGCTGACGAGCAGGATCAGGAAGGCCGACGGAATCGCGCCGAGGAACGGGCCGAAGAACGGGATGATGTTCGTCACGCCGACAACCACGCTCACCAGCGGCGTATACGGCAGGTTCAGGATCGAGCCGCCGATGAAGCAGAGAATGCCGATGATGAGCGAATCGAGGAGCTTGCCGCGGACGAAGCCGCTGAAGATCTCGTCGGTTCTGCGCGTGCCGCGCATGACCAGATTCGCAGCCCGCTCGCTCAGAACGCCATAGAGCAGCTTGCAGCAGCGGGCAAGGCTCTGCTCCTTCATCGCCAGCAGGTAGACGGAGATGATGATGCCGATGATGAGGTTTTTCGCAAAGACCACCACGCCGAGGATGCTGCTGATGACGCCGCCGGTGACGCTCGTGAGCATCTGCTGCGCGCCGGGGAGAATCTTCTCGGTCAGCAGACTGAGCGCGTCCTGATAGTATCGCTCAAGGTTGAGCCGCACCCAGTTCGAGATGTTCGGGTTCTTCTTCAGGAGGTTATCCGCCCAGTCATAGATCTGGTTGTAGTAACTCTCAGCGTTGTTGATGAGGGTGGTGATGCTGTCGATCAGCTGGGGAACCAGCACGCTCATCAGCAGATACACCGCGTAGCTCACGATGGCCCAGGTGATGAGGATGCTCACCGCACGCAGCCAGCCGCGGCGCAGTGTCTTCTCCCGCGTGAGGCTCCACTTGCTCCAGCCGAGACGGATGAGCCGCTCGAGCCAGTTGACGATCGGCGAGAGCAGATATGCCATCGCGAAGCCGTACAGCACGGGCGCGAGCGTCGAGGTGAGCTTGTTGAAAAAGCCCAGCAGCGTCCCGCCCTTATAAAACACGTCATAGAACACCAGAATGGCGCAGACGGTGAGGAAAACGGTCAGTCCCCATTTGAAATAATATTTTTTTGTCTTCATGCGCTGTCCCCCTTGTATGTTATCTATCATACCGAAAAACCGGCGCTTTTGCAAGGAAAAAACGCGCAAAGAATCCCGCGTCTTGCAATTGGCACCGAACCGTATTATAATATTGCAACTGTTAACTCATCTTTAAGGAGTGCACCCCACCATGAAAAAGCTGCTTTTTATCGTCAACAACCGCGCGGGAAAGACACGGTCCCGTTCTCCGCTGTACGATGCAATCGCCTGCTTTTCCCGCAGCGGCTATCTCGTCAGCGTCCACGAGACGCAGGGCCCCGGCGACGCGACGCAGACCGTCCATGACCACGGCGCGCAGTTCGACCTGATCGTCTGCGCCGGGGGCGACGGAACGCTCAATGAGACAATCACGGGGCTGATGACGCTCGAGGAGCGTCCGCCGCTCGGGTATCTGCCGAACGGAAGCACGAACGACTTCGCCGCGAGCCTGCATATCCCGGCAAACCTCGTCGAGGCCGCGCTCATCGCCTCCGACGGGACGCCCACGCCGCTCGACATCGGCATCCACAACGACCGGTACTTTGCCTACGTCGCCTCGTTCGGTGCGTTCACGCGCGCATCGTACTCCGTGCCGCAGGAGACGAAAAACGCGCTGGGGCACTTTGCCTACATCCTGCAGGGCGTGAAGGATCTCGACTCGCTCCGCCCCTACAGCTGCCGCGTGCAGGCGGACGAGGAGACGTTTGAGGGGATTTTCATCTTCGGCGCGGTCTGCAACTCCACGTCGCTCGGCGGGCTGGTGCGGCTCGACCCGACCCGCGTGAAGATGGACGACGGCGCGTTTGAGCTCATCCTCCTGCGCATGCCGAAAACGCCGCTCGACCTGCAGAATCTGATCGTCGCGATGACGCGCCAGCAGTACGACTATCCGGGCGTCATCTTCCGCCATGTCTCCAATGTGACCGTGACGACGGAGGAGGACATTCCGTGGTCGCTCGACGGGGAGTTCGCCCCCAGCGCGCCGCGCGTGGAGATCCGCAACCTGCCGCAGGCGATTCAGCTCATGCTGTAAACTTCTGTCAAAGGGCAGAGCCCTTCGACAGAGAGTTTCGCTGCGCTGCGCGGCTTGCTATTTACCAAAACGCAAAAAGCGCCATTCTGCTTCTGATGATGGGCAGAATGGCGCTTTTTTATTCCGTGACGGTGATGCAGCGGGCGTCCCGCCGGCGCAGGGCGATGACGGTGTCAAGCACCTGATAGGCCGTCGGATCCCCGAACGGGCCGGTCTGCAGCCGCTCGACGGACATGCCCGGCACGAAGCCGAGATCCAGCAGCCTGCGCCTGCGCAGTCCGCCGAGAAGCAGCCCCGCGATCCGCGCGCTCTCGCCGGGGCGGAGCTGATCCAGCGTCCTTGACATGGGCAAAGACCTCCTTTGCGTGGGTCTTTGCCAGTCTATGCCGCCGCGCGGCGGCGCGTCACAGCCAGGTGCGGTCGAAGCCGTAGGGCAGAAGCTCGCGCAGCGCGAACGTCTTACTCTCGCCCTTACCGTTGAGACAGATGACCTCCAGCTCCGGGGCGAACTCCATCATCACCTGACGGCATGAGCCGCAGGGGACGCAGTAGTCCTCGCTGCGCCCGGCGATGGCGATGCGGACGAAGTCGCGGCGGCCTTCACTCACGGCCTTGAAGATGGCGGTGCGCTCGGCGCAGATGGTCACGCCGTAGGCGGCGTTTTCGATGTTGCAGCCGGTAAAGACGGTGCCGTCACTGCACTCCAGCGCCGCCCCCACCGGGAAGTGGGAATACGGAACGTAGGCGCGGTCCAGCATGTTGATCGCGGTCTGGCAAAGCTCCTGCTGTGTCATGATGCTTCCTCCTTACACCACAAATAAATACGTCTTACATTTAATGGAACAAACTGACTAAACAGTCACACAGAGTTCGCGGCTCAAAAGCCGCGAATCAATTGAAATCCGTTTTTTGCGGCGTGTACGTCGCAAAAAACACTTTGCGCGCAGCGTAGTGTCGCAGGCTGGCAAAGCCAGCCGAGGCGCGAAGCAAAGCGTAAGCTCACGCAAAAGGACGAAGTCCTTTTGCATGAATTAGCTTAGTTCCGCCTGCCCAGTGTAGAGCTGGTAGTACTTGCCCTTCTGCGCGAGCAGCTCCTCATGGTTGCCGCGCTCGATGATCTGGCCCTGTTCGAGCACGAGGATCGCCTGCGCGTTGCGCACGGTAGAGAGCCGGTGCGCGATGACGAACACTGTGCGCCCCGCCATGAGCGAGTCCATGCCGTGCTCGATGAGCTTTTCGGTGCGGGTATCGATGGAGGACGTCGCCTCGTCGAGAATCAGCACCGGCGGGTCGGACACGGCCGCCCGCGCGATGGCGAGCAGCTGGCGCTCGCCCTGACTCAGGCTCGCGCCGCCCGCGGTGAGCATCGTATCATAGCCCTGCGGCAGGTGGCGGATGAACGTGTCGGCGTTCGCGAGCTTCGCCGCGGCGCGCACCTCCTCGTCCGTCGCGTCGAGCTTGCCGTAGCGGATATTGTCGGCGACGGTGCCGGTGAAGAGGTTCGTATCCTGCAGCACCACGCCGAGCGAGCGGCGCAGCGAGTCCTTGCTGATCTCGCGGATGCTGATGCCGTCGTAGGTGATGGTGCCGGACTGGATGTCGTAAAAGCGGTTGATGAGGTTGGTGATCGTCGTCTTCCCGGCGCCGGTCGAGCCGACAAGGGCGATTTTCTGGCCGGGCTTGGCGAAGAGGCTGATGTCGTGCAGGACAATCTTCTCGTCGCTGTAGCCGAAGACGACGTGGTCAAAGCGCACATCGCCGCGCAGCTCGACGAGCTCGCCGTCCGGGCGCTTCCACGCCCAGTGGCCGGTGCGCCGGGAGACCTCGGTGAGCGTATCACCGTTTTTCTCAACGCGGACGATCGTGGTCTTGCCCTCGTCCTGCTCGGGCTGCTCGTCCATGACGGCGAAGATGCGCTCCGCGCCGGCCATGGCCGCGAGGACGATGTTCACCTGCTGGCTGATCTGCGCGATGGGCTGGGAGAACTGCTTGACATAGAGCAGGTACGCGCCCAGCGAACCGACGTCGAACACGCCGCGGATGGCGAGCAGACCGCCGACACAGCAGGTGACGGCGTAGTCGATGCGGGAGAGGTTGCCCATGGCGGGCATCATGGACGCGGCATACGTCTGCGCCATGGTGGCGGCCTGACGGTACTCCTCGTTCAGCCCTTCGAAGCGGCCGATGGCCTTGTCCTCGTAGTTGAAGACCTTGATGACCTTCTGTCCCTCGATCATCTCCTCAATATAGCCGTTCACGCCGCCGAGCGCGCGCTGCTGGCGCTGGAAGCTCACGCGGCTGCGCGCGCCGATCGTCTTGACGACCAGCAGCATCAGCGCGAGGAAGGCGAAGGTGATGAGCGTGAGCACCCAGTTGAGGTAGAGCATCATCGCGATCGTACACACGAACGTCACCACGTTCGAAAGGATGCTCGCAAGGCTGCTCGTGATCATCTCGGAGACGGTGTCGATGTCGTTTGTGAAGCGGCTCATCAGGTCGCCGGACTGGTGGGTGTCGAAATAGCGCAGCGGCAGGGTCTGGAGCTTGTCGAACAGATCCTGGCGGAGCGTGGCGACCGTCTGCTGTGCGATGCGCACCATGATGCGCGAATAGGCATACGAGCACAGCGCCGCGACGCCGAACATCGCGCCCATCAGCACGAGCAGGCGAAAAAGCCCCTTGAAGTCGCCGGGGATGATATAGTCGTTGATGGCGGGCTTGAGCAGGTAGCTGGCGGCGACGTTGCCGAGCGAGCTGAGCACAAGGCAGACGGCCACCACCACGAGCAGCGCCTTATACCGGCCGATATAGCCCATGAGCTTTTTGACGGTGCCCTTCAGATTCTGCGGGCGCTGGAAGCCGTGGCCCTGCGGACCACCGCGGCCGCCATGACCGCGCGGTGTTCTCTTTTCAGCCATCGATGCTCACCCCTTCCTGCTGGGACTGATAGACCTCGCGGTAGATATGGCTGCCGGCAAGCAGCTCGTCGTGCGTGCCGGCGGCGGAGATCCTGCCGTCGTCGAGCACGAGAATCAGATCCGCGTCCATGACGGAGGTGATGCGCTGGGCGATGATCAGCTTCGTCGTACCGGGGAGCGTCTCGCGCAGCGCCGTGCGGATCTTCGCGTCGGTCGCGGTGTCGACGGCGGAGGTCGAGTCATCGAGGATCAGAATCTTCGGCTTGCGCACAATGGCGCGCGCGATGCACAGGCGCTGCTTCTGGCCGCCGGAGACGTTCGTTCCGCCCTGCTCGATATAGGTGTCGTAGCCGTCCGGCATGCGCTCGATGAATTCATCCGCGCAGGCGATGCGGCAGGCCTCGCGCAGCTCCTCGTCCGTGGCGTTTTCGTCGCCCCAGCGGAGGTTTTCGCTGATCGTGCCGGAAAAGAGCGTGTTCTTCTGCAGCACCATAGCGCAGCCGTCGCGCAGGGCATGGACGGTGTAGTCCTTCACGTTGTGCCCGCCGACGCTCACGCTGCCCTCCGTCGCCTCGTACAGGCGGGGGATCAGGCTCACGAACGTGCTCTTGGCGCTGCCGGTGCCGCCGATAATGCCGACGGTCATACCCGAGGCGATGTCGACCGAGACGTCCTCGAGGTTCCAGGCCTCGCTCTCGGGGTGGTACTTGAAATAGACGTGGTCAAAGCGGATGGAGCCGTCGGCCACGGTCAGGGCGCTGTCGGCCTGCCCGTCCGTGATCTGGGGCTGCTCGTCGAGCACCTCGACGATACGGCGGGCGCAGGCGATGGAGCGGGTCAGGATCATCATGAGCATCGACACCATCATCAGCGACATCAGGATTTCCGAGGCGTAGGTGAAGAAGGCCAGCAGGTCGCCGGAGAGCATCGTCCCTGCGAAGACGTCGTTGCCGCCGATCCACATGATGGACACAATCGTCGCGCCCATCAGCACCGTCACCACGGGGAAGAACATTACGACGAAGCCGTAGGCGCGCTCCGCCGTCGCGCGGAGGTTGTCGCTGCGGGCGGCGAATTTCTCGCGCTCGCGGTCCTCGCGCACGAAGGACTTCACGACGCGGATAGCGCTCAAATCTTCCTGTACGACGAGGTTCAGGTCATCCGTCGCGCGCTGCAGGGAGTTGAAGATCGGGCCGACGAACTTGATGACCAGCGCCACGGCGACGATCAGCAGCGGCACGATCACCAGAAACACCTGGCTCAGCCGCAGGCTGATGCGCAGCGACATAATCACCGCGGTAATGAGCATGACCGGCGCGCGCACGAGCAAGCGCATGCCCATCATGAGCATCATCTGCACGGACGAGACGTCGTTGGTCAGGCGCGTGATGAGCGAGGCGGTCGAGAAGTGCTCGATGTTGGAAAACGAGAACTTCTGCACCTGCGTATATTCGGCCAGACGCAGATTCGCGCCGAAGCCCATGCCCGCGCGCGAGGAAAGCGCCGCCGCGCCGATGCCGAGCGCGAGCGAGCACAGCGCCATCAGCACCATCTTTGTGCCCGTGGCGAGGATATAGGCCCGGTCGCCGCCCGCGATGCCGACGTCGACGATATTGCTCATCAGCTTCGGCAGCAGCAGCTCCAGCACGGCCTCGCCCGCCGAGCACAGGACGCCCAGCACGATCCAGATCCGGTAGCCCCTTGTGTACGGGGCCAGTTTTCGTATCATTCAGAGTCCTCCTTTTCCGTTGCTTCACGCAGGCTCTCGGCCAGCCGCAGCAGCAGCTCGCGCATCTGCGCGACCTCCTCGCGGGTGAAGCAATGCTCAATTTCCTCGTTTACCTCGCGGACGATGGTGGTGAAATCGTCGTTGAAGTGTTTGCCCTTTTCCGTCAGGTGCAGGATCCGGCAGCGGCCGTCTGTCTTGCCGGTGCTGCGGGTGACGAGCCCCTTCTCCTCGAGCCGGTCGACGATGCCGTTGACCGTGGAGGGGCGCACCATCAGGTGCTGCTGGAGCATCTTCTGCGTCACGTCGCCCGTCTGGCGGTGCAGGTACGTCAGCGTTCGGCACTGCATGGGCGAGACGTCGAAGCGCCGCAGCCGCCGCACCATCAGGCGGCAGGCCTGATGGTCGCAGTAGCCCAGCAGCGGGCCGAAGCCGTCCGGGATATGATCCGGGTGCATCCGGGTCGCCTCCTTCTTTAAAAATTAGCACACTAAATGTTAGCATGCGAAATAATAGCACGATTGCACGCAAACGTCAAGCCCGCGCCGTCCGCTTCCCGGTGAACAATTTGTGAACTCTGCACGCGCGCGGCGGTGGGGACATAGAATGGCGGGAAATACAGCGCGGAAGGAGAGACGGCACATGGAGGAGACGGTGGTCGCCCTCGCGGGGAATCCGAACGTGGGCAAATCCACGGTATTCAATGCCCTGACCGGCCTGCACCAGCACACCGGCAACTGGCCGGGCAAGACCGTGGCGCTGGCGGAGGGACAGTATGTATGGCGGGAGCGGCGTTTCCGGCTCGTCGACCTGCCGGGGACGTACTCGCTCGCGGCAGACTCTCCGGAGGAGGAGATCGCGCGGGACTTTCTCGCGTGCGGCGGGGCGCGGGTGGTCGTCGTCGTGACGGACGCGACGTGTCTGCGCCGCAGTCTCGCCCTCGCGCTGCAGATCCGGCAGCGGACGGCGCGGATGGTGCTGTGCGTGAACCTCTTGGACGAGGCGGAGAAGAAGGGGATCGAGGTCGACCTCGCGCGGCTTTCCGCGCGGGTGTGCGCGCCGGTCGTCGGCATGGCAGCGCGCAGCGGACGTGGGCTGGACGAACTCCGGGACGCCGTGGCAGCGGCAGCGGAGGAGCCCGCGCAGACGGATGCGTGGCAGCTGCGCTATGACGTTCCCGTCGAGCGGGCGCTTGCACGGCTGGCCCCGGCGCTGGACGGCGACCGGATGCGGGCGCTGGCGCTGCTCGAGCGCGGAGCGGCGCCGGATGCGCCGTATTACGAGGCGTGGGGGCGTGCGCGGGTCGTGCTCGACGAGGCGGGCCTTGCGGGGCAGGCGCTCTCGGACAGTCTCGCCGCGTCCGTCGTGCGCGCGGCGGAGGAGATCGCGGGCGGCTGCGTGCGCGTCGATCCGCAGCGCGGGCATACGCGCGACCGGCGGATCGACCGCCTGCTCACCTCGCGGCGGGCGGGAATCCCGGCGATGCTCCTGCTGCTGGCGGGTGTGCTGTATCTCACGATCCGGGGCGCGAACGTCCCGTCGGAGCTGCTCAGCCGCTGGCTGCTGGGCCTGCAGGAGCCGCTGCGCGGCCTGCTCGCGCAGCTGGGTGCGCCGCTCTGGCTGCAGGGCGCGACAGTGGATGGGGTCTACCGGACGGCCGCGTGGGTCACGGCGGTAATGCTGCCGCCGATGGCGATTTTCTTCCCGCTGTTCACGCTGCTCGAGGACGCGGGGTATCTGCCGCGCGTGGCGTTCAACCTCGACAGGCTCTTCCGCGCGGCGGGGGCGCACGGGCGGCAGAGCCTGACGATGTGCATGGGCTTCGGCTGCAATGCCTGCGGCGTGACGGGATGCCGCATCATCGACAGCCCGCGCGAGCGGCTCGTCGCCATCCTCTCGAACTGCTTTGTGCCCTGCAACGGGCGGTTCCCGACGCTGCTCGCGCTCATCAGCCTGTTTTTCCTCGGCGGGAGCCGGGGCGCGGGGCGGACGCTGCTCGCGACGGGGCTTTTCCTGCTGGTGATCCTGTTTTCGGTGGCGATGACGCTGCTGGCCTCGCGGCTTTTGTCATCGACGGTGCTGCGCGGCGAGCCGTCGGCGTTTTCGCTGGAGCTGCCGCCGTACCGGATGCCGCAGATCGGGCGCGTGCTCGTGCGCTCGCTCCTCGACCGGACGCTCTTCGTCCTCGGGCGGGCGGTGACGGTCGCCGCGCCGATGGGGCTGCTCATCTGGGTGCTCGCGAACGTCCGCGCGGGCGGCGTGCCGGTGCTGACGCTGGCCGCGGGGTGGCTCGACCCGCTGGGGCGGCTGATGGGACTGGACGGGATGATCCTGCTGGCGTTTGTGCTCGGCTTTCCCGCAAACGAGATTGTGCTGCCGATCCTGCTGATGGGGTATCTGCAGGCGGGCAGTCTCACGGCCTGCGCGGGGCTCGGCGAGCTGCAGACCGTCTTCACGGTGAACGGCTGGACGGCGCGGACGGCGGTCTGCATGGTGCTGCTGTGCCTGATGCACTTCCCGTGCGGGACGACGGTGCTGACCATCCGGCGTGAGACGGGGAGTCTGCGCTGGACGGCGGTGGGCTTCCTGCTCCCGCTGGGGATGGGCGCGGTGCTGTGTATATTGGCGAATTTTTTAATGGGTTTAACGGGATAGAAGCGGGCGCCTTTCGGCCCCCGCTTCTATCCCGTCAGTTCCCGGAATCCTGCCCGGCGTCCCAGACCGTACCCGGCTCGGGGCTGTTTGGCTCGCGCTCGTCGCCGCTGCAGGCCGCGAGCCCCAGCGTCAGCACGATGGCCAGAATGAAAGCAAGCGCCTTCTGCATCCGTCTCTCCTCCCTTCGGAGATAGTATTTGCCGCGCGCGGCGTTTGCGGGCCGGAAATTTCTGCCGCCGCGGGGTGCGCTTGCTTTTTCCGCGCAAATCCGATATAATAAACGGGTACATTCCATCACATTTTGTACTATTTTGGCTGAATTATACAAACTGTTTTCGAATCCGCCGCCTTTCGCGGGTGGAACCTGACTTAAAGGAGACGATCTTATGCAGAAGCTGGACAAACAGTTCCATATCCACTGCGTGGAGGGCGATGTGGGCCGGTATTGCATCCTGCCGGGCGATCCCGGCCGCTGCAAGGCCATCGCCGCCCATTTTGACGACGCACATTTTGTCGCGCAGAACCGCGAATACACCATCTATACCGGCACACTCCTCGGCGAGAAGGTGTCCGTCTGCTCGACGGGCATCGGCGGGCCGTCGGCCTCCATCGCGATGGAGGAGCTGCACAACATCGGCGCGGATACGTTTATCCGTGTCGGCACCTGCGGCGGCATCGATCTCGACGTCCGCTCGGGCGACGTGGTTGTTGCGACCGGCGCCATCCGCTTTGAGCATACCAGCCGCGAGTACGCGCCCATCGAGTACCCCGCCGTGCCGAACTTCGACGTGACGTGCGCGCTCGTGCAGGCGGCCAAAAACCTCGGCAAGCCCTATAAGACCGGCGTCGTGCAGTGCAAGGACGCGTTCTACGGCCAGCACAGCCCCGCGAAGATGCCCGTCTCCTACGAGCTGCTCAACAAGTGGGAGGCGTGGAAGCGTCTGGGCGTCAAGGCCAGCGAGATGGAGTCGGCGGCGCTGTTCGTCGTGGCGGACGCGCTGCGCTGCCGCTGCGGCAGCTGCTTCCATGTGATCTGGAACCAGGAGCGCGAGGCCGCCGGGCTCGATCAGGACATGAGCGAGGACACCAGCTCCGCCATCGAGGTGGGCATCGAGGCGCTCAAGCTCCTGATCGAGGCAGACCGTGCGGCAAAATAAGTGAAAAGTATTTTTACTTGACAGTTTTTAAAGCAGCCCCGTTCCGGATTCACCGGAACGGGGCTGCTTTTTTGTCAGTTCAGGCTGTCTGCGTTCAGCTCG
Organism: uncultured Eubacteriales bacterium; assembly: GCA_900552475.1. Lineage (GTDB taxonomy): Bacteria > Bacillota > Clostridia > Oscillospirales > Oscillospiraceae > Vescimonas. The sequence goes on along the minus strand of USAC01000017.1, from coordinate 10,814 downwards.
AACAGCTCGTGGATTCTTCTGCGGAGCGTCGCGTGCACAGGGTCGGACAGTTCCGGGTCGCGCGCCATGAGCTCGCGCGCGGCCTGCTGCGCTTCCGTCAGCACGCGCATGTCGCAGCTGAGATCCGCGATCTGCAGCGCGGGCAGACCGTACTGGCGCTGGCCGAAGAAGTCGCCCGGCCCACGCAGACGCAGATCCTCCTCCGAGATGCGGAAGCCGTCGTTTGTCTGCGTGAGCACCTTGAGCCGCTGGCGCGTCTGCTCGGACTGCGTGTCGGAGAGCAGGATGCAGTAGCTCTTCGCGCTGCCGCGGCCGACGCGCCCGCGCAGCTGGTGCAGCTGGCTCAGGCCGAAGCGCTCGGCGTTCTCGACGACCATGGTGTTCGCGTTCGGCACATCGACGCCGACCTCAATGACCGTGGTGGAGACGAGAATGTCGCTCTCGCCCGCGGCGAAGGCGGACATGACCGCGTCCTTCTCCTTCGGCTTCATCTTTCCGTGGAGCACGGCGACGCGCAGGTCGGGGAAGACCTCCTCCTGCAGGTGCTTTGCATACGCGGTGACGGCCTTGCGCTCGTCGGGCACCTCCTCGCCGCTGTGCACAAGCGGGCAGACAACAAACACCTGATACCCCGCGGCGACCTGCTTGCGCAGAAATGCGTAGACGCGCCGGCGGTAGCTCTCCCCAACGGCGAAGGTGTCGACTTTCTGGCGGCCGGGCGGCAGCTCGTCGATCACGGAGACGTCGAGGTCGCCGTAGATGATGAGGGCGAGCGTGCGGGGGATGGGCGTCGCGGAGAGGACGAGCATGTGCGGGTTTTCCGCCTTCTGCGAGAGGGCGGCGCGCTGGTTCACGCCGAAGCGGTGCTGCTCGTCCGTCACGACAAGGCCGAGCCGGCTGTACTGCACGTCGGGCGTGAGGAGGGCATGGGTGCCGATGCAGAGGTCGATCTCCCCGCTCTGCAGCCCAGCGAGAATTTCGCGGCGCTCCTTTGCGCGCGTAGAGCCCGTGAGCAGCGCGCAGCGCAGCGAGAACCGCGCGAACAGCGGCGCGAGATTCTCGTAATGCTGCCGCGCGAGAATCTCCGTCGGGGCCATGAGCGCCGACTGCCAGCCGTTCTCGGCGGCGAACCAGATGCACGCGGCGGCGACCATTGTCTTGCCGCTGCCGACGTCGCCCTGACAGAGACGGTTCATCGGGCGGCCCGCGCACATGTCGGCGACGGCGTCACCGACGGCGCGGCGCTGCGCCCCGGTGAGCGCAAAGGGCAGGCGCTTATAAAACGGCTCCATATCGAGCGCGCGGCAGGCAGGCCCCGCGACGTCCCTGCGCCGCGAGCGCAGCAGCTGCAGCCCGCAGGTGAGCAGGAACAGCTCCTCGAAGGCGAGACGGCGGCGCGCCGTCTCCAGCGCCTCAGGCGAGGCGGGAAAGTGGATGTTCTCATAGGCGAAGCCGATGTAGCACAGCTGGTGGGCGCGGCGCACCTCGTCGGGCAGGACGTCCGGCAGCAGCTCGCGGCAGGCGTCGAGCCCCTGCCGCACGGCGCGCGAGAGCAGCAGCTGGCTGACCCCGGCCGTCAGCGGGTAGATGGGCATGATGCGCCCCGTCAGCTGCCGGCGCCCCTCCGGCTCGAGGATGGGGTTGATCATCTGGCGGCGCAGGCTCGTCCCCTCGACGCGGCCATAGAAGATGTACGTCTCGCCGCGGTGGAGGCCGCTTTTGCGGTAGTCCTGGTTGAAAAACGTCAGCTCGAGCGAGCCGCTGTCGTCGACGGCGCGCGCCTTGACGATGGTGCGCCCGCCGGAGATGCGGTGGCCCGTCGGGTCGGCGGCGAGCATCGCACGGACGCAGGCGTTCTCGCCCGGAACAAGCTCACGGATGGGCCGCATGAGCGTGCGGTCCTCATAGCCGCGGGGGAAAAACGTGATTAGGTCGCGCAGCGTATGGATCCCGAGCCGCGCCAGCGCCGCCGCGCGCGTCTCACCGACGCCCTTGATATAACGCACATCCGTCTGCAGATCCGCCACGGCAGACCACCTCCCGTTTTCTTCGATTCCCATAGTGTACCAGATTTTTCCGCCGGAGACAACGCGAAGACTGTCCTTTTGCAAAAAAATGAAAAGCGTCGGGGCAAAGCGGACTTTGCCCCGACGTGGTGCCGGTGGTGGGACTCGAACCCACACGGAGTCGCCCCCGGCGGATTTTGAATCCGCTACGTCTACCATTCCATCACACCGGCCTGTGCGTATGTACCATAGTATTATAAAGCACGTCGTATGGAAAAGCAAGCCTTTTTTCCGCTCAGCGCGCCATGACGCGCGCGGCGAGATAGTCCGCGAACGCCCGGTACTCCTCCTCCGAAATCGCGCGCGGATAGGACATCACCACGAGGTCGTGACCGCGGTTTCCTGCGTGATAGGGTGGGTGGACGTGGCGGTACGGGTTTTCGTGAAAGCCCGCCCGCTCATAAAAGCCCCTGCGGCGGAGGGAGACGTCGTCTGCCGGCGGGTCGATCTCGAGGATGACGGTCTTGCCGCGCCCGCCCAGCAGCGCCAGCGCGCGGCTGCCGCAGGCATGGCCGCGCAGGTGCGGCAGGATGAAGAAGTGCTCAACGTAGATAAACGTCTCCGTCTCCCAGCAGAGCATCGCGCCGACGGGCGCGCCGCCGTCATAGATGAGATTGAACCGGTATGTCGGGTCCGTCATGATGGTGCGCTGCGAGGCGGGCTCGCGCTGCTCGTGCGGCGGGAAGCTCACGGCGTAGCCCTCCATGGCCGCCGAAAAGCGCGGATCGTCCGCGCTCGTAAGACGCTCAAAATGCATATGGATTCCTCCCTGTGCGTGTGTTGAGAGCGATTATAGCGCCGCGTCGGCGGAAAATCAAGATCTTAGCGGCGCTTGAGCGGAAAAAAGACGTGCAATCCACGCGGACGCGCAGTATAATAGACCCACCTGATAGGAAAGAGGTCTGTGCCATGAGAATCACGGTCAAGATAGGAACCTCCACGCTGGCGCATGCCACGGGGAGACTGAATATTCAGCGGGTGGAAAAGCTCTGCAAGGTGCTCAGCGATCTGAAAAACGCGGGCCACGAGATCATTCTCGTCTCCTCCGGCGCCATCGGCATGGGCGTCGGCAAGCTCAACCTGCCCGGCCGCCCGGCGGATATGCCGGGCAAGCAGGCGGCCGCCGCCGTCGGCCAGTGCGAGCTGATGTATGTCTACGACAAGCTCTTCGCCGAGTATAACCACACCGTGGCGCAGCTGCTGCTGACCGGTGAGGACATCCGCAGCGAGCAACGCAGCCGCAACGTGCGCAACACGCTCTCGCGCCTGCTGGAGCTGGGGGCGCTGCCGGTCATCAACGAAAACGACGCCGTGGCGACGGACGAGATCGGCGTGGAGAACACCATCGGCGAAAACGACACCCTCTCGGCCATCGTGGCCGCCGCCATCGGGGCGGATCTGCTGGTGCTGCTGTCGGACATCGACGGGCTGTATGACAGCGACCCGCACGAGAATCCCGACGCGAAGATCATTCCCGTGGTCGGGACGGTCGACGAGCACATCTACGCCCTCGCCGGGGGCAAGGGCTCCGCGCTCGGGACGGGCGGCATGGTCACGAAGCTCAACGCCGCGGTCATCGCGGCGGAGGCGGGCTGCGAGATGGTCATCGCCAACGGCAGCAAGCCCGAACTGCTCTATGACATCGCGGACGGCAAGCCCGTCGGCACCAGATTTTTGAGAAAGAAGGGATAACCCCATGACCACAATGGACATCATCCGCCGGACGAAGGCCGCCTGGCGCAGCATCCACACCATGACGGCCGAGGACAAGAGCCGTCTGCTCCAGTCCATGGCGGAGAGCCTCCAGCGGCACACGGACGAGATCCTGCGCTGCAACGCCCTCGACATGGACGCCGCGCGCGGGAAAATCTCCGACGTGATGCTCGACCGCCTGCGGCTCGACGCCGCGCGCATCGACGCGATGGCGGACGGCGTGCGCGCCGTGGCGCAGCTGCCCGATCACACGGGGCGGATCCTCTCCGAGGTGCAGCGCCCGAACGGCATGACGATCTATAAAAAGCAGGTGCCGCTGGGGCTTGTCGCGATCATCTATGAGAGCCGTCCGAACGTCACCTCCGACGCGGCGGCGCTTGCCATCAAGAGCGGCAACGTCTGCGTCCTGCGCAGCGGGCGCGATGCCATCCGCAGCGCGAAGGCCATCACCGCCGCGCTCAAGGAGGGCATCACCGCCGCGGGCGGCGACGCGGACATCCTCAACATCCTCGAGGACACGAGCCACGAGAGCGCGAACGAGCTGATGCGCGCGAAGGGACTTGTCGACCTGCTCATCCCGCGCGGCGGGGCGGGGCTGATCCGCGCCTGCGTCGAAAACGCGACCGTCCCCTGCATCGAGACGGGAACGGGCATCTGCCACGTCTATGTCGACGAGTACGCCGACCTCGACAAGGCCGTGAAAATCATCGAAAACGCCAAGGCCAGCCGCCCCTCCGTCTGCAACGCCGAGGAGGTCTGCCTTGTCCACTGCGCCGTCGCGGAGAAGTTCCTGCCGATGCTGAAGAAGGCGCTCGTCGACGACCGCCGTGCGGCGGGGCTTGTCCCCGTGGAGCTGCGGCTCGACCCGGCGGCCGCCGCCGTCATCGATGGCACGCCCGCGGGGGAGAGGGACTTCGACACGGAATTTCTCGACTATATCCTCGCCGTCGGCGTGGTTGACAGCGTCGACGACGCCATCGCGCACATCCTGCTCCACTCCACCGGCCACAGCGAGTCCATCGTCACGGAGAACGCCGCGAACGCCGAGCGCTTCGTGAGCGAGACGGACAGCGCCGCTGTCTACGTCAACGTCTCCACCCGCTTCACCGACGGCGGCGAGTTCGGCCTTGGCTGCGAGATGGGCATCTCCACGCAGAAGCTCCACGCCCGCGGCCCGATGGGGCTCGACGAGCTGAGCACCTATAAATACATTATCCGCGGAAACGGACAGATCCGCTGAGGGAGGAAACGACATGTCTTACACGTATCAGGCCGGTTTTATCGGCGCGGGCAATATGGGCGGCGCGCTGGCTCTGGCCGCCGCGAAAACCGCGGGCGGCGAGCAGATTGCCGTCTCCTGCTCGACGGCGGACAGCACCGCCGCCGCGGCGGAGCGTCTCGGCTGCGCCGCCGAGACGCCGGCGCGCATCCTGCGCGGGAGCCGCTTTGTGTTCCTGGGTATGAAGCCCCAGATGCTCGACTACGTCATGGCCCCGCTCGCGGCGGACGTCGCCGGGAGCGACGCGATTTTTGTCTCCATGCTCGCGGGCGTCCGCATCGAGCGGCTGCAGAAACTGCTCGGCGCGGAGAAGAAGATCATCCGCATCATGCCGAACACGCCCTGTGCCGTGGGCGAGGGGATGATTCTCCTCTGCCGCGGCGCGGGCGTCACGGACGGGGAAGCGGCGGAGTTCCGTGCCCTGATGGCGCACTCCGGGCTGCTCGACGAGATCCCCGAGACGCAGATCGACGCGGCGAGCGCCGTCGCCGGGTGCGGCCCGGCGTTTGCGTATCTCTTTGTCGAGGCGCTGGCCGACGGTGGCGTCGCCTGCGGTCTGCCGCGCGCGAAGGCGCAGCGCTACGCCGCGCAGATGCTGCTCGGGAGCGCCGCCATGGTGCTGCAGAGCGGCAAGCACCCCGGCCTACTGAAAGACGAGGTCTGCAGCCCCGGCGGCAGCACGATCGCCGGTGTCCACGCCTTCGAACGCGGCGCGTTCCGCAATGCCTGCTTCGACGCGGTCGAGGCGGCGTACCGGAAGACTACCCAGCTTGGATAAACTTGCCCCAAAAGGGCACAGCCCTTTTGGGGCAATGGGGATTCGCTCCGAACCGCGCGTTTTGCCCGCCTGCGGCGGGCGAAACACACTCTCTCCGCGCAAAGTGTTTTTTGCGGCGTACATGCCGCCGCAAAAAACGATGAAATCTTATTCGCGGCTTCCGAGCCGCGAACTCTGTGAGACGTTTGATAGACAGAGAGAATGAGAGCAGTTGCTCTCATTCTCTCTGTTTTTTGATAGCGGATTTTTCGTTTTCGCCTTGCTGCGTGTGGGAAGTTTTCGTATAATGAGGATAACGCAGTTTGCGTGGAGATATGGAGGAGAAGACCGCCATGAAGAAACTGAAAACGCATGACAAGTATGATGATCACTGGATTTCAAAAACAAATTCTCCACATCTAAAAGAGTTTACAAAAATCATTAGGCTGACAGGATGTTTTGCGCTTTTAGATGTCATTTCTCTGTCGGTTTGCTCGTGGACAAGTAAGCCGGAAATTGTTGATAACTGTATACAGTTAGGGATTATTTATTTCGGATGGTGCTGGATTCAAAGCATGAGCAATCTGAAAGCTGATCGCAATGCAAGCGCACTAATTTGGCATATATTAGGAATGGCAATGCTTGTTGGATATTTTTCGTATGCTGCTGCGTGCTGCTGGATGTTTATTCCGCTGGTGATTGAGATCGGTATTTGTGTCTGGCTTTATATAAGAGCTGTGCGAAAGAAAAAGAACCCACCGCCCATAAAGGGGAAATAGAGACCACACGGACAGTGTTCGCGCTCTGCGGACGCTGTCCTTTTTTGCGTTTTCACAGGCTTTGCGCAAGGCGCACAAAAAGCAGGTGGTATCACCGCTCTAATTTGGCAGCGCATTATCGAACTAAAGCGTTGACAAGCTAAAGCGGCTATGATAGGATATACCCAACAAACGCGGCGGCGATGGCCGGCCGGGAAATCACATAAGAAATGAGGAAACTACGATGAAAAAGATTGTGACATTTCTGCTGGCGGCCATTCTGGCGCTGGGCTGCACCGCCTGCGGCAGCAGCGGCAGCGCGAAGAGCGACCGTCTCTCGCAGATCAAGGAGAAGGGCTGCATTGAGCTGTGCACCGAGCCGTACTTCGCCCCGTTTGAGTATGTCGACCCGAACCAGAGCGGCGACGCGCAGTATCAGGGCGTGGATATCGAGATCGCCAAGTACATCGCGGACAAGCTTGGCGTGGAGCTGAAGATCACCGCGCTGGACTACACCGCCGTGCTCTCCGGCGTGGCCGACGGCAAGTATGACTTTGCCATCTCCGCCATCGCCTACGCGCCCTCCCGCGCCGAGCCCATGCGCCTGTCGAACGTCTACTACACCAGCAACAACGGCTATGGCCTTCTCGTCCGCGCCGAGGACGCGGGCAAGTATAACAGCATCGAGTCCCTGCAGGACGCCGTCGTCATCACGCAGAGCGGCTCCGTGCAGGAATCCCTCTACAACCAGTATGTTGGCGGCGCCTGCAAGGAGTTCAAGCTCGTGGCCAACATGACCGACGGCTATCTCGCCGTCGCGCAGGGCAAGGCGGACGTCTGCATCTGCGAGACCTCCTCTGCCGGGCTCTATGCCGAGGCCAACGGCGGCCTTGCCACGACCGACTTCCGCTTTGAGGTCGACCCCAACATGAACGGCACCTGCGTCGCCATGCCGACGGACGGCACCGAGTCCCTGTGCGATGTTGTCAACGAGTGTATCCAGGAGCTGAATGCGTCCGGCCAGATCGAGGCGTGGTACGCGCAGTATGAGGCGGCGGCCAAGGCGCTCGGCGTCGAATAAGCCGCCGGAGAGCGGTACAAATCTCGGATTTAGGAGCGCAAAACCATGGGAAAGATCGTAAAGCTGCTGGCCAAATATTATCCCGTGTATCTCTCCGGCCTGTGGGGGACACTGTGGATTTCGGCGGTGACGGTGCTGCTCGGCCTTGTGCTGGGCATGCTGGTCGCGCTGATGCGCATGAGCCGCAGCAAGCTGCTCAACGCCGTCTCCGGCGTCTATATTGAGGTGCTGCGCGGCACGCCGATTCTGCTGCAGCTCTATTTCTTCTGGATCGGGCTGCCGAAGCTCGTTCCCTTCGAGCTGAGCGATACGCAGTGCATCGTCGTGGCGCTGGCGGTCAACGCTTCCGCGTTTATCTCGGAGATCATCCGCGCGGGCATCGCCGCCGTCGACAAGGGCCAGTGGGAGGCCGCGCGGAGCATCGGCCTTTCCGAAACGCACGTCATGACGCACGTCATCCTGCCGCAGGCGGTGAAGAACATTCTCCCCGCCCTCTGCAATGAGTTCATCTCCACCGTCAAGGGCACGTCGCTCGCGTCCGTCTTCTTCGTCGGCGAGCTGATGACGAGCTTCAAAACCGTGCAGAGTGCGACGTTCCTCGCGCTGCAGTCGCTGACGATCGTAGGCGTGATCTACTTTATTCTCAACTTTGTACTCTCCAGACTTCTGAAGATTTTGGAACGGAGGCTGATGGTCAGTGACTGATATGATCCTGCAGACGGAAAATCTGAAAAAGAGCTTCGGAAAGCTCGAGGTGCTCAAGGGCATCTCCACCGGGATCCGCCGGGGCGAGGTTGTCTCCATCATCGGTCCCAGCGGCGGCGGCAAGTCGACGTTCCTGCGGTGCCTGAACCTGCTGGAGACGCCCGACGAGGGGAAGATCCTCTTCAAGGGCGAGGATATCTCCGCGCAGAAGCTGCCCATCAGCAAATACCGCCAGAGCATCGGCATGGTGTTCCAGCATTTCAATGTCTTTCCGAATATGACGGTGCTCGACAATGTAACGCTTGCGCCGACGCTGGAGAAGAAGATTCCCAAGGCACAGGCGCAGGAGGAGGCGATGGCCCTCCTGCAGCGCGTGGGGCTGGGCGACAAGGCGGGCGAGTACCCCCGCAAGCTCTCCGGCGGCCAGAAGCAGCGTCTCGCCATCGTGCGGGCGCTCGCGATGAAACCGGAGGTCATGCTCTTTGACGAGCCGACATCCGCGCTCGACCCGGAGATGGTCAAGGAGGTTCTGGGCGTCATCCGCGAGCTGACGCGCAGCGGCATGACGATCCTCATCGTCACGCACGAGATGGGCTTTGCGCGGGAGGTATCCGACCGGGTGCTCTTCATCTGCGACGGCGTCATCAAGGAAGAGGGCGTGCCGGAGCAGATCTTCACCTGTCCCCGCGACCCGAGCACCATCAGATTTTTGAGCATGGTACTGTAAACAACACGAAAGGAATGGGCGGATATGGCAGACACGGTACAGACGATCAAGCAGCTCGTTGCGGCCAAGGCGGACACGGCCGCGGCGCTGGCGAAGGAGATTTGGAACTATGCGGAGCTCTCCTACGAGGAGACGCGCTCCGCCGCGGCGCTCATCGGTGCGCTGAAAAACGAGGGCTTCACGATCGAGGAGGGCATCGCCGGGATCCCCACGGCGTTCACCGCGACGTATGCCGTCGGCAGCGGCAAGCCGGTGGTGGGCTTTCTCGCGGAGTATGACGCGCTCGCGGGGCTGAGCCAGAAGGCGGCCTGCCCCGTGCAGGAGCCGGTCACGCCCGGCGGTGCGGGACACGGCTGCGGCCACAACCTGCTCGGCACGGGCTGTTACGCCGCGGCCGTCGCGCTGAAGGACTACCTCGAGCGGGAGAAGAAGGACGGCACGGTGATCTTCTTCGGCTGCCCCGCCGAGGAGGGCGCGGGCTCCAAGCAGTTCATCGCGCGCGCCGGGTATTTCGACGGCGTTGACTTTGCCTATACATGGCACCCGGCGACGATCAACGAGGTTGGCTCGAAGGGGAGCGTCGCCATCATGGGCGCGAACTTCACCTTTGACGGCGTCGCGGCGCACGCGGGCGCGGCTCCGCATCTCGGACGCAGCGCGCTCGACGCGGTGGAGCTGATGAATGTCGGCTGCAACTACCTGCGCGAGCACATGATCGACGCCGCGCGCATCCACTATGCCTACTCCGACCCCGGTGGCTCCATGCCGAACGTCGTGCAGAGCCACGCGGTCATCAAGTACGAGGTGCGCGCACCCAAGGTCAGCCAGGTGCAGGAGCTGTTCACGCGTGTGGTCGACGTCGCGCGCGGCGCGGCGCTCATGACCGGCACGAAGATGAACTACGAGATCACGATGGCGTTTTCCGACTATGTCCCGAACCGCACGCTCGGTGTCGTGGTGGACGAGTGCCTGCGTGAGCTGGGCGCGCCGGACTGGACGGACGCGGACGATCAGCTGGCGCTCGAGCTGCTGCACAGCTATCCGCGCACGACGCTCGCGGGGATCCGCGAGGAGCTGGCCGGTTACTTCGCGCCCGACGAGCTGGATCGGGCGCTTGAAAAGCCGCTCGACCGGCTCGTCCACCCCTTCAATCCGCGCGAGACGAGCTACGACTCCGGCTCGACGGATGTCGGCGACGTGGGCTACGCCACGCCGACGGTCATGTTCAACGTCGCGACGGCCTGCCTTGGAAACGTCGGCCACTCGTGGCAGAATACGGCCTTCGCCGGTTCCGAGATAGGCAGGAAGGGCATGCTCCGCGCGGCGGAGGTGCTGACGCTCGCCGCGGTGCGCACGATGGAGCAGCCGGAGCTGATTGCCAAGGCGCGCGAGGAGCTGCTCGCCAAAAACGGCGGCAAATACCGCTGCCCGCTCCCCGACTACACCACCCCGCCGATCGGGAAATATTAAATTGCCAGAAATGCCCGGACGCTCTGCGTCCGGGCATTTCCGGCAATTTAAGAGTGTCTCACAGATTGCGTTTTAAGCCGCGTATTTTTGCGTGCGCAGTGTGCAAAAAAGCGTGGTTCGGAGCGTAGCTCGTTTACCAAAAGGCCGACGTTTTGGTAATAAAAAAAGAACCCTGCGGCTGTGAACTGCTCCAGTTTGTGCGGACAGCACAAAAAGCCCCCATGTAGGCGATATGAAGTTTAAGTGGAGTGGCGCAGC
>USAC01000016.1 GCA_900552475.1 uncultured Eubacteriales bacterium | reverse complement strand
TACGGGGCGCGCTAAGGGATCCTTAAACCGCAGGTTTAAGCGGCGTTTTTTGCATACTTTTTGCCGCTGCTGGCAAAGAGTATGTCGCCGAAGGCTCACAAGGCCGCCCCCCTCACCCCTTGACAGACGCCGCCCGCATGCCGTACAATATTCTTGACCGTAATGCCGGTTTTCCCTTCAAACTCTCGGAACAGGAGCCTTTTATGCAGAAACTTTTCGACCCCGACGGTGGGTTTTCCCATTTTATCACACGGCTCAGTCAGCTGATCTGGCTCAACATTCTCTTTCTGGTCTGTTCGCTGCCGGTTGTCACCTTCGGCGCAAGCAGCGCGGCGCTCTACACGGTGCTGCTGCGTCTGCTGCAGGGGGAGGACGGCCATCTGACGCGGCGCTTCTTCTCCGCCTGGCGCGATAACTGGAAGCGCGCGAGCGGCTGCTGGCTGTTGCTGCTGATTGTCATCGCCGTGTGCGGCGCCGACCTCTGGCTCGCGCAGACGGGCAACCGCTTTATCTGGAAGGTGCTGGCCGTCTTCGCGCTGCAGCTCGTGGGCATGGTGATGACGTTTCTGTTCCCGCTGCTCGCGCGGTACGAGAACACCTGGCGCCACCAGCTCAGCAACGCCCTGATGCTCGGCGTGGGGAACCTGCCGAAGCTGCTGCTGATGTGGCTGTACTGGGGCGCGGCCATCGTGCTGACGGCGCTGACGCCGACGACACTCTACATGCTCCTGCCGGTGTGGCTGCTCGTGGGGTACGCCGCGCTGAGCTACGCAAACCTCAAGCTGATCTGGCCAATCTTCAACCGGATCGAGGAGCAGCAGCGCCGCGAAAAAGAGGAGCAGGGCAAGAACACGGACGAAGATAAAGACTAATCAAAAAAGGAGCCAAATCCGTGAGGATTTGGCTCCTTTTTTGATTATTGAAGTCTCACAGAGTTCGCGGCGGCGTGTACGCCTCGAAAAACACTTTGCGCGGAAAGAGTGTGTTTTTGTGTGCGCAGCACACAAAAACACACGGTTCGGAGCGAGAGCCTTTTAATCAACAAGCGACCGCATCCAAATGGATGCGGTCGCTTGTTGATTACTTAAATTCAATGCGCACGATCTGCATCTTCATCGCGCCGTCGCCGATTTTCGCGAGCAGGCGGAAAAAGCCGCTGACGGACGGGTCGCGCAGGCTCTGGTAGCCGAGCATATAGCCGCGGCTCGTGACGCGCAGGTTCTCCGCCCACGGCGTGATCTCGCGCGCAGCGTCCACGACGGCGAAATACGCCCCCACGTCCTGAATCTCCGCGCTGCGGATCCATGTTTTGAGCATCAGCTTCACCGCGCTGCGGCATGCGGCGTCAAAGACCAGCTTCCCGCCGGGAAAGGCCGCGGCCATGGTCTGCACGAGCGCGCGCACCTGCGGCGTGAGGAAATAGTAGAACACGCCCGCGGCGAAGAACACCGCGCCGCCCGATGCGTCGATTTTCTCCATCCACGCGTGATCCGTCAGGTCGCAGGCGATGTTCTCCTCGCGCTCCCCCGCCGGGAGCAGCTCGTTTCGCACCGCGATAACGTCGGGAAAGTCGATGTTATAGATCCGGCACGTCCCGTTGTCGCAGGCGCAGCCCGTGCCGTCGAGCCCGCAGCCGAGGTTCACGACCGCCGCGCGCGGATGCGTGCGCAGATAGTCGCGCACCTCCCACGCGAGGTCACTCTGGCGCATGGCGACCTCCAGAAAGCCGAAGCGCTGCATCGTGCTCTTTGCCCCGGCAGCAAGGCGGGAAAAGTCGTAGTCCACGCGCTCCATCAGGCGGACGGCCGTCTCGTCGCGGTAGAGGTTCGGATAGAGCTCCGAGCACATTTTGCGCCCGTAGAGCGGGATGACCAGTGTCTCCTGCACCGTGTTTTTCTCAATATGCACCTTCATATGGCGTCTCCTTTCCGGCCTTATTTCCGGCCTTTGCCAGCGTCTGCGCGTGCGCGGTGAGCATCTCCCGGCGGAACTGCTCCGTGTGCTCCCCGGCGAGCGTGCCGTGCCCCATATTGGGAAACACCTTGTAGGTGAAGGCATAGCCCGCGTCCTGCCACGCGCGGATGTGCCCCGCGAGACTGCGCTCCGTCGAGCTGCGGATCCCGTGCCAGACGTACATGTCCGTGCAGGTAAAGAGGGAGAAGTCCTTGTGCCGCCCGATCATGCAGCGGTCCTCGTCACCCAGCTGCGCCACGTCGCGCCGCGGTAGCAGACCCCGCCGCCGTGGAGCAGCACCATCAGCTCGGGGTGCTCCTGCCCAAATTCAAAATACTTCACTGCCCCACTCCCTTCAAAAAGCCACTCTGCGCACGCTCCCGCGTGTCGTCCGACTCGTCAGGCGAGCAGAGCCGGTCCTTGTGCGCGAAGGCGAAGTCGAACCGGTCCGTCCAGCCGGTGTGGCCGGTGATGAAGAGCGGGCGCAGCCCCCGTGTGCACAGCTTCTCCTCCAGCTCGGCCAGCGAGCGCACGGCGAGCCTGTTGTCCTCGGCCACCGCGCCGACGTGGTCGGTGTCCTGATGGGTGATGAGGATATGGCGGATGCTCTCCGGCGCGATGCCGAGCCACGCCATCTTTTCGGCCAGCCGGTTGTAGTTATAGCCGGTGTCCATCATGATAGTCGTACCGTCCTTGCGGTAAAAGAAGATGTTCGCCACCCACTCGCGCACGCAGGCGACGTGCCCGTCGATCCAGCCCGTGTTCGGGGGCTGGAAAATCTCCGTGCCGCGGTACATGCGGCTCATGGCACCTTCTGAAACTCCGTTGCCTTTCTGGACATACGCCGTCACGCCCTTTCCAGCACCACGATCCGGTTGGAGATATTGCGCACGAGGGGGATCCTATCGAGCAGGCGGTAGACCGGCACGAACGCGGCCATCCCCTCGCACAGGCTGTGCTCCTCCACGAGACGGAAGCCCGGCAGCAGCCGCGCAAGCGCCGCGCCGTCCGCGACGCCCCATGTGAAGCGTGCACCGCTGCCCTCGATGGATTTCTCCCTGAAGCGGCGCACGACCGCCGGGCTCATCGTCTCGACGAGTACTGTCACGCGCGGAAAGCGCGCGGCGATCACCTCGAAGATGCGCTGCACGTCCCGCTCCGAGAGGTACATCGTCAGCCCCTCGATGATGACGAGCGCGGGCGCGTCCCGCTCCTCCACAGCCGCGCTCCAGTCGTCCATCGCGGACATGGCCAGCTGCGTGATCTTCCCACTCTCGGGCAGAAGCTCTGCGCGCACGGCCATTGTCTCCGGCAGGTCGAGGTTATACCAGCGGCCGTAGCCCTCCACGCGGTAGCAGCGCGTGTCGAGCCCGCAGGCGAGGTTCACCACCGCCGCGCTCTGGTGCTGCGCGAGAAAGCCCTCCACCAGCCGGTCGAGCACGATCGTCCGTGCGATGACGCCGCTGTGCATGGCGGCGTCCTTGTCCGCGAGGGAGAAGTCATAGTCGATCCGCTCCACAAGCGCCGTGGCCTTTTCGTCGCGGATGGCGCCGCGCGTGCACGTCTCCTTCGCGCGGGCATAGAGTGTCTGGAGCATCGTCTCCGGTACGCCGGAGAGCGTGATTTTTTCGTTCATACCGTCACCTCTGCCGTTTCAAGTTAGCTTTAGCTAACTTTTCCGTATAAAGAAGAAGTCCCTTGGGGGCTTCTTCTGAAAAGATTATCTGAGCGCGAGCGTAATCTCGCACGAGAGCGCCAATTCACCTTCGACGTACGCCTCTGCGGCGCAGGTGACGATGGCCTTCTCCGCCCGCTCGTGGATGAGCCGGGCGCGCAGCTCCAGCGTCTCGCCGGGGCGCACCTTGCGCGTGAAGCGCGCCTTGTCGACGCCGATGAGCAGCGGGGTCTTCCCGGCGTAGCGCTCGGTCGTCATGACGACGAGATCCGCCGCCTGCCCCAGACACTCCACCGTGTAGACGCCGGGGAGGACGGGGTTGCCCGGAAAGTGGCCGGGGAAAATCTCCCGCGCGGGGTCGGCATAAAACGACGCGCGGATCTCCTCGCCGGGTGTGAGCTCCTCGACCGATGTGACGAGCAGCATCGGGTCGCGGTGCGGCAGGATGGTCTTGATCTCCTCCTGATTCAGCTTCATGTGCTCTCTCCTTCCCGTGGGGCATATTTTCCACATTTATTATAGTAACGCGCCCCGGCGCTGTCAAGACAGATGCGGCGCGGCGACGAATATCGCGCAAAAAAAGTTGCCGCGGCAACTTCCCGGCGGCGCGCGGCTGAGGGATACTATGTTTATAGCGCAGTGATGCGCTTTTTTTGGACCGCCAGTTAGTTTTCTCTAACCGATATAGATCCTTACCATACGCGGGCCGCGCGGCCCGCCCCGAGAGGAGAAACAACTCATGGAGCTTGAAAGACAGAAAAAGCGATGGAGCGTCAAGTCGGTACTGATTATCCTGTTCTGGCTGGTGGTGTAGGAGGTCGCCGACCGCGTCGTCGACAACCGCATCATTCTGGCCGGGCCGATGGTGTCGTTTGTCATTATGCTGCTCATCTGGGTCTGCAACCAGGCGCTGACGATCTACCTGTCGTTTCTGATCGTCCTGCCGCTGATCTACACGAACACGCTCGCTGGCTTTCTCAACGTCGACCCGGAGATGCTCGAGATGGCGGAGACGTTCCGGCTCAGCCGCTGGAAGAAATTCCTCTATATCTACCGCCCCTCGTTCATGCCGTTTCTCATCAGCTCGTGCCGCGTGGCGCTCGTGTGCGAGGGGAAGGTCGATGAAAAGCAGCTCGCCGAGGAGCTGAGCCTGATTCTCCCGCCGAACAGCCTGCACCAGCCCATCTCCCAGCTCTCCGGCGGCATGTAGCGCCGCGTGGCGTTGGCGCGGGCGATAATACACTACCCCTGCCGCATGATCGTGCTCAACAAGCCATTTACCGGGCTCGACCAGAACACGCGGCTCGAGCTTCGGCGAGGCCGTGGCCTTCGGCGCGCAGCGCAGCTGGGTGGAGATCCGGACCCTCACGCCGACGCGCGTGCTGTTTCTTCCGGCGGAGCGCATCCTTGACCACGGCGGCGACCCGGACGTCGTGCGCGTGATGGCGAACCTGCTCATGGAGATCTCGGCGAAGTTCGCCAATCTCAACCGCAAGAACCACCTGCTGACCGAGCCTCGCCTGCGCAACCGCCTGCTGATCTGCTTCAACGGCCTGACGCCCGCGCCGAACGGCGTCCGCATCATGCCCTTCGGCCAGAAGGAGCTGGCGCAGTACCTGAACGTGAACCGCTCGGCGCTCAACCGCGAGCTCTCGCGCATGAAGGAGGAGGGTGTCATCGAGATGGACGGCCGCGCGGTGCGGATTTTGAAGGCTGGGGAGTAACTGCCTTCCGCGCGGCACCGGCGTGCGGAAGGCGTGTCCAGCCCCCGGCGGGGCGATGTGGGCATCGCCCCCTACAGAGGTTTGAAGGAGCTTTCCGGCCGACCGCGGCGGGGCACATGGGGCCCGCTGTGTTATTTGAAAAAAGCTCCCGCTTCCGCGCTGTAGGGGCAGATGCCCACATCGGCCCGTTTTTTGGGGGGATTGGTAATTGAATCGGCCTGTTCTGCCTCCGGCGGGTCACTTTTCCCGCGCGGGAAAAGTGACCAAAAGCGCGCAAAAAACCAAGGTTTCTTGACTTCCTTTTCCGGTCGGCAAGCGGGGGATTCGGTAAACCGTATCCTAAATTTAGAATTGTCTCCCCTTCTGCTCCGCTGCCGCTGATACTCTGAAATGTAGGGGCCGTTTCGCCTATCGCGGGGCGTCGGAGACGCCGCCCCCTACGCAGTCGGAAGAAGCATTCCGGTCGAACGGCGGGGCGATGTGGGCATCGCCCCCTACAATGTTCGGCAGGAGTGCGCCGATATTTGCGGCGGGGTACATGGGCTCCGCCAAAATGAAAGGACACTGCACCCCCTACATTTCGCACCATCAACGGCAGCGGCGCAAACGCAGAAACGATTCTACATTTAATGCCCCTTGCAAAACCCTACAAGCGTGTGCTACGCACTAAAACAACCTGAACGGTGCAGGGCGCGCAAAGGGCTTTTTAAACCGTAGGTTTAAGCGGCGTTTTTTGCATACTTTTTGCCGCTGCTGGCAAAAAGTATGCCGCCGGAGGCAGAACACCCCAACTAACAAGACCAATCCCCCCAAGGGACAGACCTTTTGGGGGATTGGTCTTGTTTCTCAGTTGTTGGCGGGGATGTAGTAGAAATCGTCACCCGGCATGGCGCCGCCGACGGCGTCGGGGTTCAGGTCATACATGATCTGCAGGAAGCCCGAGAGCTTCTGCTTCATCTCCTCCCCGGTGATGGTGCACGATGGCCTGCACGGCGATGTCCGGGTTCATGAACGTCTCATAGGTGTCCGTCCGCGCACAGCCAGTCTCCCGACCAGCCGAGCTTCTGATAGTCGCCCAGCTTCACCGTCAGGGTCATGACATTCTCGCCCGCGAGCCAGTTCTGGCAGACCTCGCCGTTCGTCTTGACGACGATGGCATAGTTCATGTCGAGCGTGTAGCCGTAGGGCTCCAGATCCAGCTTGATGACCTCGATCGTCGTGTTGTCGAGGTCGATGCCGGTCTTGCCGGGAACCTTCCTGATCGTGACGCCCGTTAGAATGGGGTTATACTGACCGCGCATCGCCAGGTTCGCCGTCACGGTATAAGTGCTGGGCTTATCGTGCGCGCTTTTCCACGCGCCCGTGAAATCAGTCGTATTGCCGTCGATAGTCGTGCTGGTGGGCACGCTCGCGGCGAAGGCGTAGGTCGGCAGCAGGCTGACGGCCAGCACCAGCGCCATCACCGTGGAAAATACACGGCACCGTCGGCATCGGTTAGCATGCCGCAACCAAAGGGCCTTGTCAGTTGCTGTGGCAACTTTTTGAAAATTTTTCGAAAAATATGGAGCCGGGCGGCAAAAAAGCCCCGCTCAGCGGAGTCCGCCATGCCCCCACAAAGCACAGGCAGAGCGGGGCGCAGCCCCGCTCTGCCTGTCCATTCGCCCTGTCAGTTTATTCGCCACGCGCGATTTTCTCCTCCGTCTCGCGCAGGATCTCCCTGCGCAGGCGGGTCAGGTACGGCGAAAACGCCACATTTTCGTTCGCGTAGGTGCGGTTGAGGTCATACTCCAGCGGCTCCCACGTCGAGATGGGCGACTCGTTGTGCTGGATGACCGCCTCGAGCTTGTCAAGGCACTTATAGACCCGCGCCTCCTGCGTCCCGAGCGCTTCCATCTCCGCGTAGAGCTCCGCCATCTCGCCGCGCACCGGCTGCGGCAGCTGCGCAACCCACGCGCCCAGCAGCTCCTCCTCGCGCGCCGAATCGTCCGCCGTCTTGTCAAAGGCCGGGATGTCCCCGGTGAAGCACTCGCCGAGGTCGTGGATCAGGCACATGCGCAGCACCTTATCCATATCCAGCTCCGGGAATTCGTCCCGCAGCAGAAACGCCATCAGCGTGATGCGCCAGCTGTGCTCCGCGACACTCTCGTGCCGTCCGCCGGACGTGTAGCTGTGGCGCGTCACGTCCTTGAGCCGCTCCGCCGTGTGCAGAATCTCCAGCAGCTCCACAGGTTTCATAGCAATACCCCCTGTCATTTATAACAGATTCATCATAACCGACGTCCGCCCGCCTGTCAACCTTGCGCCGGGGGGAAAAATCGTGTAGAATAGAACCTGTATGAACAGGAATGTGAACAGGGAGGATCTTCCATGAAACTACTCTATCTGCTCGAGAGCCTCCGCACCCCCGCGGGCGACTGGCTGATGAGCGGCATCACGCACCTCGGCGGCGAGACGGCCTTTCTCGCAGTCGCCATCTTCATCTTCTGGTGCGTCGACAAACACGAGGGATATTATCTGCTGACCGTCGGATTTCTGGGGACGGTGCTCAACCAGTTTCTCAAGCTCCTGTGCCGCATCCCGCGGCCGTGGGTGCTCGATCCGGACTTCACCATCGTCGAGAGCGCCCGCGCCGAAGCCACGGGGTACTCCTTCCCCAGCGGCCACACGCAGAATGCCGTCGGTACATTCGGCGGCATCGCCCGCGCGACGAAGCGGCACTGCCTGCGGTGGGTCTGCGTCGTGATTTTTGTGCTGGTGAGCTTTTCGCGCATGTACCTCGGCGTCCACACGCCGCTCGACGTTGGCGTTTCGTTCGTGATTGCGGCGGTGCTGGTGTTCGCCATCTATCCGCTCATGCGGCGGGCCGACCGCTACCCGCGCCTGATGGCGGGGCTGCTTGCCTCGATGGTGCTGCTGAGCGCGGCGTATCTGACGTTCACGCTCGTCTACCCCTTCCCGCCGGATATTGACTCGGCGAACCTCGCCAGCGGCGTTGAAAACGGCTGGAAGCTCCTCGGCGCGACGCTCGGCATCGCGCTCGCGTGGTGGCTCGACCGGCAGTATGTCCGCTTTGAGACAAAGGCCATCTGGTGGGTGCAGGCGATCAAGTTTATCGTCGGGCTCGCGCTCGTCGTGGCGCTCAAGGCCGGGCTGAAGGCTCCGCTCATCGCGCTCTTCGGCGGCAGCGCCGGACCCGCCGGAGCCGTGCGGTATTTCCTCGTTGTGCTGGCGGCGGGCGTGCTGTGGCCGATGGCCTTCCGCCCACTCAGCCGTCTCGGACAGCGCGGCGAGGGCTGAAAGGAGACGCTATGTACCGAATTTTAATCGTGGAGGACGACCGCGGTATCGCGCAGGCCGTCGCCGAACAGGCGAAGCTCTGGGATCTCGAGACGTGCTGCGTCGAGGATTTCCGCGACGTGATGGGCGCGTTCGCGGCCTTTGACCCGCACCTCGTGCTGCTCGACATCTCGCTGCCCGCCTTCGACGGCTACCACTGGTGCAGCCGCATCCGCCAGGTCTCAAAGGTTCCGGTCATCTTCATCTCCTCCGCCGCCGACAGCATGAACATCGTCATGGCCATGAACCTCGGCGCGGACGACTTCATCGCCAAGCCCTTCGACCAGAACGTCCTCATGGCGAAGGTACTCGCCCTGCTGCGGCGAACGTACGACTTCGGACAGGCCGTCCCGGTGCTCGAGCACCGCGGCGCGCTGCTGAGCACCGGGGACGGAACCCTCACCTATCAGGGCCGCCGGATCCCCCTCACGAAAAACGAATACCGCATTCTCCTCGCCCTCCTGCAGAGCAAGGGCAGGGTTGTCAGCCGCGAAAAGCTCATGGAGCGCCTGTGGCAGACGGACAGCTTTGTCGATGAGAACACGCTGAGCGTCAACGTCGGCCGCCTGCGCAAGAATCTCGAGCAGGCGGGGCTGAACGACTTCATCACGACGAAATTCGGCGTGGGGTATCTGATTGGGTGAAGATATGAAGCTTTTTATGCAATATCTGCGTCAAAAATGGCGCGTACTCGCGGCGTTCACGCTCTTCGCGGCAGTGCTTGCGGTCTGCTTCGCGCTGTACCGGCTGCCGCTGCGGGCGGTGTGGTACCCGCTCGCGCTCTGCGCGGCGCTGGGTCTTTCGCTGCTCACGGCGGACTTTCTGCACCTGCGTCGGCGTCACGAGACGCTGTGCCGTCTGCGAGCCGCGCCCGACCCGGCGCAGCTCCCCTCCCCCGCCGGCATCTGCGAGGAGGACTATCAGGCGCTCGTCCGCGCGCTCGACGAGCGGGCACGCCGCGCGGAGACGGACGCGCGCATGCGCGCCATGATCGACTACTACACGCTCTGGGCGCACCAGATCAAAACGCCCATCTCCGCCATGCGCCTGACGCTGCAGAGTGAGGATTCCGACACGGCGCGGCGGCTCTCGTCCGACCTGCGGCGCGTGGAGCAGTATGTCGAGATGGTCATGGTCTACCTGCGGCTCGACTCCGAGAGCACGGACTTCGTCATCCGCACCTATGACCTTGACGGGATTATCCGCGCCGCTGTGCGCCCGTTCGCGGGCGAGTTCATCGGGCGGCGGCTGCAGCTGCACTATGAGCCGCTCGATTACCGCGCCGTGACGGACGAGAAATGGCTGGGCTTTGTGATCGGGCAGGTGCTCTCAAACGCGCTGAAATACACATCGCGCGGCGGGATCACCATCTCCATGCCCGAGCACGGCATCCTCAGCATCCGCGACACGGGCATGGGCATCGCGCCGGAGGATCTGCCGCGTATCTTTGAGCGGGGATATACCGGCTGCAACGGCCGCACCGACCGGCGCTCAAGCGGGATCGGGCTCTATCTCTGCCGCCGCGTGTGCGATGCGCTCGGACACACGATCACTGCGCGCTCCGCGCCGGGTGAGGGAACGGAGATCCGCATCGGCCTGCGCCGCCGCGGCCTGACAATTGAGTGACTTCTTACAGAACTGTAAGACCCTCCGGGGGAAATGTAAGGCGATGCGATAGCCCTGCATTTCCCCTTTTGCTACAATGGGGATGAAAATAAAAGGAGGTACACAGTATGAGCTTACTGCATGTTGAGGGCCTGAAGAAGGTCTATACCACCCGCTTCGGCGGCCAGCAGGTCGAGGCGCTGCGGGATGTGAATTTTGAGGTGGAGGAGGGCGAGTACGTCGCCATCATGGGCGAATCGGGCAGCGGCAAGACGACGCTGCTGAACATCCTCGCCGCGCTCGACCGCCCGACGGCGGGGAGCGTGCTGCTCGACGGAAAGGATCTCGCCGGGGTGCGCGAGAGCGACATGGCGGCCTTCCGCCGCGACCACCTCGGTTTCGTGTTTCAGGAGTTCAACCTCCTTGATACCTTTTCTCTCAAGGACAACATCTGCCTGCCGCTCGTCCTCGCGGGGAAGAGCTGGCGCGAGATGGAGCAGCGCCTTCTGCCGCTGACACAGCGTCTGGGGATCGACCAGCTGCTTGCGAAGTACCCCTATGAGGTCTCCGGCGGGCAGAAGCAGCGCGCCGCCGTGGCGCGCGCCCTGATTACGGAGCCCCGCATCCTGCTGGCCGACGAGCCGACCGGCGCGCTCGACTCCCGCGCGACCGACGAGCTGCTGGACCTCTTCGGCCAGATCAACGCCGCCGGGCAGACCATCCTCATGGTCACGCACTCCGTGCGCGCGGCGAGTCGCGCGGGCCGCGTCCTCTTCATCAAGGACGGCCGCGTGTTCCACCAGATCTACCGCGGGGAGGCCACCTCCGAGCAGCTGTATCAGAAAATCTCCGATACACTGACGATGCTGCAGGGCGGTGAGCGGGCATGAAGCTGTATTTCCACCTCGCATGGGACGGCATCCGCAAAAACCGCCGCCTGTATGTGCCCTATCTGCTGACGGGCGTGGGCGCGGCGACGCTGTTTTACATTCTGCTCGCGCTCGCAAACGGCCCTGCGGCGCAGATGAACGGCGGCGATTCACTCTCCCTCATCCTGCGGCTCGGGAGCTTCGTGCTCGCGATTTTCTCGGCGCTGCTGCTGTTTTACACGAACTCGTTTCTCATCCGCCGCAGGAACCGCGAATTCGCGCTCTACAACGTCCTCGGCATGGGCAAGGGCAACATCGCGCGCATTCTCGTGTGGGAGACGCTGCTCTCGGCGGGCATCGCGCTGCTGGGCGGGCTCACCCTCGGCGCAGCGCTGAGCAAACTCGCGGAGCTGGCGCTCACGCACCTGATGGGCGGCGAGATCAGCTACAGCTATCCCCTCAGCGGACAGGGCGCGCTCCTGACGGCGCTGTTTTTCGCCGCGATCTATGTTCTGATCCTACTCGTGAACATCGTCCGCATCCGCGCCGCGAACCCCGTGCAGCTGCTGCGCAGCGAGGCCGCGGGGGAAAAGCCCCCGCGCGCGAACTGGCTGCTCGGCGCGGCGGGTCTGGTACTGCTCGGCGCGGCCTACTGGCTCGCCGTCAGCATCCGCCAGCCGCTCACGGCGCTCGTGTGGTTCTTCATCGCGGTCGTGATGGTCATCCTCGCGACGTACCTGCTCTTTATCGCGGGCTCGGTCGTGCTGTGCCGCCTGCTGCAGAAAAACAAGCGCTTTTACTATCAGAAAAGCCACTTTATCTCCGTCTCATCCATGGCCTACCGCATGAAGCGCAACGGCGCGGGGCTCGCGTCCATCTGCATCCTCGCGACGATGGTACTCGTCATGCTGTCCTCGACGACGTGCCTGTACAGCGGCATTGAGGACTCCCTGCGCACGCGCTATCCGCGCAACATCACCGTGACGGCCTACTACAACCGCTCGCCCGAGTCCTTCTCCAAGGAGAACATCGCCGCGCTGCGCGCGCAGCTGCTGCCCGCGGTCGAAGGTGCCGCACCCGAAAACGTCCTCGACTATCGCCAGGCGTTTCTCTCCGTCATTCTGGACAGCAGCGGCGAGATTCACTCCGACAGCACGGCAAAGCTCTCCGACTATGAAAAGGTCTGCTGCCTGTCTCTGATCGGGCTGGACGACTACAACGCCATGACCGGCGGCAGCGAAACCCTCGCGCCCAATGAGGTGCTCGTGAGCGGTCTGCGTATGGGCTTCAGCGCGGATACGCTCACCATCGAGGGCGGCCCGACGTGGCGCGTCAAGGCGCAGCTGACCGATGCGGTGATCGGCGGCGAACGCTCCGCCGACGTCACCCCCACGCTCTATGTCATCGTCCCCGATCTGGACACGGCCATGCAGCCGCTCGAGGCCATGGCCGAGCGCAGCGGCGGCAACGCCGTGAGCCATATCTGGACGTACGCCTTTGATACCCAGCTCTCCAACGAGGAACAGATCCGGTGCACTGATTCGCTCGGTGACCTGCTCAGCGGCATTCGGAGACAGGACGCAGACGACGTGCCCTCCACCATCTTCTACGAGGGCGTGGCCAGCAACCGCGACGACTTCTACGCGACCTACGGCGGGCTGTTCTTCCTCGGCGTACTGCTGAGCGTCGGCTTCTCGCTCGCGGCGGTGCTGATTATCTACTATAAGCAGATCTCCGAGGGCTACGAGGACGAAGCGCGCTTCGCCATCATGCAGAAGGTCGGTATGACCCGCGGCGACATCCGCCGCAGCGTCAACAGCCAGATGCTGCTCGTGTTCTTCCTGCCGCTGCTGCTGGCGGGGCTGCACCTGTGCTTCGCGTTCCCGTTCGTTCACAAGCTCCTCATGCTCTTCAACCTCAACAACGTGAAGCTCCTCATCGGCACGACGGCGCTGTCGTATGTCGTGTTCGCGCTGCTGTATACGCTGGCCTACCGCCTGACGTCGAACGCTTACTATCAGATCGTCAGCGGCGCGCGGGAGGACTGAACATGCTGCGCTTTTTATTCCGCGCCGCCGCGTGCCTGAGCTGCGGACTGCTGGCGGTGCTGGCCGTCCCGGCGGCGGTGCTGATTGCGGGAATCGTCCTGCTGTGGCGGCTAACAGATTTTCTCCTCTCGGGGCTGGTTTGAAGTCCTTTTTATGACAGAACCGGGGCCGTTTGGCCCCGGTTCTGCTGGGTTTGTGGGAGGATTGATGGGTGGAATCGGCTTGTGCTGCCGCCGGCGGGGTACTTTTCCCGCGCGGGAAAAGTACCCAAAAGCAAGATTTTCGGTAGGACATGGCCTAAGTGTAGAATTGTCTCTGCGTTGGCGCCGCTTGTGGCGGATGAAGCGAGACGGTTTCGAGGAAGTGTCCCGATTGGCGGCCGCGAAGCGGTCGGGAATCTGCTGTCACGACGGTGCTCGCAGAAATGATCCTACATTTCATGCCCCTTGCACGGAACCTTCAAACATGTGGCACGCATCCCAACAATCTGAAACGTGCGGGGCGCGCTAAGGGATTCTTAAACCGTAGGTCTAAGCGGCGTTTTTTGCATACTTTTTGCCGCTGCTGGCAAAAAGTATGTCACCAAAGACATAACGCACCGATTCCCCTCCCCAGCTATCAAAAGCAGACAAAAAATCGGCGCGGCTTGATAGCCGCGCCGATTTTTATTCTCAGTCTTCCTGCTTTCTGGTCATGTCGATCAGCAGAGGAATCTTCGTCATCACATGCTCATACCCGTTCGGGCCGTGCGGCACGAGACACTCGCTGCAGTCTTTCAGACCGCCGAGCCCCCACTTGAAGTTGCCGCCGCACTTGTCGCCGAGGGCGTACAGCGGGCAATAGCAGAACAGGCAGTTGAAGTCAAATCCCTCCGGCACCTTGTGGCATGGGAAGTACTCACATTCATGGTTGCAATAGTGGGAATAGTGATCCTTATGCTCCGCCATGATGCCTTACGCCTCCTTACCAGCGTGCTTGGCGATGACGTTGACAATGTCCTCCGCGTTGTTGTCGACGTTGAAGCCCAACTCCGCCACCAGACCGGACACATCCTCGGGCAGGTTCTTGCCGGGCAGCGCCTCGTTCAGCAGGCCGCCCATGATGACCAGCACGTCGTCCAGACCGGCTTCCTTCAGCTTGTCGGACAGCTCCTTCGCGTAGCCATAGGCCATGCCGTTGTGGGTGGAGATGCAGAGCACCTTGCTCTCGGTCTCGACGGCGGTATCAATTACTTCCTGCGTGGGGACGGACTGATCCAGATCATAGATGTTCGCGCCCGCCTCGCGGAGAAGGCGCTTGATGACCTCCTTGCCGAAGACGTGGATATCGGTGGACGCCATGACGACGTTCACGCCCTGCAGGGGCTTGCTCTCAAGACCCTTGACGTTGCTGACCAACTCGTCACCGGCGTCGTTGATCTTGGCGATGATGTTAGTGGGCCACACGGGGACACGGCCGCGCATCGCGTTGGCGTCCTTCTTGCCGGCGCCGAAGTTGATCTCCAGCTGCTCGGCGCCGATGGCCTTCAGCATGGCCATGACCTGGCCGGGATGATTGATGTCGACGCCCAGATCATCCAGCGCGTTGATGACGCGCTCGAAGAAGGTGTTGCCGGCCACGACGAGGGTGTTCGCCTGCTCCTCGATGAGGTCGAAATCAATGTACTTGGCATAGTACTCGGCCTTCTCCATAGTGGTCTTCATGGACATGTGCGCGTCGATGATCTCCTGGACGGAGGGGACGCGGATGGCCTCGGTGACGGGAATACCGGTCACGGCGCAGCCGGTGGGCCACTTGCGCTGGCCGATGATATCGGCCATGGTGAAGGAGGCCAGAGCGCTGTAGTTGCTGGGGAAGTTGCCGCCGAAGTCGGTGGTGTTGCCGTAGATCATCGAGCCGGGGGTCTTGAAGGTGTTGATCTCCCACATGGCCTTGCTGAAGATGATGCGCAGGATGGGGTCGCTGAAGAGGTTGCCGAAGCAGTGGTTCATGCCGCCGCCCAGCAGATCCTCGACGAAGTAGCGCTCCAGACGCGCCCAGCCGACGAGGTTCGCCACGTCATGCAGCTGGCCGCCGAAGCCGTCGTCGAGGTTGGAGTGGATGATGGTGCCCTTCTCGCGCAGCTCGCCCATGATGCCGATAGCGGTGCAGGCATCGATCGTGCGCTCGAGCTCCATATCAAAGCCCGCGTACTCATAGCTGAAATAGTGGGAGATGTTGCCGATGGTGGTCACGCCGGCGTTCAGGGCGTTGCAGACGTTGGCCGTGGAGTTCAGCGAGCCGATCATGTGGTCGCCCATATGGACGGCGACGGGCACCTCGTTCGGCAGGATCTTCCACTCGTCGGGGCTGCGATACACCTGGCCGGAGCCGGAGATCACGCGGTCACGGTACTTCTCGGGCACGCCCATGCTGCCGTCGAGACATACGCCGAAACGGCTGAGCTCATAGCCCTCGGCATGCAGCGCGTCATAGACCTCATGGAAGGCCTTGGCCGTGTAGTCGACCTCGGCCCAGCCGATGTGGGCGTGGGTCATGACCTTGTGCTGAGCCATCATCTTTTTCTTGTACTCTGCCTCGGACTTGACGCCGTTGGTCTTCATGAACAGCGTCTCGGGGATCACGATCTGGGAAGCACGCTTGTGCGCCTCGTCGCGGATCGTCTGCACATCTGGAAGATCCTTTTCATTAAACCGGCGGTTGATTTTCAGCTCCATAATAGCTCCTCCATAACTCTTTTTTACGCAAACTCTTTACTATATCTACTTCGTACAGGGCACAGCAGCGCCTACCTGCGTACTGCTCTGTCTTGTACGGCAGTATTCCTGTTTATCGAATGCTGGCCTTCATCAGGGCCATGGCCGTCTCCTCGTCGTAATCGCGCAGGAGACCCGCCGCGTAGAACACATAGTCGCGGTCGATATGCGCATTCAGCTCGCGTGGGATGAGCACGTCCTCCGACTCCCCCGCCCGCAGCGTCGAGCGCTGCAGAATGGCCGCCGGATCCGGGCTGTTGACGATCACGCCGCCGATGCCGATGATCTCGCTGACCTCGCTGATGTTCTTGCCGACCTGATACTGCTTGGAACCGGTGGTCCAGACATGCTCGACGTGTCCGGCGTGTCTCCGCACAGAGACACCGACCGCCTGCCCGGCCAGCTCCTGGTCGATCCGCTGCTCGTCCGGCGTATCGGGCAGATAGCCCGTCGTCGTGATGCGCGTCTGAACGCCCTGCTCGATCTGCTCCGCCGTTACGCCGGCGCCGCTCGCCAGAGCCTTGTCCCCCACCTCGCGCAGAATGCAGATCGAGGACTCGCGCATGCCCATGTCGCCCTCCACCGTGCGCTTGGCGTACGGCTCGCTCACGCCCATGAGGCGCGCGCCGGGATAGGGCTTGTTTTCATTGAAAGAATACACATCCGTCGTCGCGCCGCCGACATCGACCATCATCAGCTTGCCGAGACCCTTCTGCGTGGCGCTGCCCTCGCTGAGAAGCGTACCCGCCGCCAGAACGGCCGCCGGCGTCGGCATCAGCACCTCGCCGAGCTCGCTGCGCACACAGCCGATGCCCTTCATGTTGACGATGCGGTTCATGAACTGGTCGCGGATGGCCTCCTCGGCCGAGGCGGTGTTCAGCACCCCGACGTCGGGAATGATGTTGTCCGCCAGCAGGCACTTCTTCTCGCGGCTGACGAGCGCCGTGCGCACCTGGCGGGCGATGCTGCTGTTGCCGGCATAGATCACCGGGATGAAAATGTGGCTGTTTGCCAGCATCTCCGCGTTGTGCAGCACGATCGAGCGGTTGCCCCTTTCATAGCCGCCGCACAGCAGGATGATCTCCGCCTGCGACAGCTCCAGCTCGTGAATCTGCTCCGGCGTAAGCGCACCGGAATAGCTCGCGATGATCTTGCCGCCCGCGCCGAAGGCCGTGTTGCGCCCCGCGACATAGCTCAGCCGCTCCGTCAGGCCGATCACCGCCATGCGCAGGCCGCCCGCGGCGCTGCTGCTGCAGAGCTTGAGCGACTGCTCGAGGTTCTCCTTGCCGAGCGTCTCGCGCGCAAACTCCATGCACTGCTCCAGATTGACCCGGGCGTCCGAGCGGACCGTGGAGGGAAAGCTCCCCGCGCGGATCAGACGTTTTTCCGTCAGGCTCGCGCACACGATCTTCGTGTAGGTGCTGCCGAAGTCAATCATCATTGCGTAATTTGCCATATTTTCCCCCTCTTACGCAAACTCCTTAAAAACTCTAAAAATACTCCCAATACTCCAAATACGGTTGCTGCGCCGGCAGCGACGGAACAAAATCCGCCGCTGCCGACGCGAAAATGAATTGAAAATCCGATACGGGTCGGCTGTTAGTCCATGATGATGGCGCCGTTGACGTCGAGAATCTCGCCGTTGATGTAGGAAACCTTGTCGTTGCACAGGAACACGCAGGACTCCGCAATCTCGGAGAGCTTGCCCAGACGGCGGGACGGGATCTGAGGCAGATAGGTCTTCCATCTGTCGCCGGAGAGCACCGCCTCGGACTCCACCCAGCCGGGAGCCACGCAGTTGCTGTTGATGTCGTAGTCGGCCAGCTCCAGCGCGAAGGACTTCGTCAGGCTGATGACGCCCGCCTTCGCCGCGCCGTAGATCGCCACGCCGGAGGCGGGGGTCTTGCCGTCGCAGGAGCTGATGTTGACGATGCGGCCATAGTTGTTGGGAATCATGGACTGATTCACAACGGCCTGCGTGACGAAGAAGGTACCCTTCAGGTTGACGGCGATGACGCGGTCAAAGTGCTTCTCGGTCACATCCGTAACCAGCATCGCCGGGTACATACCGGCGTTGTTGATGAGGATGTCGATCTTGCCGAACTTCGCGATGATGTCCTTCACCATCTCGTTCACGGCCTCGACGTTCGTGATGTCCACATCATAGGCGGCAGTCCTGCGGCCCATGGCGCGGATGTCCTGGCAGGTCTTGCAGTCGTCCGTAGCGCCGAGACCGTGGACGACGACGTCCGCGCCGTACTCGGCGAACTTGGTGGCGATGACCTGACCGATACCCTGAGAGCTTCCCGTTACCAGTGCGACTTTACCTTCGAACATAATATAACTCCTTTACTCCGCGCCCGCAGGAAAATTGCGGGCATATTGCCTATCAATACAACGTTTTCGATTAATACTCGTGGGAAAACAGGTTGTAGTCCGTCACAATCACGTCGGAATCGTCCTTGCCGAACGCGGCCGTCAGATTCTTAATGCCCACGCGCTTGAGCGCGGAGAGCAGCGCATACGGATTGCGCACGTCGATCACCTGAGAGAGCGCCTCGAGCGTCGCCTCGAAGAACATCTCGCCGCGCTTACAGACCTTGGCGGCCTCCCGGTCGATCTTGTCGAAGTCGATCGTGTCGACCACGGCGGGCAGATACGCCTCGAGCTCCTTGGCATACTCCAGCGTCTTGACCACGTCCTCGACGGTCGTGTCGGTGGTCAGACCCTGATTGGCCATGGTGGTCACGGCGTGACCCGTCTGATAGACGTACTGACCGGCCATGTCATAGATGAGCGACATGGACAGGTGCGGCACGTTCAGAGAGATGTCCTTGTGATTGCGCCCGAGCTTGTTCGTGAAGACCATCGAGCCAACGATGTCCTTGCCGTGGAGCTGCTTGAGTGCCGAGAGCATAATCAGGCGCTTCATCGGGGAGAAGAACATGTCGCCGTAGGAGTGGGCGATCTTCGCGCCCATCAGATCCTCCACCAGATACTTCTCAAGCTTGGCGCAGCCGAGCAGCAGACCCATATCGGGTGCCATGTCGCCATAGCCGTCATCGAGGTTCGAGTGGATGAGTGCACCCTTGTCGCGCGTCTCCGCCATGAGCGCCATGGCCTGCAGCGTGCTGCGCACGCGGGCGTCGACGTCGGTGAACTCCGGGTACTCATAGCCGAAGAACTGGGAGACGTTGCCCATCGTGGTCACGCCGGCCTGCAGCGCGCAGGCGGCCGTCTCATAGCAGGCAGGACTGCCGATCATGTTGTCGCCGAGATGCGGCTGCATGATCGGTGAGATGCCCAGCATGTCCCAGTCGGCCTGCGTCTGGAAGAAGAGCGCGCCGCCCTTGCGGTTCTTGTCGCGGATCTCACGCGGCAGTGCCATCGCCGGGTCGATGCTGATGCCGAACCGGTCGAGATGGACGCCGTGCTCCGGCAGGAGCTGCTCGAAGTCTGCCATCTGGCGGCGGAAATCCGCGTGATCCAGGCAGCACAGGTGATAATGATACATGATCTGGCCCTTCTTGGCCATCACACGCTTATAGGCGACCTCCGAGGAGTAGTCGCTGTTCTTGATAAAAGCAGTCTGGCCGACTTTGAGCGCACGGCCGCGCTCACGGGCCTCCTGCAGGAAGGATGCGTCGGTTTCCCGCAGGTCGCCGAGCTTGGACTTCAGTTGCAGTTGCATAGTTAACCTCCCTTGTTGCTACACGCTTCGCTGTTTTCACGCCGCGCGTACTGCGGAAGGGGGATCGCTCCCCCTCCGCAGCCGCAGGGGCGGATGAAAGAGCGATCAGTCCTCGATCTTCTGACCCTCCGGATCCGCCGCGTAGTCATACTTGTACATACCCAGACCGAACGCCGCCAGCAGGATGCCGACGATGGGGGTCAGGTACATGAAGTAGTACGGCAGATACTGCACGGTCGCAACGCCGAGAGCGGCCGCGGTGAACACGCCGGAGGAGCCCCACGGAACGATCGGGCAGAAGGTCAGCGCACCATCGGAGATGGAGCGGGAGAGGACGCACTTGTCGAGGCCGAGCTCCTCATAGCGCTTACCGAAAGCCTTGACAGGCACGATAGCGGCCATGTAGGGGTCGCAGAAGACGTAGCCGCCGAGGGCGGAGACGACCTCCGTCGCGGTGATCAGGCCGAACGGCTTGCGCACCAGACGGTCGAACTTGGCAACGATAGAGCTCAGCAGGCCCGTTCTTTCGAAGAGACCGGCCATGGCGAGGGAGACGACCATCAGCTCAAGCGTGTAGCCCATGGCCGTGATGCCGCCGCGGTTGCAGATCTTGGCAACCTCAGCAACGGGAGAATCGGTGTGGAAGCCATTCATCATGTTGCCGAGCACGGCAGCGATATCCATGCCCTGATACAGCCACGCGACGATGGCGCCGATCACGGCGGCCAGCGTCAGGGAGGCGGTGGAGGGCAGCTTGAGGATGATCATGATGATCAGGGCAACCAGCGGAATGATGGTGGGCCAGCCCATCTTGAAGACGTCGGCCAGACCGCCGCGGATGGTCTCAATGGCAGAAGCGTCCAGCGTACCGCCGCTGTACTTCAGACCAATGATGGTAAAGATAACCAGAGAAATGAGGAATGCCGGGCCGGTGGTCCAGATCATTCTCTTCGCGTGCTTGTAGATGTCAACCTTCGTGACGCCCGCTGCATAGATGCAGAAGTCGGAGATGGGGGACTGCTTGTCGCCGAAGTAGGCGCCGCAGGCCACCGCGCCGGCCGTGATCGGCAGGGGGATGCCCAGACCGACGGAGATGCCCATGAAGGCAACGCCGATCGTGGAGCAGGTCGTCCAGGAAGAACCGGTCATCGTGGACAGGATCGCGCACATGATCGCCACGAACGGCAGGAAGATCGACGGACGCAGCAGCTCCAGGCCGACATAGATGATGACGGGTACGGTACCGGCGGACATCCAAGAGCCGATCAGCATACCGACAATGCAGATCAGCAGAAGGACGGGGACGGACTCGCTGATGGTCTTGATCATCGCGTGCTCCAGATCCTTGAACGGGACATGGAGGATGATGCCGTAAACGGCCACGATCATCGCGGCGATCACGATGGGGATATGCGCGTCAAGACCGAGAACCAGAATGCCGACCAGAATCACCGCGGTGACCAGCAGGAACACCAGCAGCGACGGGCCGAACTTCGCCTGCACCTCAGGCTTGACGACTTTTGCTTTTTTCTCTGACATTTCAACTCTCCTTATACTCTGTGTTTTGTCTCGGCCGGTGCGGACGCACCGGTCACTCCTTCTATATCAAGCCGGCTTGCACACTCCGGCTTAATACCAAAACGCGGGGGTTAAAACTCTTCTGTACTCTTTTACTCCTCTGCCGGGGGCAGATTTTTCAGAGGGATTTAAGGCTTACTCGTAGCGAACGCCGTACTCCTTGCGGTCGCCGAGGATGCCCTTGACGACGTCGGCGTTGCCCGGGGGGCAGCCGACGACCCAGCGGAAGCCCTTCGCGTCAGCCAGCTTCTTGCAGCACACACCGATGCACACGGTGTTGTCCGCATTCGCGTCCGCGGGGAGCATGTCCTCGGTGACGGGGCCGACGCACACGTTCATGTTCTCCAGATAGGGGAACAGATCCTGCGCCTTCATGTCCATCAGCGAGCTGATGACTGTGTTGTGGCAGCCCGTGCAGGCGTCCTTGCTGAAGATCAGGTTGAAGCTCGTGGGGATACCCTCGATCTCAACCTCGCTCGAGCGCTTGAAGCGGCTCGCAACGCCCTCGATCGTCTCGCCGATGACCTCGATCTTCTCGAGATCCATCTCGCCGAAGCCGCGCTTATAGGCGGCGTTCGTGATCATGACTTCCTTCGGCTCATAGCCCATGATCTTGCTCGTGACGGCCTCGCACGCGACGAGATCCTTCGAGCCGACGATCAGGTCCATCTTCTTCGTCTCGCCGAAGATGGGGCCGAGACCCTGCTGGCCATACGTGCCGTCGATGATCTCCAGGCAGGGCTTGAGGTGCAGGTTCCAGTCCACGACGCCCTCGATCAGGCCCTTCTTGTGGAAGTCCTTCTTCTGGGTGTCGACCAGCAGACCCTTCAGGTTCTTCATGCCGAGCGTCACCTCGGTCTGGTCGTGGGTCTTCATGACGGGCACGGTGATGATCGCGTCCGCGTCACGCACCAGCTCCCACGTGTTGATCTTCTTGAACACCTCGCCGTCCTCGATCTCGACGGTGCAGCGCGCGTTCTCCTTCTGCTTCAGGTCGATGACGGGGATGCCCTTATCGCGCAGCTCCTGATAGCCGCACTTGGCAATCGTCAGCTCCGTGTCGGCGCCGGCCGCGGAGGACTCCGCGATCACAGGCTCCGCGCCGAGGGCCTTCACGGCCTCGTAGATGGCCAGGCACACCTCCCAGCGGGTCACGCCGCCGGAGAGCCGGTCGGTGGGACAGGCCACCAGATTCGGCTTGATGATGACCTTATAGCCGGGCTTGATGATGTCCTCGATGCCGCCGATGTCGGCGATCACCTGGTCGACCGCCGCCTTGATGGCCGCGTAATCGTCGCCCATCGTCTTGCGAATAGATACAGTAGACATAATACCCTCACTCTTTACGTAGTTTAGTGATACCATCACCATTCACTGATGATACCATTATTTTACCCTGTGCTTCGTGTATTGTCAACAAAATGACACTCGCTGTTTTCGCAGAAATTATACCTTATCTATTATAAGTATTGCACAAAACAGCTTTCGACACGTTACTCCCCACGAAACTCAGCCTTGCGGCGGGTGCGGAAGGCGGTCACGCCCTCCGTGCGGTCGGCGGTTTTGCAGAGCTCGCCGAACCACTGGTTCTCGATCGGCAGCTCACTCTGCACGCCCTCTGGGCCGCGCCCGTTCAGGCAGGCCTTGATGCCGCGCAGCGCCAGCGGGGCCGCGCGGTCGGCGATGCGGCGGGCGATGTCCATCGCCTGCCCCAGTGCGCCGCCCGGCTCCGTCACCGCGTCGCAGAGGCCGCACGAGAGTGCCTCCTCGCCGCTGATGGGGTCGCCGGTGCAGAGCATGACCGCCGCGCGGCCCTTGCCGACCAGCTGCGGCAGCCGGCGCGTCCCGCCGTAGGCCGGCAGGACGCCCAGCGTGCACTCGGGCAGCGCGAGCTTCGCCGTCCGGTCCGCCACGCGGATGTCACAGGCCATTGCCAGCTCCAAACCGCCGCCGTACGCGCCGCCGCTGATCGCGCAGATCACCGGCACCGGCAGCGCGGCGATGCGGTCGAAGATGCGGTTGCCCCATCCGCTCATCTTTGCACCCGACTCCGCATCCCAGGACAGGAACTGGTTGACATCCGCCCCGGCGCAGAAAATCTTCGGGTTGGTGCTGCCGATCACGACGGCGCGCAGCTGGGGCATGTGCTCCAGCGTATCCAGCAGCCACTCCAGATCCTGCAGCAGCCCCTCTCCGATACAGTTGACCGGCGGCGCGTCCAGCAGGATCTGCGCCACATGCTCCTCCGTCGCAAAACGCAGGCACGAATAATCGGTTGTCATACCGTTTCCCTCCTTGATGTTCCTTTCCCCGGCTTGCGCCGGAGGCACTCAGGCCATGGCGGCCGTGAGAATGGACGTGATGTAGACCTCCTCGGCGTTGCAGCCGCGGCTCAGGTCGTTGATGGGCGCGTTCAGACCCTGCAGCAGGGGCCCGAACAGCTCAAAGCCGCCGAAGCGCTGGGCAATCTTGGCGCCGATGTTGCCGGACTGCAGGTCGGGGAACACGAAGGTGTTCGCGTGGCCCGCGACGGGGCTACCGGGGAACTTCAGCTGGCCGACCGTCTCGGAGACGGCTGCGTCGAACTGCATCTCGCCGTCGAGCGCCAGATCGGGGGCCTCGGCCTTGGCGATGGCGGTGGCGTTGCGCACGAGGTCAACGTTCGGGCCGTGGCCGGAGCCGTGGGTGGAGTAGGACAGCATCGCGACGCGGGGCTCCAGACCGAAGACCTTCGCGGTGTTCGCGCACTCGAGCGCCGTCTCGGCCAGCTGCTGGGAAGCGGAGAGAACGACGTTGCCGTCCTTGTCGAGCTTGTCCTCATAGCTGATGTTGATGGCGCCGTCGCCCATGACGTACAGCTCATCGCCGCGGGTCAGGATGACGGAGGAGCTGACCTGATGGCGGCCGGGCTTCGTCTTGACCAGCTGCAGCGCGGGGCGCACGGTGTCGGCGGTGGAATAGGTCGCGCCGCCGAGCAGGGAGTCGACCAGGCCCATCTTGACAAGCATCGTGCCAAAGTAGTTGCTCTTCTTCAGCGCGGCGCGGCACTCGTCGGCGGTCATCTTGCCGCGGCGCAGCTCCACCATCTGCTCGACCATGGCGTCCATGCCGTCATAGTTCTCGGGGTCGATGATCTCAAGACCCTCGATATCGAAGCCGCCCTTCGCAGCCGCGGCCTTCACGTCCTCGACGTTGCCGAGCAGAACGGGCGTCAGGAAGCCGTCCTTCTTCAGGCGGGCGGCGCTCTCCAGAATGCGGGCGTCGGTACCCTCGGTGTAGACGATCCGCTTGGGATTCGCCTTCAGCTTTTCTACCAGATTGTCAAACATGTCTGTATCCTCCATTTCTGTAATGATTTGCAATCAATACTCCAGAGCCTTTTCCTCGCCGTTCATCACGCGCAGGACGCCCTGTGCCAGAGCGAGCATCTCCATCTCACCGGGATAGACGGTGACGGGGGCGATCCAGCTGACGAGGTCGGTGATGGCCGCGACGGCCTCCTTGCCGTAGGCCACGCCGCCGGTCAGGATGATCTGGTCGACCTGGCCGTGCAGGGCGATGGACTTGCAGGCGATCTCCTTGGCGATCTGGAAGTAGTATGCGTCGAGCAGCTCCTGAATCTTCGCGTCGCCCTCGTTGGCCTTCTCGGTCAGCACGCGCAGGTCGTTCACGCCGGTGTAGGCGACCATGCCGCCCTTGCCGACAACCATGCTATACACTTCCTTCTGCGTATACTCACCGCTGAAGCAGGTGCGGATCACATCGCCGATGGGCAGACCGCCGGAGCGCTCGGCAGAGAACGGGCCCTCGCCGTCCAGCGCGTTCTCGACGTCGACCACGCGGCCCTTGCAGTGCGCGCCGACGGAGTTGCCGCCGCCCATGTGGCAGACGATGACGTTGATCTCGTCATAGCGGCGGCCGATGGACTTGGCATAGCTGCGGGCCACGGCCTTCTGGTTCAGGCAGTGGAACTTGCTCTCACGGACGAACTTGGGGTTGCCGGTGTAGCGGGCGACGGGGATCAGCTCGTCGACGACGGTGGGGTCGACGGTGTAGGCGGGGACGCCCCACATCTTGGACAGCTTGTCGCTCACGAGCGCGCCGAGGTTGCTGGCGTGCTGGCCGCGGGCACCCTCAAAGCAGTCCTTGACCATGGTGTCGTTGACGGAATAGGTGCCGCTGGGGATGGGACGCAGAACGCCGCCGCGGCAGGAGATTGCGTCGAGGGTCTTGCCGTCGAAGCCGCGCTTCTTGAAGCAGTCCAGAATGATATTGGTGCGGAACTCCGTCTGATCGGGGATGTTGTGATAGGGCGCGAGCTCATCAATCGTGTGGCGCAGGGTCTCCTCGAACAGCTTGTTCTCATCCTCGAAGACAGCGATCTTCGTGGACGTGGAGCCGGGGTTGATTACCAGAATTTTGTGTGACATGCTTTTGTTTCCTCCCAATGGATTTTCAATTCATTTTCCAGCCGCGGGGCTGTTCCGCCCCCGAGCTGCGTATCTCTTTTCGGTAAAAGCGCGTACAGGGCATGTCCGGTCAGCCGGGCATGCCCTGTACGGTGTTTTCAGGGCATACGTTTTCCGATTCGGATGTGCGATGCTCCTTTTTCAGATAGGTTTTTGTGCCTTACTTCATGTCGGGGTACGCCTTGCGGACGTACTCGTCGATGCGGCGGACGGCCTCCTCGAGGTTCTCGTCGGAGTTGGCAAACACCAGACGCAGATACCCCTCGCCCATCGCGCCGAAGGCCGTGCCGGGCACGCAGATGACGTGCGCGCCGCGGATCAGCTCCTCGGCGAACTCCTGAGAGCTCTTGCCGAAGGCCTTGATGTTCACGAAGGCATAGAAGCTGCCCTTCGGCTTGGCGCAGGTGAAGCCGGGCACCGCGTTGATGCCGTCGACCAGAATGTCGCGGCGGCGCGTATAGTCGGCGACCATGCTCTTCACGCACTCGTTGCTGCTGAGCGCCTCAGCCGCAGCAACCTGCGAGAAGCTCGACACGCAGGACACAAGGCCCTCGTTCAGCTTCGCCATCTCCTTGATGTAGGCCGCATCGCTCATCAGCAGGAAGCCGACGCGCCAGCCCGTCATCGCATAGGTCTTCGAGAAGCTGTTGAGGATCACAACGTGATCGCGCACCTCGTCGATCTCCGCCATCGAGAACGCCTTCACGCCGTCGTACACGATCGCGTCATACGGCTCATCGGAGAAAACCCACAGGTTGTACTTCTTCACGACCTCCGCAATCGCGCGCACATCCGCCTCGCTCATCACCGCACCCGTCGGGTTGCAGGGGGAGTTGACGATAATCGCCTTCGTCTTCGGCGTGATGCACTTCTCGATGTCGGCCGCCGTCATGTTGAAGCCGTTCTCCTCGTGAGCCGGCACCGGCACGGGAACCGCGCCCACGATCTTCGCCTGACCATAGTAGTTGGCAAAGCCCGGATCCGGGACCAGAATCTCATCGCCCGGATTCAGCAGCGCCAGCATGCCCAGCGTCAGACCCTCCAGAGCGCCCACGGTCACGATCACGTTCTCCGCCTTGTAGCCCGCCCAGTGGCTCTTCTGATATCGCTTGGCAATCGCCTCGCGCAGCACCGGCAGACCGGCATTCGGCGCATAGTGCGTGTAATTCTCGTCGAGCGCCTTCTTCGCCGCCTCCTTGATGTAGGCAGGCGTCTCAAAGTTCGGCTCGCCCAGCGTCAGTGCGATGACATCGTCATACCCCGCCGCCAGATCGAACATCTTCCGGATTCCCGACGCCGGATACGTCTTCGCCAGATTCGACAAACGCAGTTCCATGTCTTCCACCTCAAATAAATTACTTGTTCCAATCGTTGCGGATGCGGTTCCAGGTGGCGTCGCGCTCGGCGATGACACGCTCGAAGTCGTGGGCGTCGAAGTTCGCGAAACGGCTCTGCTTCTTCAGATAATCCTCGACGGAGGTGAACTCCTTCGGGTCGCGGTTGATCTTGAACTTGCCGTTCTCGTACTCGGCCAGATACCACAGACCGCAGTCAACGGCCTCCTTGCCGATATCAATCGTCACATCCGTCGGCGTGCCCCAGCCGGTCGGGCAGGGAGCCATCACGTGGATGTAGGACGTACCGTCGGTGTTCATGGCCTTCTCAACCTTCGCCATGAAGTCCTCGGGATAGCCCAGGGACGCCGTCGCGGCATAGGGGATGCCGTGCGCGGCCACGATCTCGAACATGCGCTTCTTGCTGCTCTGGCTGCCATGGAAGTTCTTGCCGGAGGGCGTGTTCGTCGTCTTCATGCCGTAGGGGGTCAGACCGGACTTCTGCACGCCGGTGTTCATATACGCCTCGTTATCGTAGCAGATGAAGATCGCCTTATCGTTGCGGTCGATCATGCCGGACAGAGCCTGCAGGCCGATATCGGCCGTGCCGCCGTCGCCGGCGAAGCCCACAACGTGGTAGTCCTCAAGACCCTGTGCCTTCGCACCGGCCAGAATGCCGCTCATCGCGGCCGCCGTACCGGCGAAGGGAGGAATCATGCCGTTGACATACAGGGGCATATGCGGATAGATAAAGGCAACCGTAGACATGCAGTTCGGCGGCATCACCGCGATTGTACGCTCACCCAGCACCTTCAGCGCCAGGCGGATCGCCAGGGCCGCACCGCAGCCGGGACAGGCCTTATGGCCATAAAAGAGTTCCTTATTTGTCATCGTCTTTGCGTTAAGCGCCACAAATATCCCTCCTCAGATTCACAAAGCTGGCCTCGCCAACCTTGGCAGTCCCGGCCAGAAGCTCCTCATAGATCTTCTCAATGTCGGTCTTGTAGATGCTGCGGCCGCCCAGACCGCCGACGTAGTTCGCCGCGGGAATCTCCACACCCGCGCTCTTCAGAGCGGAGCTGACGTCCGTATACACAACGCCCTCGAAGCCGAAGCTCACATCCTTCTCCAGAACGCCCACGAACTTCGCATTCTTCACAATCTCCACGATCTCCTTCGCGGGGAACGGACGCATGCAGCGGATCTTCAGCAGGCCGACCTTCTTGCCCTGCTCGCGCATCTCGTCGACCACGCAGCGGGTCGTACCGGCCACGCTGCCGAGGGTGATGAGGATCGCCTCAGCGTCGTCGCACTTGTAGGCCTCCACAACGCCGCCGTAGCTGCGGCCGAAGGTCTCGCCGAACGCCTTGTCCGCCGCCTTGATCTTCTCCACGGCGTTCAGCATCGCCTGATGCTGCTGATAACGGAACTCCATGTTGTACAGAGGACCGGCGGTGATGCAGGTGGCCTTGGGGTTGTCGAGATCCATGCGGTTGGCAAACTGCTGATAGGGGATGTACGCGTCGACCTTATCCTGATCGACCGTGTGCAGCAGCTCATAGGTGTGGGTCAGCACGAAGCCGTCCAGGTTCACCATGACGGGCAGCATCACATCGGGATCCTCAGCGACCTTGTAGGCCTCGAGAATCGTGTCATACGCCTCCTGCGCGTTTTCGGCGTACAGCTGGATCCAGCCGCTCTCCAGCTCAGCTAGGGAGTCACGCTGGTCGCCGTAGATGTTCCAGGGCGCCGCGATGGAACGGTTCGCGTTCATCATGACGATGGGGAAGCGGGAGCCGCTCGCGTAGTGCAGGCCCTCGACCATGTACAGCAGACCCTGGCTGGACGTCGCCGTGAAGGTACGCGCACCGATCGAGCTCGCGCCCAGGCAGGCGCACATCGCGCTGTGCTCGGACTCAACGTACATGTACTGGCTGTTCAGGGAGCCATCCTCCACGAAATCGCTCAGCCGCTCGACCACGATGGTCTGCGGGGTGATGGGGTAAGCGGCGATCACATGGGGCTTCGCCTGACGCACGGCCAGCGCGACTGCCTCGTCGCCGGAAACAAACAGCTTCTCGCTCATACTTCCGTCTCCTTTACCATGGTAATTGCGCCCAGCTTGCAGGCGCGATTGCAAACGCCGCAGCCCTTGCAGTAATCGTAGTCGATCTCCAGATGCTCGCCGGACTTGTCAATCGCACCGTCCGGACAGACCAGGAAGCAGCGCAGGCACTTCACGCACTTCTCGGTGTCGATCACCGGGCGGAACGTACGCATGCCGGAGCTGATGTCATGCAGCTGGCCCGTCGGAAAGGCCGGACCCATGGGGATCTTTTCCACCACATAGCTCAGATCAGCCTGGGGTCTTTCCATTTACAGTCCCTCCTTTACGACCTCGTAGGTCTTCTTCAGCAGTTTCTTGTTCTTCTCACGCAGCTTCGGGGCCAGCTGGTTGTCGATAGCTGCCTCCACGGCCTCCACGCTCGTGATGCCCGTTGCGGCGATCAGCGCGCCCAGCAGGGGCACGTTCGTGATGGGGCGGCCCAGAATCTCCAGCGCCAGACCCGTCGCGTCGACGGCCACAACGTTGCAGCCCTCGATGGCGAACTCCGCCTTGTCGCGCGTCGTGTTCACGATCACGGTCGCGCCCGGCTTCAGGCCGTTGCGCACGGGATCACCGAACAGCGTGTCATCCAGAACGATCGCGATGTCGCACTCGACGACCTCGCTGCGGTCCGTGATGGGCTTGTTGTCGATACGGGTGAACGCGAAGACCGGCGCGCCGCGGCGCTCAGGTCCGAAGGACGGAAATGCCAGTGCGTACTTCCCCTCGTACAGGGATACCGCGCAGCCCAGCAGCCGCGCCGCGGTGAAGGCGCCCAGGCCGCCGCGGCCATGCCAGCGAATTTCTGTCATGGAATTACCTCCTTGATTTTTCAGAAAAGCCTTCCGGCTTTTTTGTCGTGTTATGTTGGCGAAATCCTCCGCCGAAAAGAACTCTCTTTTGTTGCAGCGATTCCCGGGTGCACGCGCCCGGAGGATGTGCTTCAAAATATGTTGGGCATATTTAGGAGTAAAGGTGGAAAAGAAAAGAATTCAATGATTGTAATGAGGTATAAAAGAAGACAATCGTTTGGGCGATGCACCCGGGCTCCCTGCATTCTGAAAAGAGAAGATGGATAGCGTAATTTACTTCTCAGCCTTCACAGCCTTGATGGACTCGATCAGCTCGGGGACGACCTTGAACAGATCGCCGACAATGCCGTAGTCCGCGACCTCGAAGATCGGGGCGGTATCGTTCTTGTTCACCGCGATGATGCACTCGGA
>USAC01000015.1 GCA_900552475.1 uncultured Eubacteriales bacterium | reverse complement strand
TGTAACAGCCAAGACACCAAACGCTGAAACCCCTTGAAAATCAAGGAAAATCGAAGGAGAATGAGTACAAATGAAATTAGGTATCGTGGGTCTGCCCAATGTGGGCAAGAGCACCCTCTTCAACGCCATCACCGGCGCGGGCGCGGAGAGCGCCAACTATCCGTTCTGTACGATTGAGCCGAATGTCGGCATCGTCGCCGTGCCGGACGAGCGGCTCGACAAGCTCGCCGAGATGTACCACCCTGACAAGAAAACGCCCGCCGTCATCGAGTTCGTGGACATCGCGGGTCTTGTCAAGGGCGCGAGCCAGGGCGCGGGGCTCGGCAACAAGTTCCTCGAGAACATCCGCCGCACGGACGCGATTGTCCACGTCGTGCGCTGCTTCGACGACGAGAACATCATGCACGTCGTGGCCGACGCGGGCGTCGCGGCGCCGGTCGACCCGCTGGGCGACATTGAGACGATCGACCTTGAGCTCATCATGGCTGACCTCGAGATGGTAAACCGCCGCGTGGAGAAGGCCACGAAGGCCGCCAAGGGCGACAAGAAGTTCCTGCACGAGGCCGAGGTGTTCAAGGCGCTGGCCGCGCACCTCGACGCGGGCAAGTCCGCCCGCACGTTCGACTGCTCCGACGACGACCGCGCCATCGTGGAGACGGCGGATCTGCTGAGTCTCAAGCCCATCATCTATGCCGCGAACATGGACGAGGCCGGCTTTGCCGACTGCGAAAACAACGCCTATTTCCGTTCCGTCCGCGACCTCGCGGCCAAGGAGGGCGCGCAGGTGCTCCCCATCTGCGCCAAGCTCGAGCAGGACATCGCCGAGCTGGACGACCCCGAGGAGCGCGCGATGTTCCTCGAGGATCTGGGCATCGAACAGTCCGGTCTGGATCGGCTGATCCA
This sequence comes from uncultured Eubacteriales bacterium, assembly GCA_900552475.1. Taxonomy (GTDB): domain Bacteria; phylum Bacillota; class Clostridia; order Oscillospirales; family Oscillospiraceae; genus Vescimonas. The sequence continues at coordinate 29,498 of USAC01000015.1, read as the reverse complement.
GTGCAGCTATGAGCTGCTGGGGCTGATCTCCTTCCTGACCTACGGCACGGACGAGTGCCGCGCGTGGACGATCAAAAAGGGTACGAAGGCCCCGCAGGCCGCGGGTAAGATCCACTCCGACATCGAGCGCGGCTTCATCCGCGCCGAGACGATCAACTTCAGCGAGATGATCGCCTGCGGCAGCGTCGCCGCCGCCAAGGAGAAGGGGCTGCTGCGCTCCGAGGGCAAGGAGTACGTCGTCAAGGACGGCGACATGATCTACTTCCGCTTCAACGTTTAAGCCGCAGGACGAACCGACACCTGCGGGGCTGCTTGCCCCGCAGGTGTTTTTTCGCGCGAACGGGAAATATAGAAAAAATCCGGGACAGATATAGACGAAACCCCCGTTTCCGGCACGGGAAAACGGGGATATACTACCCCTGCAATCCGATGGAGGAGGGCTTGATGATGAAAGAAAAACAGGCCGAAATTCTGCTCGCCGCGGTGATTACCGCGCGGGCCACGTCGTTTATCTTCGCAAAATGGTGTCTGGCGGATCTGGACACGTTCAATCTGCTGGCGGTGCGTTTTCTGCTGGCTTTTCTGCTGCTGGGCGTGCTCTTTTCCCGGAAGCGGCGCGGTGTCCGCCCTGCACACGGCGGACACGTCCGTCGTCTCCGCGCTGGAAAACACCGCCATTATTCTCGTGCCGCTGTTTGAGGCGGCGCTGCACCGCCGCCGACCCGACCGGACGGCGATTCTGGGCGCGGTCGTGCTGCATGAGCAGCTCGGCGTGACGGGCTTTGCCGGGATCGCGCTCATCCTGCTGAGCATCCTTGTGCCGCATCTGCCCGCCCTTGCAAATGCGGTCAAAAAGGGGTATACTGAATCGTCAAATCCGGAAAGGAAGTCAGTCTTATGAAATACCAGACAATTCTGTTCGATATGGACGGCACGATTCTCGACACGCTGGAGGACCTGCAGTCCTCCGTGAACCACATGCGGGAGAAATACGGCTATCCCCCCTGTTCGCTCGACGAGGTGCGCCGCTTCGTCGGCAACGGCGCGCGCGTGCTGATGCGCCGCGCTCTGCCGGAGCTGATGACGCCCGAGCGCGAGGACGCGCTGCTCGAGGAGTATAAGGCGTGGTACATGGTGCACAACTGCGTCCGCACGCACCCGTATGCGGGCATCCCGGCGCTGCTTGAGGAGCTGCGCGGCGCGGGCGTGACGACCGCGGTCGTCTCCAACAAGCCGCACGCGAACACCGTGGATCTCGCGGCGCGGTTCTTCCCGGGCCTGCCCGCCTTCGGCCAGCGGGAGGGCATCCCCGCCAAGCCTGCGCCCGACATGGTCTGGGCGGCGCTCGAGGAGCTGGGCGCGCCGCGCGAGGGCGCGCTCTACGTCGGCGACAGCGAGGTAGACGTGGAAACGGCGCGGCGCAGCGGGCTGGATCTCGTGGGCGTCTCGTGGGGCTTTCGCGGTCGGGAGCTGCTGCGGCAGGCGGGCGCGGAGCACATCGCGGACAGCGTGCAGCAGCTGTGGGAATTTGTGCGCTGAGCGGTTGACAAAGGCCGGAAAGCGTGCTATATTGTGCTTTGAACGTAGAAAAAAGGCATTGAAGAGGAAGCGCCCTGCGGCAGGTCTCAGAGAGGGATTGTCTGGCTGTGAATATCCCGGCTGAAAGCAGAAGCGTACCACCTCCGAGCCGCCCACTGAACCGCGCCGCGGTAGGCTGGGCCGGGCACCTCCCGTTACAGAGGACACGAGCGACGGCGCACCGCGCCGTAAGCAGGGTGGAACCGTGGAGTAAATTTTTTACCTCACCCCTGACAAACCATCAGGGGTGGGGATTTTTTATATCCCACCCCCAGAACAAGGAGGATCACATCATGAGCGAAGAAAACAAGTACACCTTTGAAAATGAGGAGTATCGCCGCACCTACTGGCATACTTGTTCTCACGTCCTGGCGCAGGCCGTCAAGCGCCTGCACCCGGAGGTGAAGCTGGCTATCGGCCCGTCCATCGAGAACGGCTTTTACTACGACATGGACGCACCCTTTGCCTTCACGCCCGAGGATCTGGCCGAGATCGAGGCCGAGATGCGCAAGATCTGCAAGGAGAAGCTGAAGCTCGAGCGCTTTGAGCTGCCCCGTGAGGAGGCGCTGAAGTACATGGAGGAGCGTGAGGAGCCGTACAAGGTCGAGCTGATCAACGACCTGCCCGCCGACGCACACATCTCCTTCTATAAGCAGGGCGAATTTGTCGACCTGTGCGCCGGCCCGCACCTCGACTCCACCGGCCGCATCAAGGGCAATGCCATCAAGCTGACCGCCTGCAACGCCGCCTACTGGCGCGGCGACAGCAATCGCCAGACCCTGCAGCGCATCTACGGCGTCGCCTTCCCGAAGAAGGAGGAGCTCGACGCGTATCTGGAGCGTCTGGAGGAGGCCAAGCGCCGCGACCACCGCAAGCTCGGCAAGGAGCTGGGCCTGTTCATGATGGCCGACGAGGGCCCGGGCTTCCCGTTCTTCCTGCCGAAGGGCATGGTGCTGAAAAATACGCTGCTCGACTACTGGCGCAAGTGCCACAAGCGCTATGGCTATGTGGAGATCTCCACGCCCATCATCCTCAACCAGGAGCTCTGGCACCGCAGCGGCCACTGGGATCACTACAAGGACAACATGTACACCACCGTCATCGACGGCGAGGATTACGCCATCAAGCCGATGAACTGCCCCGGCGGCATGCTGGTTTATAAGAACGAGCCGCACTCCTACCGCGACCTGCCCCTGCGCATGGCGGAGCTGGGTCTTGTCCACCGCCACGAGATGTCCGGCGCGCTGCACGGCCTGTTCCGCGTCCGCTGCTTCACGCAGGACGACGCGCACATCTTCATGACCCCCGCCCAGATGAAGGACGAGATTAAGAACGTCGTGAAGCTGTTCGACGAGATCTACTCCACCTTCGGCCTGACGTATCAGATTGAGCTGTCCACCATGCCCGAGGACCACATGGGCGACGAGAAGGACTGGAAGTTCGCTGAGGATACGCTGCAGGCGGCCATCACCGAGATGGGCAAGGACTTCGTCATCAACGCCGGTGACGGCGCGTTCTACGGCCCGAAGCTGGACTTCCATCTGGCCGATTCTCTGGGCCGCACGTGGCAGTGCGGCACCATCCAACTCGACTTCCAGATGCCCGAGCGCTTCGAGCTGGAGTATGTCGGCGAGGACGGCGAGAAGCACCGCCCCGTCATGATCCACCGCGCGCTGCTCGGCTCGATTGAGCGCTTCATCGGCGTCATCACCGAGCACTTCGCCGGTGCCTTCCCCGCGTGGCTGTCCCCGGTGCAGGTCAAGATCCTGCCCGTGACCGACCGCGCCATCGAGTACGCCAAGACCACCGCCGCCCAGCTCGACAGCGAGGGCTTCCGCGTGGAGGTTGACGAGCGCAACGAGAAGATCGGCAAGAAGATCCGCGAGGCCACGCTTGAGAAGGTTCCCTTCATGCTGGTCGTCGGCGACCGCGACATGGAGGCAGGCACCGTCTCCGTCCGCACCCGCGGCGGCGAGGATCTCGGCGCGATGCCGCTGGCCGATTTCGCCGCGAAGCTGCACGAGATCGTCGACAGTCTCGCCATTCAGTAAGAATTCACTGACAGCAGCGAGGGCATGACGCACGGCGTTGTGCCCTCGCTCTTTTCCCGTCTGCACAGCATCCCGATCGCGCTTCCCAATTGGTGGAAAATTTGCACATTTCGCACAAAAATGCAGTTTTAGCGCCGTTTTTCGCCCCTTCCCCCTTGCGAAAGCGCTCTGTTTTTGGCATAATAAACACATGTTATCTTATTGAGAGAAGGAAACCCCTATGCACCACGACGCAGTACAAATCCCCTGGCAGCCTGTCAAAACGCGCCGCGCCAGTGAGGAAATTTATCTTCAGCTGCGGGAATTTATTCTCTCCGGACAGCTCAAGCCCGGAGACCGTCTCCCCTCCGAGCGCGCCATGATGGCGCAGCTCAACCGCAGCCGCCCGACCATCCGCGAGGCGCTGCGCATGCTCGAGCAGGGAGGCTATATCGCTTCAACGCATGGCGCCCCCGGCGCCGTGGTACAGGAGCCGAGCCTGCACGGCGTGGAGGAGCCGCTGGCCGAGATGATCCAGCTCAATCAGATTTCGCTGCAGGAGCTGGGTGAATACCGTCTCAACAATGACAGCACCATCGCCATGTGGGCCGCGCAGCGGCGCAGCGCAGCCGATCTGCAGCAGCTACGCCAGTGCCTGCAGGAGGCGCAAGCCTCCTTGGAGGACTATGAGCACTTCGTCGACCTCGACGTCAAGTTCCACAGCCTACTCGCGCAGGCCACGGGCAACCGCGTCGCCGTCATCGTCACCCAGGTGCTCGGCAACGTCAAGAAGGAGACGCTGCGCCGGAAGATGCTCGCCATCTCCCAGGCCGACCGGCTGGCGCTGGAGCAGCGAATTCTGATGCGGCATCAGATTATCCTCTCCGCCATCGAGCTTGGTGACGCCGAGGGCGCGCGCGAGGCCATGATCGAGCACAGCCGCGCGGCGGATCAGGATCTGCCTGTCTGAGTTCAAGTTCCCCGAATGGCTTCTGCCCTTCGGGGAACTTTTTCGCCGAGGCGCGCTGTTTTACGCAGTATTCTGCGTTTTTCGCGCAATATAATACCCCCGCAGGGCCTTACGGCTCTGCGGGGGCGTTTCTTTGTAGGCGCGGACGGCGCTTTTGCTGCGCGCCGCGCACTGCAGCGATGTTACTGCGCCAGATACTCCAGCGCGATGGCGGACAATCCCGTCACGCCGTGCTTGATGACGTTCTCGTCGAAGACGATCTTGCCGTTGTGCAGCGAAACCATGTTCTCGCCGCGGCCCGCGGCGATCATCATGAAGGCCGAGGGCGTACCGGTGAGCTTGCCGAAGAAGCTGAAGTCCTCACTGCCGGAGAAAGGCTTATCGATGAACTCGGTCTTGCCGCCCGCGGCGGTGACGGCCTTGTTCACGAGGTCGATCATGTCGGAGTCGTTGAACTGCAGGGCGTAGCCCTCCTCGAGGACGACCTCGATGTTGCAGTCGAAGGCGATGCCGATGCCCTTGCAGATGCGCCGCACCTCCGCGATGGCCGTCTCGCGGCCGCTGTCGCTGAAGGAGCGGAGCACGGCGACCATCTCCGCCTCGCCGGCGGTGATGTTCACGGCGTCGCCGCCGGACATGGTGCCCACCGTCAGGACGGCGGTATCCATCGGGTCGATGCGGCGGGCGACCACGGTCTGCAGGACGGTGATCAGGTAACCCGCGCAGGCGATGGCGTCGCGTGCGGTGTGGGGCGCAGAGCCGTGGCCGCTCTTGCCGTGTACCTTGATGTGGAACAGGTCGACGGCACTGGTGAAGTAGCCCTTGTAGAGCTGCATACGGCCGATGGTGTCGTTCTCGGACGGGCAGACATGCTGGCCGAAGATGGCGTCAACGTGCGGGCTTTCCATCACCCCCGCGGCAACGAGCTTGCGCGCGCCGCCGGGCATCGTGTCCTCGCTCGGCTCAAAGATGAGCTTGACGGTACCGGCGAACTGGTCGCGCATATGGCAGAGCGTCTTGGCCGCGCCGAGCAGCATCGTCGTGTGCAGGTCGTGGCCGCAGGCGTGCATGACGCCCTCGTTCACGCTGGAAAACGGAAGGCCGGTCTCCTCATGGACGGGCAGCGCGTCGATATCGGCACGGAGGGCGACGCACTTGCCGGGGCCTTTGGTGCCGTGGATCAGGCCGACGACGGCGGTGGGCAGAGGCTGCTGAATCTCATCGACGCCCATCTTCTCCAGCTCACTGCGGATCAGGGCACTGGTGCGCACCTCGGTCATGCCGACCTCGGGGTGGGCATGGATGTCACGGCGGATGGCAACCAGCTCATCAAAAATACTTTCTACAAAACTCTGAATCTCAGACATAACAGCATTCTCCTTTCAGGATGCACGCAAAATTGATCTTGGTCTGTGGCTCTTTCGGGGGTGTTACAGCCACTTGCACATGACGCCCGCCACCAGAACGGAGGTGATGGAAACGGTGACCATGCCGGCGACCAGCATCTTGGGCATGATCTGCTCGTTGATGAAGGCCTTCTCCTCGGCGGTGGTACCGGTGGACTCGGAAACCTCGTTGGAGATGATGACCGTTCCGGGGAAGCCGAACAGGCAGGAGCTGCCGATGGCCATGGACATCTGCCAGCTGTAGCCGAAGATCTTGCCGACCAGAATGGAGACAACGGAGAAAGCGATGGAGCCGATCACGATGACGACCAGCAGGGGGACGATCATGCTGCCCACCATCTGGGGGGTAGCGGAGGCGAGGTTGGTGAAGATGGAGAGGGTGATGATCGGCATCACGATGCCGGTCGCGTTGGCCTTGCCGAGGGCGTTCTCATCGAGGAAGCCGATTTCCTTGCACAGGACGCCGAAGATCAGGCACCAGACGAGCTTGTTGACGGCGTCGTGGAACAGGCCGGAGACGGTCACGGACAGCAGCGCCACCAAAACAACCTTGGCGAGGATGGCGTTGGGGGTGTTGAGCGCGGCGGGCAGCGGAGGGATCAGCTTCTTGTGGGAACCCTCAGCGGCCTTGGAAGCCTCCAGATCGCTCGCGGAGAGCTCACCGGAATTGAGCTTCGCCTTGATGCGCTTGGCCTCGCTCTTGAGACAGAGGGAGGCGACGGGGTAACCGACGAAGCCCTGGGCGCACATGACGAGCGTTGCGAACACCGCGAGCTCTTCACGCCCGGCGTCCTGCGCCATGCTCTGCATCTGCAGCGTGGCGACCACGCCGCCGGAGAGGATCGGCGCGCCGACGAGGGCGAAGCCGCGGTCGATGATCAGCTGGCCGATGAAGAACACGGCAACAGAGATAGCGATGCAGGCCACAGCGGAGATGATGACGGTGCGCCACTGTGCGCCGAAGTCACGGAGTTTGATGGTCGTGCCGAGGTGAACGAGCAGCAGCGTGACCAGCAGGCCCGCCATGCTCAGCAGGGTGGAATCGGCGAACATCGTGGTCGGGAAGATACCGGCCCAGAAGCCCAACAGGAAGACCACAGAGGCCACCAGCAGCATGGATACGATTGCTTTCGTTTTGGCGGAGATCATGTCTCCGACGGCGAACACCACAAAGATGATCGCGGCAGCGAGGGTTGCGTTCATGTTGATTTTCTCCTTTTCAAACTTTCAAAATCCAAAAATTAAAGCGGCTCCGTCCTGAATGACGAAGCCGCTAAACGCCCTTTTAGGAATCTGATCCGGGAATTTATGCGTTGCCTTGTACATTCAGCCGGGGGTATCGAAAGTAAAAATAAGCGCGCCAAAAGTAGCCCACGTACTCGTAGGCGGCGTAAGCATAATAGGAGACAGACTGAACGTTCTGCAGGCTGTTACGCAGGTTGGTCATCATGGCTGTCTCCTTTCCGCCGCTCACCGGCTGTTTGTTTTAGGTTGGTCTAAGTATAAGACTTTAAATGCCAAAAGTCAAGACGTGTTTTTCACCAGTATTCCACCCGTATTTTCCGTCAATTTTCTACAAATCCGTCAAACATTCCCAATTCTGCCGCGATCCGAGCCGTAAAATAAACGAACACTCCCCCTGCGCGGCGGGCGGCGGCCGAATGCCGCTGCCGCCTCCACAGGGGGAGTGCTCACCAAACCTTTCTCCTTCTACCCTCTATGAGAACGTCGGCTCTTAGCCCTTCAGAGCCTTCATCTCATCGATCATGAGCGGCACGATCTTGAACAGATCGCCGCAGATGCCGTAATCCGCCACCTCGAAGATGGGAGCGACGTCGCTCTTGTTCACGGCAATGATGCACTCGGAATCCTGCATGCCGGCCTTGTGCTGGATGGCGCCGGAGATACCGAGGGCGACATAGATGCGGGGATGGACCGTCTTACCGGTCTGACCGACCTGATGGTCAGCCGTCAGCCAGCCCGCGTCCACGACGGCACGGGAAGCGCCCACGACGCCGCCCATGAGCTCGGCGAGCTCGGTGGCGAGGGCAATGCCCTTCTCAACGTCCTTGGCGATACCGCGGCCGACGGAAACGACGACCTCAGCGCCGGTCAGGTCGACCATGGCGCGGGTGGCCTTGACGATCTCGAGCACCTTGGTGTGGACATCGCTCTCAGCCAGCTCAAACGCGGGGTGCAGAATCTCGACCTTCGCGGCCTTCGCGGCGTCGAACTCGCGCTTCTTCATCACGCCGGGGCGCACCGTCGCCATAGCGGGGCGGAAGCGCGGGCAGACAATCGTCGCCATCAGGTGACCGCCGAAGGCCGGACGGGTCATCTTCAGGTTCGTGCTGACGTCGAACATCTTCGTCTGGAAGTTGATCTTATCCACGTCCAGCGAAGAGCCGGTACGCAGGAAGTTGATATAGCCGTTCAGATCCACGTCGAGGTGGGTGCAGTCGGCGCACAGGCCCGTGTGCAGACGGGCGGCGCAGCGGGGCGCCAGATCACGGCCGATGTGGCTCGCGCCGAAGAGCAGGATCTCGGGATGGAACTCCTGCACGGCGTCGGAGATGACCTTGGTATAGGCGTCGGTTGTGAAGTCCTTCAGCAGGGGGCTGTTGTAGACATACACCTTGTCCGCGCCGTAGCCGCCGAGTTCCTTGGCGATGCCGTCGACGTTGTCGCCGAGCAGGATGCCGCCGAGCTCCACGCCCAGCTCATCGGCCAGCTTGCGACCCTCGGAAATCAGCTCAAAGGTGGTGGGCATCATCTTGCCCTGACGCTGCTCACAAAATACCCACACGCCGGAGAAGGCCTTGGGATCCGTGTTCATAAAAGTAGACATGTTTCGTTTCTCCCTTCTCAGATGATGTGCTTGGCGGTGAGGATGCCGAAGAGCTGATCCACGGCGTCCTTGCCGTCGCCCTCGAGCATCATGCCCACGCCCTTCTGGGGAGGCGTAAAGCTCTTATAGATGTTGGTGGGAGAACCCTTCAGGCCGATGGTATCGACCTCGATCAGGGGATCGTCCTTCAGGGCGTTGTAGTCCAGAATCTCGATCGGCTCCTTGTCGCAGTCCAGAATGCCGCGGATGGACATATAGCGGGGCTCGTTGAGCTCCTTGATGCACGTCAGCAGGCAGGGCGTCTGCACGGCGACGGTCATATAGCCGTCCTCAAGCATGCGCTTGACGGTGATGGTGTTGCCGTCCTTCTTGATGTCGGCCACATAGGAGACCTGGGGCAGGTCCAGCTTCTCGGCGATCTGGGGACCGACCTGCGCGGTATCACCGTCGATGGCCTGACGGCCGCAGAAGATGATATCGTCGGCGTCGACGCCGATGTTCTTGATGGCCGCGGCCAGGATCTGGGACGTCGCGAACGTATCGGAGCCGCCGAACTCACGGGCGGACACCAGCACGCCGCGGTCAACGCCCATGGCCTTCAGCTCGAGCAGCATGGCGGCCGCCGGCGGCGGGCCCATGGACACGGCGATGACGGGGCAGCCCAGCTGATCCTTCAGGGCCAGCGCGGCCTCAACGGCGTTCATATCGTCGGGGTTGATGATGGTCTGCATCGAGGCGCGGTCGAGGGTGCCGTCGGGATTGACGGCGACCTTGCCGGACGTATCGGGGACCTGCTTGACACACACAATGATTTTCATATTCTCAATCGCTCCTTTCCGCTCACTTCAGCAAATTGCCGGAGATGACCATCTGCTGGACCTGAGAGGTGCCCTCATAGATGGTGAACACGCGGCAGTCGCGGTACTTGCGCTCCACGGGATACTCCTTGATGAAGCCGTAGCCGCCGTGGATCTGGACAGCCTTGGCCGCAATCTCGTTGCACGTCTCGGAGGCATAGTACTTGGCCATAGAGCAGTACATGGAGGCCTTGGGATCATTCTTGTCCTTCATCTGAGCGGCGAGGTACACCAGCTCCTTGGCGGCGGTCAGCTTCGTCGCCATGTCGGCGATCATGAAGGCAATCGCCTGGTTCTTGCAGATGGGCTTGCCGAACTGGACGCGCTCCTTGGAGTACTTGATGGCCTCATCGAGGCAGCCCTGCGCGACGCCGATGGACTGGGCGGAAACACCCAGACGGCCGCCGTCGAGCGTCTTCATCGCGTTGATGAAGCCCATGTTCTCCTTGCCGAGCATGTCGCTCTTGTGGACGCGGACGTCCTCGAGCACCACGTCGCTGGTGGGATAGCCGACGATGCCCATCTTCGCCTCGTGCTTACCGCAGGAGATACCGGGGGCCTTCATGTCGACGACGAAGGCGGAGATGCCCTTGTTGCCCTTGGTCATGTCGGTCTTGGCATAGACGATGCAGTAGTCGGCGATGGGAGCGCCGGAGATAAAGCACTTACGGCCATTGAGGACGTAGTAGTCGCCGTCCTTCGTGGCGGTGGTGACCATGCTGCCCGCGTCGGAGCCGGCGCCCGGCTCGGTCAGCGCGAAGACGATCTTGATCTTGTTCTGCACGGCGGGCACGAGATACTTCTCGAGCTGCTCCTTGGTGCCGGCCTGCATCAGGGGGCCGCCGCCGAGGGAGTTGGGGGTGTTGGCATAGAGGCTCGCCACCGCGGAAACGCGGGCGATCTCCTCGATCATAATCACATAGGCCAGCGTGTCCGCGCCTGCGCCGCCGTATTCACGGGGAATCTTCAGACCCAGAAAGCCGCACTTGGCCATCTTTTCCACGATCTCCTCGGGGAACTCGCCCGTTTCCTCGACACGGTCGAGCACCTCGGTCGTCAGTTCCGTCTCAGCGAACTGGCGCACGAGCTTACGGATCATTTCATGCTTTGCGTCGAAAATCATACTTTTCCTCCTGTTTTATCTGTTCAAACCGCGGCTTCGTTCAGCAGGGAATCTCGTGGCTGGACTTGCCGTCGGTCAGAATCTCGTAGATGCTGTTCACGCCGCACTCGGCCATCTGCTCGGCGGCCTCCTCGGTGAAGAACGCCATGTGCGGGGTGTGGTAGACGTTCACGAAGGAGCGCAGGTACTTCAGCTTGAAGTAGGGCATGCCGGGGGTGTGAATGATGTCCTCGTTGTGGGGAACATGGATGATGCCGGTCTCGCCGGGGAAGGCATCCATGAACAGGGCGGAGAACTTGCCGCTCTCAACGGCCTCGGTGATCGCGTCGATGTCGACGAGCTCGCCACGGGCGTTGTCGATGAAGACCACGCCGTCCTTCATCTTGGCGATGGCTTCCTTGTTGATCATGCCGGTCGTGCTGGGCAGCAGCGGGGTGTGGATCGTGATGATGTCGGACTCGCGATACAGCGTATCCAGATCCACATACTCGGCGTACTGGCGGACGGCGTCGTTCTCATAGACGTCGTTGGCCAGAATACGGCAGCCGAAGCCGGACAGGCACTTGATGACGGTAAAGCCGATCTTGCCGGTACCCATGACGCCGACGGTCATGGTACGCAGCTCGCGGCCCATCTTGCCCTTCAGGGTGAAATCGTTGTCATTGGTGTTGTAGAGTGCCTTCTTGTACTTGCGGATGCACATCAGAATGGCCATCACGGTGTACTCGGCAACGCCGTTGGGGGCGTAGGCGCCGTTGCACAGGCGGAAGCCCAGGGAGCGGGCGTAGTCACAGTTCATGTGGTTGTAGCCCACGCAGCGGCTCGCCAGCACCTTGACGCCGTAGCCCTTCAGCTCGTCGAGCACCTCGTTGCAGTAGTCGCTCTGGCCGAGGGTGGTCACGCCGTCACAGCCGGCGGCCATGCTGGCCGTGGTCTTGTCCAGATTCGCGGGGGTGGATACCAGCTCGATGTCATACTGCTTGCAAAGTCTTTCGATGACAGGCTTCTCGTCGGGTCTCACTTCATATGCAGCGATCTTCATGGTTCCTTTTTCTCCTTTCAGCTCTGCCCCGGGCCGGGATATGCCCGCCCGGCCCGGGGATCCTTTCTAATTCCTCAAATATTCCTCAAAATACGCGCCCGTGCACGTGGGGTCTCAGTCCTTCAGTGCGGGGTCCATGGGCTGCGCCTCGCCGGCGGCGATCATCGCGGCCACCTGCTCGTCGGTGTAGCCCAGCTTCTTCAGGATGATCTCGGTCTGCTCGCCGAGATACGGCCCGCGGTTGTAGGGGGGCAGCTCCGTCTCCTCGAAGATGACGGGAGGACGCACCATCGTGCGCTTGGCGCCGTTGGGGTACTCCATCTCGTAGAAGCAGCCGGAGGCCCAGGCCTGCTTGTCGACGAGGAGCTGATCCCACGTCTGCGCGACCGCGTAGGGCAGGTCGTTCGCGTCCATCAGCTTGCACCACTCGTCGAGCGTGCGGCTGGCCATCTCCTTGACGAGGAAGTCATAGAACTCCTCGATGTTGGCCTGCAGGTTCGTCTGGGGATAGTAGCGCGGATCCTCGGCCAGCTCGGGGTGGCCGATGGCGCGCATGAAAATGGGATAGTGGCGGTTGTACTGCGGCATGGCGATCTGCAGCCACTTGCCGTCCTTCGTCTTATGCGCCACAACCAGCGGGTTCGGCAGCGTGCGGCGGGAGAGAGGATACTGCGTGGTGGGGTCGCCGTACTGGCTGGCCTGCAGGATCAGGGAGACGTCCCAGATGGCGCTGTGGAACAGGGAGACGACGACGCGGTCGCCGATACCCGTCTCACGGGCGCGGTACAGGGCCGCCAGCACACCGGAGGCCAGATACATACCGACCTGATGGTCGCCGAAGCCGGCGATGGTCAGCATGGGCAGGGAGTCCTTGTCGAACAGGGTACCCAGCACGCCGCCGCGGGCGAAGAACGCCGTGAAGTCGAAGCCCGGCAGATCCTTGTCGGGGCCCTTCTCGCCGTAGCCGGAGACGAAGCCGTAGACCAGCTTGGGGTATTTCGCGTGCAGTGTGTCATAGTCGAGAGCCGCCTTCTTCAGGGGGTTCTGACGCCAGTTGGTGATGAAGATGTCCGCGCCGGCGATGAGCTTTTCCAGCGCCTCGCGGCCGGCGGCCGTCTTGGTGTTCAGGCAGACGCAGGTCTTGCCGGCGTTCTCCAGATCGTAAGAGGTGTTCTCCTTCTGATCCTGCGGACGGCCCTCGTTCACGGCCGTGTAGCGCAGGGGATCGCCCGCAGGGGCCTCAACCTTGATGACCTCGGCGCCCAGATCCGCCAGAAAGCGGGCGCAGCAGGGGGCGGCGATGAAGGTAGCCAGCTCGACGACCTTCACGCCCTCAAGGGGACGTTTCACTTCACTCATAAGTTATCCTCCTAATATTTCTATCCTCGGTGGGGATTGGTTTACATCATCAGCAGATCGCGGAAGGTCTCGAGGTTCGTGCGCACCTGCTCGAACTGGACCATCTGGCGGTCAACCTCGACGAGCGTCAGGGGAATGCCCGCGGCCTCGCAGGCCTTCTTGATCATGACATAGTCGAACTCCTCGGGGTCGCAGAACTTCGTCAGTACCACGAGCACGCCCTTCGCGCCGCGCTCCTTGGCGGTGTCGACGATCCACTTGACGCGGGGCTTATCCTGGTTGTACAGCACGGAGCAGTTGTCCATCGCGGCGAACTTGTCGGCGAGGGCCTGCAGCGCGTCGTCCCCGGCGGGGACGTCGGTGCGATACTGGCGGGACTGCGCGGCCACGTCGTCGGCCACGATGTGCATGCCCATCTCGTCGATGATGGCGTTCAGGGCGGGGGCGTCGGTCAGGATGCCGGAGATGACGATCGGGAGCTTCTCGGCGGCAGCCGGCTGCGCCTCGAGCTTCGCGATGAGCGCCTCAACCAGCTCGGTATGCTCCTCCTTGGTCATGAAGAACGCGCTCTTGAAGATGTCGCTGCGCTGGGCGGCGGTGATCTCCGGGTGGACGGCCAGCAGCGCGTCGATCTTGCGCATGGCGGCGTTGTGGCGGTTATAGACAGCATTGGAAGCGGCAAGCTTCTCGTTGGAGAATGTGCCGCCGAGCTTCTCGAGGTCGCGGATCACGCGCTCGTAGCCGGCCTTGGTATAGGCCACGCCGTAGGCGGGCTTGCGGTTCTGGGGATAGGTCATGGGGATGAACGGGATGGATGGCACCGCGTACTTCCAGTTCTCGCCCACGGTCTTGAGTGTGTCGCACAGGGACGGAATCACGATAGCGCTCGCGCCCTCAAAGGCCCCGGTGATACCCAGCTCCAGCAGGGACTGGACGATGGCGCACAGGAACGCGGGACAGTACTCCTTCGCGCGGTTGAGCTCCATATCGCCGCCCCACGCGCCCATGGGAACGAAGCCCATGGAGTGGATGATCTCCTCCGGCGTGTAGACCGGGGCGCAGAGGACGATCTTCTTGCCCTCGGCGAGGTACTTGTCCATCTGTGCGCGGGGAGAGGCAGCCACCTCGTGCATTTTCTTCAGGATCTCATTCATGACTTACTCTCCTTTCGCGGCCTTGTTGGCTTCCATAATTTCGGTCAGGCCCTGGACGCGGGTGTCGTACTGGGCCTCGGAGAAGTTGCGCGGATCCGCCTGGTCGCCGTCGAAGCTGGCCACGGGGATGTTGCACGCCTCACCGATCTGGCGGCTCATCTCATACATGAAGCCGCTCCAGAGCTTGCAGGAACGGTTCGTGTGGACCAGCAGGCCCTCGACGTGGTTGTCCTTGCAGAGCTTGATGCGCTTGTCGCGGGAGAGCTCGAGGTTGATGGCGTTGGGCACCTTGCAGTAGGCGCGGATCATGCCGTCGAAGCTGTCGTAGTCGAAGCCGAAGGCGTCGGCGTAGATCGTCGTGACCATGTTGATGCCGCGGGACTTCAGGCCCGTGGACGTCGCGCGCAGGTAGGGCCAGCAGGCGATACCCTCGAACATGATGCGGTGCTTCTCCTCCGTGCGGAAGGTGGAGGTGCCGTTCTTGTGGTTGTCCTCATACTCCTTGAGCAGCGTCTCCATCGCCTCGCCGGCGCTGGCCTTGCCGCGGGCCGTGACCATGACGGCCATGTGGTTGAGCAGGTCGAAGCCGTTGAACGGGGACGGGACATACTTGGCGCAGCTCGTCGCGGCCAGCCACGCGCGGCTGGAGCGGCAGCTAAATCCCGTGACCTCCTTGAAGCGCTCGTCGGACCACTTCTTGCCGGTGATCTCCTCAAGCTGCTTCACGGCGTCCCAGAACTGGCCGGTGACATACGCGACCTCCGCGTCGGAGACCTCATAGTCGGGGTTAAAGGGAATGTCGAGCAGGATCATGGGGATGTTCAGCTCGCGGGCGAGGTTCTCATACCACTTGATCATGCAGGAACAGATGTTGCTGCAGCACAGCAGGACGTCCGGCATCGGCACATCCTGCTCGGGACAGGACTTCAGCTTGGCATAGGCCAGCGACACACGCGCGTAGGCGCAGATATCGTTGGAATAGCCCTCGGACTCAGCCTCCTCGCACATGCGGGTACCGGCGCCGCGGGCGGCAATTCCGGCCGCCTGGTTCTCGGGATAGACAGTCGCGATGCCCATCGTCTCGGGAATTTCCACAGGGAAGTTGCTGGAGACCCAAGCCACTTTCTCGCCGCGCTTCTTCGCCTCCATGGCGTCGACATAGGCGTCGGCCGCGATCTTGCCGAGCTTGTACTTGGCGGAATTGGGATCCACCGGCTTTTTCTTGACTTGCTCTGCCATTTCTTTTCCTCCTCGATGATACTCTATATTTTATATGGAACAGGCAGCCCGCAGGGCGGGACTGCTTTTACGCTTTGCTTGCCTGCCTGTAGGCCCACAGGGCCGCGCCGATGGCACCGAAGTGCTGGCAGCGGGGATCGTAGGCGATGGAGACGTTCAGGCACTCCTCCAGCCCGCGGCGCACAGCGCCGTTTTTCGCCACGCCACCGGACATGCACACCATCTCGCGCACACCGGCCCGCCGGGCCAGCGCCGCCACGCGCGTCGCCACGCTCTGGCAGATGCCGGCCACGAGATCCGGCCGCTTGACGCCGGAGGCCAGCTGGCTGATGACCTCGCTCTCAGCGAACACCGTGCAGGTCGAGGAGATGGACGCGGGCTGCGTGCTCTGTGCGGCGCAGGGAGCCAGCTCGCTCACATCCATCCGCAGGATGGACGCCATCACATCCAGAAAGCGGCCTGTACCGGCCGCGCATTTGTCGTTCATCACGAAGTTGGCCATCCGGCCGTCCTCGGTCAGGGAGATGATCTTCGCGTCCTGACCGCCGATATCAATCACCGTCCGAAGGCCCGGGAAGACGAACCGTCCGCCCATCGCGTGGCACGTCAGCTCGCTGACCTCGCCGTCGGCTCCCTCGTAGTTCTTGCGGCCGTAGCCGGTGACAATCGTGCGGGCCATCTCCTCCGCGCGCAGGCCCGCGGCCGCCCAGAGATCGTCGAGCGCCTCCTGCGGCCCCTCGGTTCCCATGCCGCCCACGCGCAGGCTGGTGGCAACCAGCTCCTCGCCGTCTTTCAGTACGGCACACTTGCTGGTGGTGGAGCCGATATCAATGCCCAGTGTATACATCGTTCTGCACCCTCCATTGTATCACACAGCGGCCGAAAATTCCGGCCTGCTGGTCTTACCAGTTTAGCTATATTATATTTCTTTGTGAAAAAACCGTCAAGTATCGAAGTCGCCAATTTTTTAACGCTTTCTTGTGCGTTATCACGAAGCACAATTTAAATGATGAAAGTATGCGCTTTTTCTCCGATTTTCGTACTTTCGAACTATTTTTCGATAATTTCGCGTTTTTCACTCTTTGCAAAGAAAACGCGCGTGTTGATTCATGCTTTTTAGCTAAGAAACGTCCCCCGCGGGGGCGGCGCGTCTGCCGCCCCCGCGGACGAGTCACGGCAGCTGCTCCAGATCACCCTTTTCCAGCTTCATCCCCCGCCAGCGGCGCGGCAGCCCCGGCGCGATCAGCGGAAAGAGGTTGTCCGTGTCCGCCGTGGGCTGGATGTTGTAGGTGCCGTACTCGTTGACGAGGTCAAACCCGCTCTCCGGCACGCCGGGAAACCGGTTCACATCCGGCGCCGGGTCATAGGGAAAGCCCTTCTTCTCTTCGCGCAAAAAAATCACCTCCGGGCTTAGTATGGCCCGGAGGGTAAAAAAACAACCCCGGCCGCGATCGGCCGGGGTGGAAAGCTCATACCTTATTTCTATAACGCGCGTCCTCGAAGTCGCGGACGATCTCGCCGAGAGCCGTGTCCTGCACATAGACGTCGTTGCCCTCGATGAAGGCTAGGCGCATGGCAAAATCCTTGATCTCAGCGATGTCGTCGCTCTCGAAAAACGGGAGATAGGCCTCCTTGGGCTGGGCGGACTTTTTATACATGACCTGAAAGCGCATAGCTGCCTCCTGCAAATAAGAGTGTATTTTACAGTATACCCCGCCGCGCGCAAAAAAGCAACGGTGTCTTTTGCCAAAATTGTCACAGGAAATTCAGCGAATTTTCCGCCCCCAAAATGGGAGGAATCTCTTCCCCGCGGGGCCGATCTGATATATAATACACCCTGTTATGTTTTTAAGGTTTTGTACAAGAGGGGGAAAGCAGTCATGAAGATCGGTTTCGACAATGATAAATATCTGGAGCTGCAGGCACAGCACATCCGGGAGCGCATGAGCCAGTTCGGCGGCAAGCTCTATCTGGAGTTCGGCGGCAAGCTCTTTGACGACCACCACGCCTCGCGCGTGCTGCCGGGGTTCCAGCCCGACAGCAAGATCCGCATGCTCGCCACGATGAAAGACGACGTAGAGATCGTGATGGCCATCTGCGCGGGGGATATCGAGAAGAACAAAATGCGCGGCGACCTCGGCATCAGCTATGATGACGACGTGCTGCGCCTGATCGACGTGTTCCGCGGGCTCGGCTTTTATGTCGGCTCGGTCGTCATCACGCAGTACGCCGGGCAGCCTGCCGCCGACGCGTTCATCAACCGCCTGACGGCGCTCGGCGTGAAGAGTTACCGCCACTACCCCATCGCGGGCTACCCCTCGGACGTCGCGCACATCGTCTCCGACGACGGGCTCGGTAAGAACGACTATATCGAGACGAGCCGCTCCATCGTCGTCATCACCGCCCCCGGCCCCGGCAGCGGCAAGATGGCGACCTGCCTGAGCCAGCTCTACCATGAGAATAAGCGCGGCGTCCGCGCGGGCTATGCCAAGTATGAGACGTTCCCCATCTGGAACCTCCCCCTCAAGCACCCGGTGAATCTCGCCTACGAGGCGGCGACGGCCGACCTCAACGACGTGAACATGATCGACCCCTTCCACCTCGAGGCCTACGGCAAGACGACCGTAAACTATAACCGCGACGTGGAGATCTTCCCGGTGCTTGCCGCGATGTTCGAGAAGATTCAGGGCGAGTGCCCCTACAAGTCCCCGACGGACATGGGCGTGAATATGGCGGGCTTCGCCATCGTCGACGATGAGGTCTGTCAGGCCGCGAGCCGCATGGAGATCCTGCGCCGCTACTATGACGGCCTTGTGCAGCGCGCCCGCGGCGAGTGCGGCGAGAGCGTCGTGCGCAAGCTGGAGCTTGTCATGCAGCAGGCGGGCGTCACGCCGGAGCTGTGCCCCGCAGTCGCCGCTTCGCTCGAGAAGGCGGAGCAGACGGGTCTGCCCGCCGGCGCGCTCGTGCTGCCGGACGGCTCGGTCGTCACAGGAAAGACCTCCTCCCTGCTCGGCGCGTCCTCGTCGCTGCTTCTCAACGCGCTCAAGGCCGTCGCCGGGATCGACCAGAAGCTCGACCTCATCCCCTCCTCCGTCATCGCCCCCATCAGCAAGCTCAAGACGGAGAACCTCGGCCACCGCAACCCGCGCCTGCACTCCGACGAGGTGCTCATCGCGCTCGCGATCTCCGGCCTGACGAACCCACTGGCCGCGCTCGTGCAGCAGCAGCTCGGCGCGCTTCGCGGCTGCGATGCGCACTTCTCGGTCATCATCTCCGAGGAGGACCGCAACCTCTACAAGCGGCTCGGCATCCACGTCAGCTGTGAGCCGAAGTACGAGAGCAAGCAGCTGTACCACAAGTAAAAAATGCACTCAAAACGGGCACAGCCCGTTTTGAGTGAGGGGTTTCGCTGCGCTGCGCGCCTCGGCCAGCTTTGCTGGCCTGCGACACTTCGCGCCGCCGCGGCGACGCGAACTCTGTGAGACAACTACTACTGTTATTATATGGGGCGGACACCTTTGTCCGCCCCTGTATTTTCTCTGAAAGGATGCTTCTATGGCCGCCATTTCTGAAATTCTCGCCCGCGAGCTGGGGTGTGCGCAGGCGTATGTGGAAAATATCATCACCCTGCTCGACGAGGGCAACACCATCCCCTTCATCGCCCGCTACCGCAAGGAGCAGCACGGCTCCATGGACGACACAACCCTCCGAAAGCTCGAGGATCGCCTGACGTATCTGCGCAGTCTCGACCAGCGCCGTCAGGAGGTCAAAAAAGCCGTCGACGGACAGGGCAAGCTCACACCGGAGCTCTCCGCCGCCATCGACGCGGCCGCGACGCTCGCGGAGGTGGAGGATCTCTACCGCCCCTATA
This sequence comes from uncultured Eubacteriales bacterium, assembly GCA_900552475.1. Lineage (GTDB taxonomy): Bacteria > Bacillota > Clostridia > Oscillospirales > Oscillospiraceae > Vescimonas. The sequence goes on along the minus strand of USAC01000015.1, from coordinate 10,021 downwards.
AGCAGAAGCGCCGCACCCGCGCGACCGCCGCCCGCGAGAAGGGGCTTGAGCCGCTGGCGCAGCTGCTCTATGCGCAGGAGCGCACCTGCCCGCGCCCGGAGGACGCCGCAGCGGACTTCATCATCCCCGAAAACGGCGTGGAAACGGTCGCCGATGCCCTGCAGGGCGCAAACGACATCGTCGCCGAGCTTCTCTCGGACGACGCGGCCATCCGCAAGACGCTGCGCGGGCTTCTCATGCGGCAGGGGCACCTGCGCAGTCTCGCGGCGAAGGAAGAGGACTCCGTCTACCGCCTGTACTACGACTTTGACCAGTCCGTCGCGAAGCTCGCCGACCACCAGATTCTCGCCATCAACCGCGGCGAGAAGGAGGGCTTCCTGTCCGTCACGGTGCTGCTCGACCGCGGCGCGGCGCTCCCGGTGCTGCGCCGCGCCGCCGTGAAGCCCGGCTCCGCCGCGATGGAGTTCATGAAGAGCGCCTGCGAGGACGCATACGACCGGCTGATCTACCCCTCTCTCGAGCGCGAGGTCCGCGGCGCGCTCGGTGAGCACGCCGCGGAGGGCGCCATCGCGAACTTCGCCCTGAACCTCAAGCCGCTGCTTATGCAGCCGCCCGTCAAGGGTCACGTCACGATGGGGCTCGACCCCGGCTATGCCCACGGCTGCAAGGTTGCCGTCATCGACGGCACGGGCAAGGTGCTCGACACCACCGTCGTCTACCCCACCTACGGCGAGCGCCAGAAAAAGGAGGCCATCACGCGCCTGTCCGCGCTCATCCGCAAACACCGCGTCGAGCACCTCGCCATCGGCAACGGCACAGCCAGCCGCGAGACGGAGCAGATGGCCGTGGAGATGATCCGCGCGCTCGGCGGCGGGGTCAGCTATATGATGGTCAACGAGGCGGGCGCGTCGGTTTACTCCGCAAGCCAGCTCGCTGCGGAGGAGTTCCCCGACTATGACGTGAACCTGCGCAGCGCCGTCTCCATCGCGCGGCGGCTGCAGGATCCGCTGGCGGAGCTGGTGAAGATCGACCCCAAGGCCATCGGCGTGGGGCAGTATCAGCACGACTGCCCGCAGAAGCGGCTCGATGAGACGCTCTCCGGCGTGGTGGAGGACTGTGTCAACGCCGTGGGTGTGGACGTGAACACCGCCTCGGCGAGCCTGCTCGGCCGCGTCGCGGGCATCAACGCGGCGACCGCGAAGAACATCGTCGCCTACCGAGAGGCGCACGGCGCATTCATCGGGCGGCGGCAGCTGCTCAAGGTGCCGAAGCTCGGCCCGAAGGCGTTCCAGCAGTGCGCAGGCTTTCTGCGCGTTCCGGAGAGTGCGTCGGTGTTCGACCACACAGGCGTCCATCCGGAGAGCTACGACGCGGCGCAGGCGCTGCTCACGCTCTGCGGCTATACGCTCGCGGACGTGCGCGACGGGAAGATCGGCATGCTCCCGCAGAAGCTGAAGCTCTTCGGCGAGGAGAAGGCTGCCGCGCAGCTCGGCATCGGCCTGCCCACGCTGCGGGACATCGTGCGGGAGCTGACGCGCCCCGGCCGTGACGTGCGCGATGACCTGCCCGCCCCGGTGCTGCGCACGGACGTGCTCGATATCAAGGACCTGAAGCCCGGCATGACGCTCACCGGCACGGTGCGCAACGTCGTCGACTTCGGCGTGTTCGTGGACATCGGCGTCCATCAGGACGGGCTCGTCCACATCTCGCAGGTCTGCAGCAAGTTCATCAAGCACCCCTCCGAGGTTGTCGCCGTCGGCGACGTGGTACCCGTTGTGGTGCTCGACGTGGACGAGAAGAAGCACCGCATCAGCCTTTCGATGAAGCAGGCTGCGAAAAAATAAAAACGGCCTGAGACAGGGCGGCGCAGGGAGTTCCCTGTGCCGCCCGTTTTATATTCCCTTGTACTTTCTGCGCGTGGCGAGACCGCCGCGGATGTGGCGCTGGGCCTTGTTCTCCTCGAGGATCTCCTTCACCTGCAGATACAGCGTCCGGTTGTAGACCGGCAGCCGCTCGGACAGGTCCTTATGTACCGTGGATTTGCTGATACCGAACTTTTTCGCCGCCGCGCGGACGGTCGTTCGGTTTTCAATCAGGTAAAGGGCCAGCGCGGCGGCCCGCTCCTCCATGTTCCCCTTCAAGCTGCAACACTCCTCAGACAAAATGAGACACTCCATCGTATGCGCGTCCGCGCCGCTCTATGCCCGTCTGCACCGAAGTGCCGAAACGGGCGGCGGAATCCGCCTTCGATTTGTCTATTTGCCAGAAATGCGCGCGGAGTCTTGACGCGCGGCGGGAATTGGCTTAAAATGAACGTACTTTTACGAAGGAGGCGGCCGTTATGACGCAGTACATGAATCTCAGCGCTCACGCGTCCGCGGGTCAGTGCGCCCATCAGGCCTCCTCCTGCGCTTCCTTTGGCTTTCTGTGCAGTGCGTTTTTTTGCGCGCTGCGCTTTTTTTGCTTTTCCTATTTTAACGGTCAAGTAACGCCCCAGGAAGCCTGTGTTTGAATGCCGCGGCATTGCGCTGCAAATAGTTATCTCAAACGGCTTTCCCTTGGGGGAAAGCCGATTTTTTTATGTATGAAAGGTAGCAAAACTATGAGCCAGCTGGATCAGATCAGAACGAAGATCAACGACATTGACGAGAAAATGGCCGCTCTGTTTGAAGAGCGTATGCATATGAGTGAGCAGGTTGCCGCCTTTAAGCGTGAGCGAGGGCTTTCCGTGCGCGACGCCGAGCGCGAGCGTGAGCTGATCGCGCGCAGCGCCGCCTGCATCGGCGACGAGGCCGTCGGCTCCTACTATGCGCAGTTCCTGCGCAAGGTCATCGACCTCTCCTGTGCCTACCAGACCCGCCTGATGGAGGGGATGCAGGTCGCCTACTGCGGCGTGGAGGGCGCGTACGCCTACATCGCCGCGCGGCGTATGTTCCCGCAGGCGCGTCTCGTCTCCTACCCCGACTTCTCCGCGGCGTACCACGCCGTGGAGCGCGGCGAGGTTGACAGCGTCGTCCTCCCGCTCGAAAACAGCTACGCCGGCGAGGTCGGCACGGTGATGGATCTGCTCTTCTCGGGCGAGCTGTTCATCAACCAGGTGCTCGATCTCGACATCTCCCATAGTCTGCTCGGCATGGACGGTGCCACGCCGGATACCGTCCGCACCGTCGTCAGCCATCCGCAGGCGCTGCGCCAGTGCGACGAGTATATCCAGCGCCACGGCTATCAGATTGAGTCCTACGCCAACACCGCCATGGCCGCCCAGCGCGTCCGCGAGGCGAACGACCTCACGCTCGGCGCCATCGCCTCGGACGAGGCGGCGGAGGTCTTCGGCCTGCGCGTGCTCGACCGCGACATCAGCACCGCTAGGAACAACACCACCCGCTTCGCCGCTCTCTCCCGCACCCGCAATCAGACGGAGACCGTGCGCAAGCGCGAGGATGAAAACTTCGTACTCGTCTTCACCGTGCAGAACGACGCGGGCTCCCTCGCCCAGACACTCAACATCATCGGCGCGCACGGCTACAATATGCGCACGCTGCGCAGCCGCCCGATGAAGGATCTGTCGTGGAAATACTTCTTCTACGTCGAGGCTGAGGGCAGCATCAACACCACGAACGGCCGCGAGATGCTGCAGGAGCTGTCCGCCACCTGCGCCAAGCTCCGCCTCGTCGGCTCCTACTACGCCAACAACATCTGAAAAAGGAGAAGCCCCATGGTCATTTCCGTCTCCCTGCAGGAGGAAAGCTACAATATTTACATAGAGCGCGGCGCGCTCGCCCGCGCGGGGGAACTGCTTCATCTCGCGCGCCGTGTGCTCGTCGTGACGGACAGCGGCGTCCCCGCAGCCTATGCCGCCGCGGTGGCGGGCGCGTGTGAACTCGCCCAGATCTGCACGCTCCCCGCCGGTGAGAGCAGCAAGAGCTTCGAGAGCTATCAGCTGCTCCTGCGCGCGATGCTCCGGCTCGGCATGACGCGCGGCGACTGTGTCGCCGCCGTCGGCGGCGGCATAGCGGGCGACCTCGCGGGCTTCGCCGCCGCGACGTATATGCGCGGCGTGGACTTTTACAACATCCCCACCACGCTTCTCTCGCAGGTGGACTCCTCCATCGGCGGCAAGACCGCCATCGACATGGACGGCGTGAAGAACATCGTCGGCGCGTTTCATCAGCCGCGCGCCGTGCTCATCGACCCGGACACGCTGCGCACGCTGCCGCCGCGGCAGATCAGCGCGGGACTCGCCGAGAGCGTGAAAATGGCGCTGACGTCGGATGCCGACCTCCTCGACCGGATCGAGCGCAGCGCCGACCTCACCGCCGGCCTCCCGGAGATCATTGCCCGCTCGCTCACGATCAAGAAAAACGTCGTTGAGCAGGATCCGCACGAGCACGGGCTGCGCCGCGTGCTGAACTTCGGCCACACCGTCGGCCACGCCATCGAGAGCAGCGCCGGCGGCCGCCTGCTGCACGGTGAGTGCGTCGCGCTGGGGATGCTCCCCATGTGCGCGCCCGCGCTGCGTCCGCGGCTGATTCGCGTTCTCCGCAAATGCGGCCTGCCGACGGAGATAGAGACGACGCGTGAGGCACTGCTGCCCTACCTGCGCCATGACAAGAAGGGGCAGGGCGCGGCCGTCACCGCCGTCGAGGTGGATGAGCCCGGTTCGTTCCGCTTCACTACGATGATGCCCGAGGAAATTCTGCACCGTCTGGAGGGGGTTCTGCTATGAAAAACACATTCGGTCAGTCCGTGACACTCACCCTGTTCGGCGAGAGCCACGGCCCCGCCGTCGGTGCGGTGCTCGACGGGCTCGCGCCGGGTCTGCCGGTCGATGAGGAATTCCTGCGCCGCCAACTGGCCCGCCGCCGCCCCGCGACGGCGATGGACACCCCCCGCCGCGAGCCAGACAACTATCAGATTCTCAGCGGCGTCTGGCAGGGACGCACCACCGGGACGCCGCTCACCATCGTCATCCCCAACGAAAACACCCGCAGCGGCGACTATACCTACGGTCTTGCGCGCCCCTCGCACGCGGACTACGCCGCCTACTGTAAGTACCACGGCTTTGAGGACTGGCGCGGCGGCGGACACTTCTCCGGCCGCGTCACCGCGCCGCTCGTCGCGGCGGGCGCGATTCTGCTGACGGTGCTGCGCGCCGCCGGCGTTGCGGTCGGCACACACATTCTCCGCTGCGGTGAAGCGTGGGACCGTCCCTTTGCCGACGCCGCCGCGGACATCGCCGCGCTGGGCGAGGCCGCCTTCCCCGCACTCGATCCGGCGGCGGGTGAGGCGATCAGCCGCGAGATTCTCGCCGCGCGGGACGCGCACGACAGCGTCGGCGGCATCACGCAGACCGCCGTCTGCGGCCTGCCCGCCGGGGTGGGCGAGCCGTGGTTCGACAGCGTCGAGAGCGTGCTGAGCCATGCGGTGTTCTCCGTCGGCGGCGTGAAGGGCATCGAATTCGGCAGCGGCTTCTCCGCCGCCGGGCAGCGCGGCTCGCAGTTCAACGACCCCCTGCGCATGCAGGCGGGGCGCGTCGTCACCGCGACGAACCACAACGGCGGTGTCAACGGCGGCATCAGCAACGGCATGCCCGTCGTGTTCCAGTGCGCCGTCAAGCCCACGCCCTCCATCGCGCAGCCCCAGCAGACGGTGGACTTCCTGCGCGGTGAGGATACGGAGCTGACCATCCGCGGCCGCCACGACCCGGCCATCATCCGCCGCATCTGCCCCGTGCTCGACAGCGTGACGGCGCTCGCGCTGTGTGACCTGCTGGCTCAGCGCTTCGGCACGGACTACTTCACAAAGGGGGTGCAGGCATGACGTGCGGACTCATCGGCCGCAGGCTCGGGCACAGCTATTCGCCCCAGATCCACCGCGCCCTCGCGGACTATGACTACAAACTCTGGGAGCTGGAGCCGGAGGAACTGGAGACGTTCTTCCGCCACCAGGACTTCACCGGCGTCAACGTCACCATTCCCTATAAGCAGGCGGTCATCCCCCTGCTCGATGAGTTCTCCGAGACCGCCCGTGCCATCGGCGCGGTGAATACCGTTGTCCGCCGGGGCGGAAAGCTCTACGGAGACAACACCGACTTCGCGGGCATGGCGGCGCTCATCCACCGCATCATGCTCTCGCTCGAGGGGAAAAAGGTGCTGATCCTCGGCACGGGCGGCACGTCGAAGACGGCTGTGGCCGTCGCGCGCAGTCTCGGCGCGGCGGAGGTGTACCGTCTCTCCCGCAGCGGCCGCGAAGGCGCGCTCACCTATGAGGACGCCGCCCGCCTGCACGCGGACGCGGACGTGCTCATCAACACGACCCCCGGCGGGATGTATCCCGCCGTCGAAGGCTGCCCCGTTGCCCTCGACGCCTTCCCGAATCTCAGCGGCGTCGTGGACGCCGTCTATAATCCCCTGCGCACGAACCTCGTGCTGCAGGCGCGCTCGCGCGGGATCCCCGCCGAGGGCGGGCTCTACATGCTCGCCGCGCAGGCCGCCTACGCGAGTGCCCTCTTCCGCGGCTGTGAGACGTCGCAGCGCGACATTGACCTCGCCTATCAGACCGTCCGCCGCGAGATGGAGAACATCGTCCTCATCGGCATGCCCTCCTCCGGCAAGAGCACCGTCGGCCGCGCCCTCGCGGAGCGGCTGGGCAAGCGCTTCGCCGACAGCGACGCACTGGTAACGGAGCGGATCGGTATGCCCATCGCGGACTACTTCGCCCAGCGCGGCGAGGCCGCCTTCCGCGAACGCGAGCAGGAGGCCGTCGCAGACCTCGCCGCCACCGGCGGACAGGTCATCGCGACCGGTGGCGGCGCCATCCTCCGCCCCGAAAACGTGACCGCCCTACGCCGCAGCGGCCGTCTCGTCTTTCTCGACCGGTCGCCCGAAAAGCTCATCGCAACGGCGGACCGTCCCCTCGCGTCCGACCGCGAGGCCCTGCGCCGCCGCTACGAAGAGCGCTATGACCTCTACTGCGCCGCGGCGGATCTGCATATTGACGGCGACGGCACCGTCGAGGAGACGGCGCAGCGCATCGAAAAGGAGTGGATGAAGTGAACATTCTCGTTTTGAACGGCCCGAACCTCAATATGCTGGGCATCCGCGAGCCGGGGATCTACGGCCGCGGTACCTACGAAGACCTGCAGTCCCTCATCCGCGCCCACGCGCAAAAGCGCGGCGTGAACATCTCTTTCTACCAATCGAACCACGAGGGCGAGCTCGTCGACGCCATCCAGCAGGCGTATTATGACGGTACAGACGGCATCATCTTCAACCCCGCCGCCTATACACACACCAGCGTCGCCCTGCTCGACGCGCTCAAGGCCGTCGGCATTCCGACGGTCGAGGTGCACATCTCCGACGTCTCCGCGCGCGAGGATTTCCGCCAGCGCAGCTTTGTCCGCGCCACCTGCATCGCAACCGTCATGGGCAAAGGCTTTGACGGCTACTGCGAGGCGATGGACATCCTTCTGAAGGGGGCGCAGGCCGAGTGACCGTCACCATCGCCCCCGGCGCGGCCCGCGGCGCGGTCTGCGCGCCGCCCTCGAAGAGCTGCGGCCACCGGATGCTCCTTTGCGCCGCCCTCGCCGCGGGTGAGAGCCGCATCCGCGGCATCTCGCGCAGCCAGGACATGGCCGCGACGCTCGACTGTATCCGCGCCATAGGCGGCTCCGCCCGTTTGGAGGGCGATACCGCCCACATCACCGGCACCGGCGGGTGCGCCGCGAAAAGCGCCGTCTACCCCTGCCGCGAGAGCGGAAGCACCCTCCGCTTCTGCATCCCTCCGGCGCTCGTCCCCGGCGGGCGCGCCGTCTTTACCGGCGCGCCGCGGCTTTTGGAGCGCGGCATCGGCATCTATGAGGACGTCCTGCCCCGCGCAGGCATCCGGATCGAAAAGAGCGAGCGCTGCATCGCGCTTGAGGGCGCGCTCACCGCGGGGGAATACACCCTGCGCGGCGACGTGAGCAGCCAGTTTATCTCGGGTCTGCTCCTCGCGCTGCCGCTGCTCGCGGCGGACAGCACGCTCTGCGTCCTCCCCCCTGTCGAGAGCCGCCCCTATATCGACATCACGCTCGATGTGATGCGCTCGTTCGGCGTACAGGTCGACGAGTGGGACGAAAACTGCTTCTTCATCCCCGGGCAGCAGCACTACGCCGCCCGCGTCGCCGCCGTGGAGGGCGACTGGTCAAACGCCGCGTTTCTCCTCGCCCTCGGCGAGGGCGTCACCGTCACCGGCCTGCGCGCGGAGAGCCTGCAGGGCGACCGCGTCTGCCGCGATATGCTCCGCCGGCTGCAGTCCCCCGGCGCGCAGCTCGATCTCACCGCATGTCCCGACCTCGGGCCGGTGCTCTTCGCCGCCGCGGCGCGGGCGCACGGCGCGGTCTTCACCGGCACACGCCGCCTGCGCATCAAGGAGAGCGACCGCGTCGCCGCCATGGCGCAGGAGCTGGCGAAGCTCGGCGTGCGCGTGGACGCGGAGGAAAACCGCGTCACGGTTCACCCCGGCGGCATCGCCGCCCCGCGCGAAGTGCTCGACGGCCACAACGATCACCGGATCGTCATGGCGCTGAGCGTGCTGGCCACCTCCGTCGGCGGCACCATCTGCGGTGCCGAAGCCGTGGCCAAGAGCTACCCCGACTTTTTCGAGGTGCTGCAGGCCCTCGGCATCCGGGCGGAGATCCGCCCCTGAACACAACAATTTCCCTCCCGCCCGGGAGGCAGCGATAGAAAGGAATGACCACCCATGAACATGGAATTCAAGCGTAAGCTGCCCACGCCCCAGACCATCCGCGACATGTACCCCGTCTCCCCGGAGCTGGCCCGGCAGAAGCAGGCCAACGACCGCGCCGTGCGCGACGTACTCACCGGAGAGGATGACCGCCTGATGCTGCTCATCGGCCCGTGCTCGGCCGACCGAGAGGACGCGGTGCTCGACTATGTCACGCGCCTGCGCGGCCTGCAGGAGAAGGTGAAGGACAAGATTCTCCTCGTCCCCCGCGTCTACAGCAACAAGCCCCGCACCACCGGCGACGGCTACAAGGGCATGCTCCACCAGCCCGACCCGAACGGCGACCCGGACATTCTCAAGGGTCTGATCGCGACGCGCAAAATGCACATCAAGGTACTCGAGCAGACGGGCTTTTCCGGCGCGGACGAGCTGCTCTACCCGGAAAACTGCCTGTACCTGTCGGACATTCTCTCCTACGTCGCTATCGGCGCGCGTTCCGTCGAGGATCAGCAGCACCGTCTCATCTCCAGCGGGCTCGACATCCCCGTCGGCATGAAGAACCCCACGAGCGGCGACCTGACGGTCATGATGAACTCCATCAAGGCCGCCCAGCACGGGCACACGTTCCTCCTCTCCCAGTGGGAGGTGCGCAGCAAGGGCAACCCCCTCGCCCACGCCATCCTGCGCGGCTCGGTGAACAAATACGGGCGCGCCCTGCCGAACTACCACTACGAGGATCTGAGCCAGCTGTGCGAGCTCTACGGCAAGAGCGGTCTGGAGAATCCCGCCGTCATCATCGACACGAACCACTCCAACTCCGGCAAGCAATGGGATCAGCAGGCCCGCATCGCCAAGGAGGTGCTCCACAGCACCCGCCACAGCGGCGATATTCACCGCATGGTCAAGGGGCTGATGATCGAGTCCTACCTCCTCGACGGCAACCAGAAGCCCGAGGGCGGCGTATATGGGCTCTCCATCACCGACGCCTGCATCGGCTGGGAGAAAACCGAACAGCTCGTCTATGACCTCGCGGAACTTCGGTAAAATCCATCTTTTGAGCAAAAAAAGAACCACCGTACGGTGGTTCTTTTTTCTGCCGGGACACAGGAGAACAGAAGAATACCCGGCAGCCCATAAGAAAGAGAGAGTGTAAGATGAGTGGCTTTTTAAATGTCCGTCTTACTTGTTCGGGACATGGATCGCGCGTTTTTCGGCATTCAGCGCGGCTTCGCGGATCGTCTCGGTGACGGTGGGGTGGGAGTGGATCGTCGCGATGAGCTCGTCGAGCGTCATC
>USAC01000014.1 GCA_900552475.1 uncultured Eubacteriales bacterium | reverse complement strand
CTCTTTTTAATAATAATTAAATTCATCTTGCGGCCCGCGGCGCGCGGGGTTCTGTTCTTTCCCCCCCCCCCCCCCCCCCCGGCCGCCCCCCCCCGCTTCCTGTGTTTGGGGCGCTTGCTTTTTGGGGGGATTTTGGCTATAATGGGGGCAATTTGACATGACGGGAGAACGACATGAAACTGACCACGATTCTTTTTGACCTCGACGGGACGCTCCTGCCGATGGATAACGATGAATTTACGCGCGGCTACTTCAAGCTCCTCGCCGCGAAGATGGCACCGCTCGGCTACGAGCCGAAACGGCTTGTGGACGCCGTCTGGACGGGGACGGCCGCGATGGTGAAAAACGACGGCTCGCGCAGCAACGAGACGGCCTTCTGGCAGGCATTCGGGCAGATCTACGGCGACCGGGCGCAGGCCGACCGCCCGATTTTCGAGGCGTTTTACGAAAACGAGTTCCAGAACGCGCGGGCCATCTGCGGCTTTGACCCCGCGGCGGCGCAGTCTGTGCGCGAGCTCAAGCGCAGCGGCTTCGGCGTGGCGCTCGCGACGAACCCGATCTTCCCGTCCGTCGCGACGGAGAGCCGCATCCGCTGGGCGGGACTGGAGCCGGAGGAGTTCGCGCTCTATACGACGTATGAAAACACCGCCTACTGCAAGCCGAACCCGGCGTATTACCGCGACGTCGCGCAGCGGCTCGGCGTGGACCCGGCGGCATGCCTGATGGTCGGCAACGACGTGACGGAGGACATGGTCGCCCGCACGCTCGGCATGCGTGTGTTCCTCCTGACCGACCACATCATCAACCGCCAGAACGAGCCCATCGACCGCTACCCCCACGGCAGCTTCCCGGAGCTGATGGCGTACATCGATAGAGCGGCGGGCGAGGAGTGACAGATGTACGATGAGAGACACGACCGAGAGAAAAGACCCGATTCAATCTGTGAAGTTGGTAGTAGAGACACACGGCGGGAAGAAATTTGAAATTCCGCTCGCAGTGTGGCAGGTGGACGCTGTGCGCGAAATGCTCGGACTGTGCGTGGATACGAACACGTTGGACACGTATCGTATGCGGAGCAAGGAGCGGGTCGATGAGAACATGGACGTCTATCATCGCGCAGTAAGAGAGCTGCGGGAAGCACGCGGAAATGAGGAGAATGTATGAAAGACGTGAAATTCCCCTTTTCGGACGCGCCCAACACGGCCTGCTTCACCTGCCGCCATGTGCTGGAGGAGAACAGGCCAATCCGCTATGTCTCTCACGATGAGGACGGATACTGGCAGTTCCTGTGCGGTGGGAACCATACGGAGGAGGACGCGAGAGTGGTTTCGCTGGTATCCGTTTGGGAGATGGACGAGAGCGTTGGCGAGCTGGTGGGACTGGACTACGGGGAATCCGCGGAAGCGGCTGACCCAGCGGATGGCTGGGTGATAGCTCGGAAAGGAAAAAATATGCATCAAAAACAACAGGATATTGCGCAAAACGACATGGCGCAGTGGCTGGCAGACCCGCATGAGCTGGGGAAGGAGCCGGGCAGGATCGAATGCGCGGGGGAGTTCGGGCTCCACGGAATGCGCTATTACATCTTTAAATTCAAGACGGGCGTGCTGAGCCCGTGGCTTGTGGGCGTAAGCGGCGGCTACGAGGGAGATAGCCTTACCCCCTGCGGCCACACGTTCAGCGAGATGAAAAAGTACCACGCCGCCACCGCGCAGGAGGAGTGCGCGGCGATGGTGGAAAAAATCCGCGCCTACTGGATGGCGCAGGCGGAAAAATTCACACAGCAGTAAGAATATCCTGCTTGCCGCACGACATGCGGAGATATAAAACAGGCAGCCGCAGAATCAGAAGATTCTGCGGCTGCACTTTTTATGTGTGATTTTTACCGGATGCCCGCGATGAAGCAGGTCGGGTCGGCTTTCAGGCGATGCTTGGCCCAGGCGATCATCTTGCCGACGGAGACAGCGGAGGTGATGACGCCGTTCTCCCAGCGGTCGACGGTGATGGAATCGAGCCAGTCGTCGTGTCCCTCGGTGCGGACGTAGTAGGGGTGCGCCTCGCCGGCGAGGTCGAGGTGCGCGGGGGCCATGTCGGCGGCGTAGAAGCTGCGCTGGCCGCCGAGGATGTCGATGCAGTCCTGCACGACGTTATAGGCCGTGGGATAGCGGCCTGCGCCCTGGCCGAAAAAGCTCTGGCGGCCGATGCTCTCGCCGTAATAGGTGATGAGGTTGAAGTTCTGCGGCACGGCGGCCTCGAGCGCGTGCGACTCCACGAGCGTCGGCTCGATCCATGCGCAGATGCCCTCCTTCGACAGCTGCGCCGCCGCGAGGAGCTTGCTGACAAAGCCACGGCGCTGGAAGGCGGCGATATCGCCGTCGGTCACGGTGCGGATGCCGAAGGTGGGGATGGCCTCCTCGTCGATGAGCGCGTCGAAGGCGACGTTTGCGGAGATGGCCAGCTTGCGGCGGATATCGTCGCCGTCGATGTCGGCGCTGGGGTCGGCCTCGGCATAGCCCAGATCCTGCGCCTTCTTGAGGATGTCGGGGAAGGAGACGGGGGAGGCGTGCATGGCGTCCATGATGAAGTTGCTCGTGCCGTTCATGATGCCGCCGATGGAGACGACGCGGTCGAGCCGCTTACAGCGCTCGAGGTTCACGAGCCACGGAATGCCGCCGCCGACGGCGGCGGTGCAGCGCAGGGCGACGCCGTGCTGCCGGGCGAGAGCCGTCAGCTGCGGATAGTACGCCGCGACGACGGCCTTGTTCGCCGTGACGACGTGCTTGCCCGCCTCGATGGCGGCGCAGATGTACTCATAGGCCGGGTGCAGCCCGCCCATGACCTCGACGACCGTGTCGATGGCGGGGTCGTTGAGAATGTCCTCGATACTGTGGGTGGAAATCGTTTCGATGCCGGGCTTGCTGCTGCGCACCAGCACGCGGTCGACGGTGAGATCCGCGCGGCCGCGCGTCCAGTCATAGACGCCGGCGCCCACGACGCCGAAGCCGAGAAGTCCAATATGCATAATACTCCTCCTTAGAAAATATGCCGGAAAATATGTCTGTCTGACGCCGGGACTGCCCAGCGTTTGATGCCGCTTTCAGTATACGGTGCGGGCGGCGGCTTGTCAATCGGACGGCCCGCTAAAAATCGCGCCGCGGAAAAAACAGTTGACATGGGCGGATACTGGTGATAAGATACCGATGTTCAAAAATTTGGAGAAACTGCGCATCTTGTGAACACAAGATGAACAAGGAGGTTGTGCCATGCTGACCGAGGCACAGTTTAAAATTCTGAAAACCGTCTATCTCTGTTCGGAGCAGACGCTCACGCAGCGCGCGCTGGCCGCGCAGACGGACATGTCGCTCGGCAAGGTCAACCAGACCGTGTCGGCGCTGACGGAGGCGGGGCTGCTCGCGGGCGGACGTGTCACGGACGCGGGCGAGGAGGCGCTTGCGCCCTACCGCGTAAAAAACGCCGTGATTATGGCGGCGGGCATGAGCACGCGCTTCGCCCCGCTCTCGTATGAAAAGCCGAAGGCACTGCTGCGCGTCAAGGGTGAGCTGCTCATCGAGCGGGAGATCCGCCAGCTGCAGGAGGCCGGGATCCGCGACATCACGCTCGTCGTCGGCTATATGAAGGAGAAGATGTTCTACCTCGCCGAGAAGTTCGGCGTGGACATCGTGGTGAACCCGGACTACTACCGCTATAACAACACCTCGACGCTGATGCTGGTGGCCGACCGGCTCGAGAACACCTACATCTGCTCCTCGGACGACTACTTCGCCGAGAATCCCTTCGAGCCGTTTGTCTACCGCGCCTATTACGCCGCGGTCTACGCCGAGGGCGAAACGGAGGAGTACTGCCTTAAGTGCAACCGCAGGGGCCGCATCACCGGCGTGACCGTCGGCGGCCATGATGCGTGGTGCATGCTCGGCCACGTCTACTTCGACCGCGCGTTCAGCAGCAAGTTCGTGCAGATCCTGCGCGCGGAGTATAACCAGCAGGTTACGCGCGAGCACCTGTGGGAGGATCTCTACATCCGCTATATCGGCGAGCTGGAGATGTACATCCGCCGCTATGACGCGGAGAAGATCAAGGAGTTCGATTCGCTCGACGAGCTGCGCGCGTTCGACGACAAGTACGTCGGCGACTCCGGTTCCGCGATTTTCCGCAATATCTGCGGGGTGCTCGGCTGCACGGAAAACGAGATCCACGACATCCACCCCATCAAGACGGGCATGACGAACCTCTCGTTCCGCTTCACCTGCCGCGGAGAGAAGTACGTCTACCGCCATCCCGGCGTGGGGACGGACGCCTACATCAACCGCCGCAGCGAGGCCAGCTCTATGGAGGCCGCGCGCCGTCTGGGGCTGGACGACACCTATATTTATATGGACGAAGCGGAGGGCTGGAAGCTCTCGCGCTATATCGAGGACGCACGCACGCTCGACTACCACGACGAGCAGCAGGTGACGCAGGCGCTCGCCATGCTCCGCCGTCTCCATGAGAGCGGGGAGCAGACGGCGTATCCGTTCGACGCGTGGGGCGAGATTCAGGGCTTCGAGGAGTCGCTGCGCCGCTTCAACCGCGCCGATTTCGAGGATATGCAGCAGATGCGCGACGGAATCGCCCGCCTGCGCGCCCATCTCGAGGCGGACGGCACGCCCGTGCGCCTGTGCCACTGCGACAGCTACGCGCCGAACTTCCTGCTCGACCGGGCGGACAAGATGTACCTGATCGACTGGGAGTATTCCGGCATGTCGGATCCCGCGTGGGATATCGGCACGTTCATCGCCTGCGCCGACTATACGATGGACGAGGCGGACGGCATCATCCGGCGGTATATGGGCCGTGAACCCTCGCGCGAGGAGTTGCGGCACCATCTGGGCTATGTGGCGGTGGCGTCGTTTTACTGGTTTTTGTGGGCGCTGTATCAGGACTGCGTCGGCAAGAGCGTCGGCAGCTATCTCTACATCTGGTACCGCTACACCAAGTCCTATTCGGCCCGCGCGCTGGCGCTGTATGAGGACGGACAGAGTGAAAAGGAGACAAACGCATGAAAGACCATCTGGAAGATCTGATCTATGAGGAGACGGCGAAGCGTCTGGAGATCATGGAGCAGCCGGACTATGAATTCCCCAAGCGGATGGGGAAGGGCGACTTCGTGATCATTGCGGTGGCGGTGGCGGTCAGTCTGGTGCTGATCGCGCTGTGCATGACGGGGGTGATTGCCTGATGAGCAGAAACAACGACTATATCAAGCAGGAGACCGTCACCGGCATCGTCCCGATGCTCAAGGGCGACCGGCAGTATTCCTTCCTCGACCTGTTCCTCTCCACCAGCGGCTTCGCCATCGCGACGTGGTGCTATACGCAGGGCGCGTATGTGGCGCAGTATCTGGGCTTTAAGCAGATGCTCATCAACATCTTCTGCTTCAACATCGTGTGGGTGCTGATCGAGTGCCTGCCGGTTCTGTTTGCCGTGCGCTACGGCATCGATTTGTGGATCTGGTTGCGCTCGGTGCTCGGCGGCAAGGGCGTCGCCATTTTGTCGACGGTTATCAGTCTCGCGAACTTCGGCTGGTACGCGGTGGCGGCCAACCTGTTCGCCTCGTCCATGATCAACCTCTTCGGAAACTTCGGTGTTGTGCTGGATCTGACGATCTGGAAGCCGCTTCTCGGCGTGGTGTGCGTCGTGCTCGGCACACTGATCGCGCTCGGCGGGCCGGAGGTCATCAAGTGGACGAACCGCTTCCTTGTGACGGCACTTCTCGGCGTGGGCCTGATTATCGTGGTGCTGTGCTTCGTGTCGGTGCCGCTGAGCGACATTCTCGCAGTGAAGCCCGTGCTCGAGGAGGGTACGACGCCGCTGCAGAACTTCATGATCTCCGCCGAGGGCAACGTCGCCTTCGCTTTCTCGTGGTCGACGCAGGCGCTCGTGATGCCACGTCTGGCCAAGACCGAGCGCAGCGGCTACTGGGGCACGTCTCTGGCCTATGGCGTCGTGGCGCCGTTCTTCGTGGCAGCCGGCGGTGTGATGGCGCTGGCGATGTATGTGCGCACGGGCATCTATGAGAGCGACCCGACGAACATGCTCGCCACGCTCTGCGGCTCGGGCTTCGCGCTGCTGAGCCTGCTGCTGGTGGCGTTCGCGAACGTCGGCACGCAGGGCACGGGATCCTACGTCAACTGCATGATCGTCAAGAGCGGCATGCCCAAGGTCAGCTACCGGCTGATGGTGCTCATCGCGATGGTCTATGTCGGCGCACTGACGGTCTGGGGCGGCGTGGAGGAGCACTTCGGCGCGTTTATCTCTATCGCGGCGTTCATTCAGGCGCCGATCATCGGCATGATCGTGGCGGACTATCTGCTCGTGCGGCGCAGAAAGCTCTCGCTGAAGGCGGCCTACTTCATGAAGGGGCACGACGCCTACCGCTATACGGGCGGGTTTAACCTCGTGGGCCTCGCGTGCGTGGTGATCGCGTGCCTGACGACGATCCTCTTCGTGTACAATCCGCTCACCGGCGAGATCCGCAGCGGGCTGTTCCTGATCTTCACGGGCAGCGGCTTCGACGCGCTCTTCGGCGGGGTGCTGTACTGGCTGGCGAGCCTTACGCCGCTCAAAAAGTATATGCTGCGCGACCGCGACGATCTGGAGATCGTTTAACCAAACATCAGAATATCATATCCAAAAAATGGCGGCAGACGGTCGATCTGCCGCCATTTTTACACATATTGGAACGGATTTAACGAATAATTCACAAATTGTTTTTAAAGGGGCGGGATGTGCGCGGCAATAAGCGTTTTGCCGCTATTTCTGAACGAAAAAGCGTGGTTTTGGTCGGCTTTACCGCTGAACAGCCGCCTTTTCGGTGACAGATCTGTTTCAAAGCGTGTGAAAAAGCGCGGCGGGGCTTGATTTTCAGGGTTTCTTTGGCTATAATACTGGAGCATGATGTATCACCATGCCCTGACAAAAAATGAATGAAAGAATACGCTTATGTTGAAACTATTTAAAAATTCCATAACCCTTCTGATGAGGCTGTTGGTATTTGTCCTCTGCGGCGGAGTGTTCTTTTTGCTGATGGGCCAGAAGTATTTCTTCCTCCTGCGGCTGAGCCGGACGGCGGCTGTGACGGCGGTTTCCTTCGGAATCGTCTACCTGCTCATGACGCGGGTGTACGGCGGCTACGATATCGGCGTGCGCAAGAGCAAGCCCATCATTTTTTCGCTCTCGCTGACGCTGCTGTTCGCGGATCTGGTGGCGCACCTGATGTTCTGCATCATGAACGTCACGGTCGTCCACTTCGGCCACTTCGTCTATGAGTATCCGGGCCGGCTGCTGCTGATCTATGTGCTGCAGGTGGCCATCGTCATCGTCGCGGCCTATGCCGGAAACGGCCTGTATTTTCGCATCAACCCGCCGCAGCACTGCCTGATTATCACCGACCGCGGTGAAAACGCCGCGGATCTGGTGAAAAAGGTCGGCCGCTTCAAAAAGCAGTACCGCATTGAGGGCATCGCCTATTACGATCAGGAGGACATCACCGCGCTCATCGACGGGTGCGACGCGGTGTTCCTGTATAATCTGGAGCCGGTAAAGCGGTCCCGGATCGTCTCCTACTGCTATCAGAACTGGAAGGTCATCTATTACAGCATCGAGCCCGAGGACGTCGTGTCCCTCGGCAGCCAGCGCCTGCTCTTTGACGACAAGTCCATGATCTGCGCCAGCTCCCGCGAGCTGACGTTTGAGCAGCGCGTGCTCAAGCGCCTGATGGACATCATTGTCTCGGCCATCGGCCTTGTGATCGCCTCGCCGATCATGCTGGTGACGGCGCTGGCCATCAAGCTCGAGGACCACGGCCCGGTGTTCTACCGGCAGAAGCGCGCGACGTATGCCGGGCGCATCTTCGAGGTGTATAAGTTCCGCTCCATGCGCGTCGAGGACGGCAGCATCCACCGCTCCGTCACAAAGGACGACGACCGCATCACCCGCGTGGGGCACGTCATCCGCAAGTTCCGCATCGACGAGCTGCCGCAGCTGATCAACGTGCTCAAGAGCGATATGAGCATCGTCGGCCCGCGGCCGGAGATGATCGAGAACGTCGATAAATATACGCAGGAGCTGCCCGAGTTTACTTACCGCCTGCGCGCAAAGGCGGGGCTGACCGGCCTTGCGCAGATCTACGGCCGGTACAACACTTCGCCGAAGGACAAGCTCATCATGGACCTGACCTATATTCAGGAATACAGCCTGTGGCTGGACGTCAAGCTCATCCTGCGGACCGTGCTGGTTCTGCTGACGCCGGACGACAGCACGGAGGCCTTTGAACAGACGGAGGAGGAAAAGCCTTGAGTACGGAAAACCGGAGTCAGGCGAAGCGGGCGGTGCTCATCAGCTGCTCGGATCACTACGGACACCGCCTGTGGGCCGTGGATACCTATCTGAAGAGCCGGGGCTATGAGACGGTGTATCTCACCTCGGATTTCAGCCATGACCGAAAAGCGGCCTTTACCTGCAGCGTTCCGGGCTGCAGGCAGCTGCACGTGCGCCCGTACCAGAAGAATCTCTCGGCCGACCGCATTCTCTCGCACCGGGAGTTTGCGAAGAAGGCCGTGCGCTGGCTCGAGGAGCTGGAGCAGGAGCCGCAGATGGTCGTCTCCATCTTGCCGCCGAACTTCCTGGCGAAGTATCTGGCGGCCTACAAGCGGCGGCATCCGGATGTGCGCCTTGTGTTTGATATCTTTGATCTCTGGCCGGAGACGTTCCCCTCCAGTAAAATGAAGCGCCTGCTTGCGCTTCCGTTTTCGGTGTGGTCGGGTCTGCGGGATCACCATCTCGCCGAGGCCGACCGGGTGCTCACGGAGTGCCACATGTTTCAGGAGCGCCTGAACCTCTCCGACGAGCAGGCGCATACCGTCTTTCTCGCCGCGCAGCGGCCTGAGGGGCTGGAGGACGCGCAGGAGCTCAATGCCGAGCGGATCGAGCTGTGCTACCTCGGCGCGATCAACAACATTGTCAATATCCCCGCCATCGCCGCCCTCGCGGGCGAGCTGAGCCAGCTGCGCCCGGTGACGGTGCATATCATCGGCGAGGGCGAGCGCCGCGAGGAGCTGGTGCAGGCGATCCGCGACGCGGGCGCGCAGGCGGAGTTCCACGGCGCGATCTATGACGAGGCGGAAAAGCACCGGATATTGACGCGCTGCCGCTTCGGGCTGAACTTGATGCGCGATTCGGTCTGCATCGGACTGACGATGAAGTCCGTGGACTACTGGAAGCATGATCTGCCGGTCATCAACAACATCCCCGCCGACTCGGCCCGCCTTGTCGAGGCGGAGCGTATCGGCCTGAACCTCGCACCGGACACAGCAAAGCGCATTGCCGCCATGCCGGCGGAGGAGTGCCTTGCCATGCGCAAAAACGTGCGGCGCGTCTTTGACCGCTGCTTCGACCTGCCCGCCGTCCTGCACGAATACGACGCGGCGCTGCGGGAGATCGTCTGATAGATAGAAAGCAAGAGGAGTTTTCATATGATGGAAAGTAAGCTTAGCCAGAGCAGGTGGACAGCGCTGTTCTGGATTTTTCCGGTGCTGTTTCTGATTGACGATGTACTGGGCCTGAACGGCTATCAGTTCACGGTGCATGGCATCGGTATCCGCATCCTGCTGTTCTGCCTGTCCGCGGCATCGCTGGGGCTGTACTGCGTCTGGGCGATTGTCCGCTCGCGTATGACAATCTTCCGCCGGAAGACGGGGCAGCTTTTTTTCTGGGACTATTGGCGCACGCTCGACTGGTTTGTGCTGGGATTTCTGGTTCTCAACGCTGTCTGGGCGACGGTGATTCCCGTGCTCGTGCGCGGCAATATGACCTACGGCGTCAAGGATTTTACAACGCTGCTGGTGCTGGTGCTCTATTTCCCGTGTGTGTTTCTGATCCGCCTGGGCCTGCTGCAGGAGAAAAAGCTCATGCGCTGGCTCTACCCGCTGCTGGTGCTGCTGGCCGTGTGGCACAGTGTGATGTACATCGGCGAGACGCTCTCGCCGGGCTTTTATGCCAAGTATTATGACCTGATTGACAAAATCTCCCTCGGCACGGCGGTGCGCAGCGATGTGGTGGAGGGCTACGGCGTTGTCCGTATCATTCAGGTGACGTCGATTCTGATGATCCCCGGGGTGTTTCTGTCCGTGCGCAAGTGTCTCAACGGAGAGTGGTTCGGCGCGGTTGGCGGCGCGGTGACGGTGTTTGCCCTGCTGATTACCTATACAAAGTCCATCTGGTTTGGCTGCTTCGGCACGCTGCTTGCAGCGCTGCTGATCGCCGCGCTGCTCTATAAGCCGCGCGTTCTACGCCGCCGTGCCGCGCTGCTGTTTGCGGCGGTGATTGTGCTGGTCGTTGGCTACAACAGTCTCTGCCTTGGCAACACTGTTTTCACGAGGGCGCTGCACCACTTCTCAACGGGGCAGTCCGTGTCGCTGCAGGATCAGTATGACCAGCTGATGGAGCAGATCCGTCAGGCGCAGGCGAAGGGGCTGGACGTGGAGGATATGCGGCGCGAGGCGATGAAGCTCGAAAATCAGCTCAAGGATGCCAAGGGCACCACACTCTCCAACGACCTGCGCAGCGCGCAGAAGCAGGCGCTGCTTGAAAAGTGGAAGGGGAGCAAGTTGCTCGGCTATGGTTACGGAGCCTACTCCGAAGAGGTGATCCGCAACGAGCAGTATCCCTTCATGTATGAGTATATGCTTCCCGCGATGCTCATGAAGCTCGGCATCGTCGGTATGATGGGCTGGGCCGTGTTCCTTGCGGCGATGGTCTATTACGCATGGAAGAAGATGGGGCGGCATGACGCGCCCGCGGTCGTGTTCTGGCTGGCGGATGCCGGCGGCGTGGCGCTGGCTGTGCAGACCAATCCGTTCCTGTTTACCTTTGCGGGGATTTCAATTATCCTGTGGCTCTGCCTGCAGATTGACTGGGCCGAACAGGAGCATAAGGGAGTACTGCCGGTATGATCGCGGTCATCATGTCGACCTATAACGGGGAGAAATACCTGCCGCAGCAGCTGGACAGTGTCCTGCGGCAGACGCTGGAGGACTTTATCCTGATTATCCGCGACGACGGCTCGTCCGACGGGACGGTGCCGCTTCTGCGCGGCTATACCGACGAGCGGATCGTCCTGCTCGAGGGGAAAAATGTCGGCCCGTGCCGCAGCTTTGCCCTCCTGCTGCAGGAGGCTGCGCGCCGCGGCGCACAGCAGGTTTACTTCTGTGATCAGGACGATGTGTGGCTGCCGGATAAGCTCGCGCGGATGGAGCCGCTGCTTCGGGAGACCGATGTGCCGAAGCTGGTATTTTCTGATTTTTCGACGATCGACGGAGACGGTGTCCGCACCGGCGGGTCCTATGCCGCCTCGGCGGGGCTTCGCATCCCGCAGGACGGGGACTTTTTCCCGAAGCTGCTGGCGCAGCCCTATGTCTTCGGCTGTGCCTGCGGCATCAACCGCCGGCTGCTGGAGCTGTCGCTTGATCTGCCGGACGGCATCGAGATGTACGATTGCTGGATTGCCCTGACGGCGGCGCTGCTGGGGAAGGTCGAATACCTGCCCGAGCAGACGATTCAGCACCGCTTCCACAGCAGCAATGCAACCGGCCGCGCCGGGCAGAACAGTTTTCTCATGCGCCTGAAGCGCGTGAGCCGGGGCTTTGGCACGCAGCGTGAGAATACAGCGCTGCGCCTGCGGCAGGTGACGCTCCTGCGGCGGCAGTATGCAGAGCTGCTCCCGCCGGAGACAGATGCGATGCTTGCCGCGCTCGAGCGGGCGCAGCACGGCGGCCCGGCAGCGGTCAGCGCGCTGAAAAAGCGCGGCGTCGGCCGCGGCGGCGCCATGCAGAACCTTTTCTTTTACCTGACGGTACTCATGCAGTGAGGAGAACAATATGGGCAACGTAAAGACAATTGCGATCTATTTTCCGCAGTTTCACGCGATTCCTGAGAACGATGAGTGGTGGGGCAAGGGCTTTACCGACTGGAACAACGTCCGCAAGGGCTATCCGCTCTATGAGGGACATCACCAGCCCCGCGTGCCGCTCAACAACAACTACTATGACCTGGGCCAGCTGGACACCATCCGCTGGCAGGTGGAGCTGGCAAAAAAGTACGGTGTCTACGGCTTTGCCATTTATCACTACTGGTTCGATGGCAAGCAGCTGCTCGAGACGCCCGAGAAGCTGTTCCTGCAGCATCCGGAGCTGGATATGCCGTTCTGCCTGACGTGGGCGAACGAGACGTGGGCCCGCCGCTGGGACGGCAATGACCGCCAGATTCTGCAGCTGCAGACCCATGAGCCGACCCACGAGAAGTGGAAGGAGCACTTTGATTATCTGCGTCCCTTCTTCGCGGATCCGCGTGCCCTGCGCATCGACGGGCGCGTCGTGTTTCAGATTTACCGCCCGCACCTGATCGACAAGGTGGACGAGATGATCGCCTACTGGCGGGAGCTGGCGCGGGAGGCCGGGATCGGCGAGCTGTATTTTATGGCCATCAAGTCCTTCGACTTCCCGGACAGCAGCATCCTCGACGCGTTCGACGGCGTGCTGCTCTTCGAGCCGCATGAGGCGACGAATTCGCCGCAGGCGAAGGGGATGAGCTACCGGCTCGAGAATATTCTGCGTCACCTGCCGGAGTCGTGGGTCGAGCGGCTGCGCGCGATCCGCACAAAGTCGCGCCACAGCTATAAGGAATACGATTATCAGAAGATCTGCGACATCGCGGCCGCGCCGCATTTTACCTACCGGGATAAGGATGTGTTCGACATGGCCTTTCTGGAGTGGGACAATACGGCCCGGTACCGCGAGAAGGCGACGATCTATAAGGGCTGCACGCCGCCGATTTTTGAGAAGAATTTCCGCCGGCTGGTGCAGAAGGCGGAGCAGAAGCCTGAGGGGCGCCGCTTTGTGTATATCAACGCCTGGAACGAGTGGGCGGAGGGCACCTATCTGGAGCCGGACGAGAAGAACGGTTACGGCTACCTCGAGGCGGTACAGCGTGTCATGCGGGAGCGGACGCAGGACTGAGCGCCTGCCGCGCGGCGGCATGCTGACAGGAGAATGAACTATGCAGAATGAATCAAGCGGGAAGAAGGCACTGCGGGCCGGGCTGGGCTATACCATCGGCAATATCCTGGTAAAGGGGCTCACCTTCATCTCCATTCCCATCTTTGCTCGACTGCTGAGTGTGGCGGACTACGGCCTTTACAATACGTTCGGCTCCTATGTGACGATTATGACATTTGTGGTCGGACTGACACTGCACACCAGCGTCCGGAACGCCAAGCTGGACTTTCCGGATCGGATTGATGCGTTCTGTTCGTCCGTGACGATCATTATCCTGCTGAATACGGCCCTTCTGGCGGTTCTCAGTGTGATCTTCGCGGGGCCGCTGGCGAGGCTGCTCGGCCTCGAGCAGCCGTATCTGGTGGTACTCATCATCGCGGAGGGCTTTGGCCTTGCGATGATTACATTTTATAACTGCCTGCTTTCGGTCGACTATAAATATAAAGAGTATCTGGTGCTGTCGCTGCTGTACGCGGTGTGCGGTCTGGGACTGTCCGTGGTGCTGATTACAACGGTGTTCCGTGAGCAGGGCTACCTCGGCCGCATTCTCGGTACGCTCGTCTCAGCGGTGCTGATGGGCATCTATATCATCGCGCGGATGTTCCGCCGGGCGCGCCCGCGCGTGAACCGCGGCTTCTGGGTTTACGGACTGAAGATCAGTCTGCCCATTGTGCCGCACGGACTCGGGCAGCTGCTGCTTGCGCAGTTTGACCGGATCATGATCAAAAGAATCATCGGCGACACGGAGGCGGGACTTTACAGTTTTGCCTACAATGTCGGCATGATCTTTCAGGTGATTACCAACTCGCTCGATACGGCGTGGACGCCGTGGTTTTTTGAGAAGATGGAGGCGAAGGACTATCCGTCCATCCGCCGCGTGGCCAATGGCTATACCGCGTTTGTCTCGCTGGGAGCCATTGCGCTCATGCTGATCTCGCCGGAGATTGTCACGATCCTCGGCGGCGCAAAATATGCGCCCTCGCGCTATGTGGCGATTCCCATTGTACTGGCGATGTACTACTCCTTCCTCTATACGCTGCCGTCCTCGATCGAGTATTACTATAAGAAGACGGTTCTGATCGCCATCGGTACGCTGGGCGCGGCGGCAGTGAATATCGCCCTCAACGCGTATTTCATCCCGCGCTTCGGCTATATCGCGGCGGCCTATACGACGGTTGTGTGCTATCTGCTGTACTACGCCATCCATGTGTTCTTCGCGTGGAAGGTACACGGCGGCATTCTCTATGATATGAAGAACCAGCTGCTCTGGCTGTTCGGCGTCACGGCCGCGGCGTTTATTTTCCTCGCCATGACGGAGCTGATCTGGCTGCGTATGGCGCTGCTGGCGGTCGGCTTTGCATGCGCCGGCATCTGGGCGCTGCGGCATCGTGAGCAGGTGCGCGGCATGCTGCAGACCTTCAAAAAGTAATCCTGCGCCGGACGGAGCAGGGAGCAAAAAGGAAGTGCGATCTATGAAAGAGCTATCGCTGCGCGAGGTGCAGCTCGGCGAACTGGAAATTCTCAAGCGGCTGGACAGCATCTGCCGCGAGCAGGGACTGAAGTATTTTCTCTATGCCGGAACGATGATTGGTGCTGTGCGGCACAAGGCGTTCATCCCGTGGGACGATGACATTGATGTCGCCATGCCCCGGCGGGACTATGACCGCCTGATGGCGTGGTGGGATGAGCACGGTGCGCAGGAAGCGCCGCTGCGGATGATGAACATTCATACAAACCCCAAGTATATCTACCCCATCTCCCGCCTGTGCGACACGCGCTATCAGGTGGATTACGAGGGAACGCGGGAATACGGTCTGGGCCTTTTTGTGGACATTTATCCGTTCGACGGCTGCGGCAGCACGCAGGAGGAGGCGGAGCAGATCCTGCAGTCCGCCGCACGGGACGCGAAGATGACGTATCTCGCCTCAACGGTGCGCTTTGTTCCGAGTCAGCGCGGCGCACTGCACACGCCCGTGAAGCTCGCGGCTTATCTCTGGGTGCGCCTGCTCGGCAGCCGGCACTTCATCCGCAGACTCGAGGAGCGCTCCCGCCGGCATGACTATGAGACCAGCACCTATGTCGGATGCACGTCCTGGGATTTGGATTTTCTGTACATCTACCGCCGCGAGGATCTGGAGGAGCTGATCGACGTGCCGTTTGAGGACGGGGTGTTCCCGATTCCGGCGGCCTATGACCGCGTACTGCGGCACAGCTACGGCGATTACATGCAGCTGCCCCCGGAGGAGGATCGCGTCGGACATCACTACTATAAAGCCTATCTGCGTGAGGAAACAAAAGAGGAGGAATCCAGATGAAAGGTATTGTTCTGGCCGGCGGCGCCGGCACGCGGCTGTATCCCCTGACGATGGTGACGTCGAAGCAGCTTCTGCCTGTTTACGACAAGCCCATGATCTACTATCCCCTGTCCACCCTGATGATGGCGGGCATCCGGGACATTCTCATCATCTCCACCCCGGTGGATCTGCCAAACTTCGAGCGCCTGCTCGGCGACGGCAGCCAGTACGGCCTGCACCTGAGCTATAAGGTGCAGCCCTCGCCGGACGGTCTGGCGCAGGCGTTCCTGCTGGGCGAGGAGTTCATCGGCGATGACTGCTGCGCGATGGTGCTCGGCGACAACATCTTCTACGGCAGCGGCTTTCGCGCGCGCCTGAAGCAGGCCGCGGAGGATGCGAAGAGCGGCAAGGCCAGCATCTTCGGCTACTACGTCAACGACCCCGAGCGCTTCGGCATCGTGGAGTTCGACGAGAGCGGCAAGGTCATCTCCGTCGAGGAAAAGCCCCAGCACCCCAAGAGCAACTACTGCATCACGGGCCTGTATTTCTACGACAACCGCGTCGTGGAGATGGCCAAGCGCGTCAAGCCCAGCTGGCGCGGCGAGCTGGAGATCACGGATCTCAACCGCTTCTATCTCGAGGACGGCACGCTGAATGTCCAGCTGCTCAGCCGCGGCTACGCGTGGCTCGACACCGGCACGATGGACTCCCTCGTCGACGCGTCCGACTTCGTCCGCACGATCGAGACGCGGCAGGGCATGCAGATTGCGGCACTCGAGGAGATCGCCTATACCGAGGGCTGGATCGACCGCGACACGCTCCTCCAGTCCGCCGAGCGCTATGGCAAATCCCCCTACGGCCAGCACCTCAAGAAGGTCGCCGAGGGTAAAATCCGTTATTGAGACAGGTGAAAAACGATGAAAATTCTTGACACAAAAATTCCCGAGGTGAAGATCATCGAGCCGGACGTGTTCGGTGACCATCGCGGCTGGTTCATGGAGACGTGGTCTGAGCCGAAGTACGCCCAGTTCGGCTTCAAGCCCGTGCAGGACAACGAGAGCTTCACCGCCCAGAAGGGCACGCTGCGCGGCATCCACTTCCAGCAGAGCCCCATGGCGCAGGCGAAGATCGTCCGCGTCACGCGCGGCGCGGTCATGGACGTGGCCGTCGACCTGCGCAAGGGCTCCCCGACGTATCTGCAGTGGGTGTCCGTGGAGCTGAGCGCGGAGAACAAGCGCCAGTTCTACATCCCCCGCGGTTTCGGCCACGGCTTTGTGGCGCTGACGGACGACGTGAACTTCTGCTACAAGGTCGATAACCTCTACAGCAAGGAGTGCGACCGCTCCATCCGCTTCGACGATCCGGCGATCGGCGTCGAGTGGGGCGTGAGCGAGCCGGTGCTCTCCGACAAGGACAAGAACGCACCCCTGCTCGCGGACAGCGACTGCAACTTCGTTTACGGAAAGGAGTAAGACGTCATGACGATTTTTGTGACCGGCGGCGCCGGCTTTATCGGCAGCAACTTCATCTTCCACATGCTCAAGGAGCACCCCGACTACCGGATCGTCTGCCTCGACAAGCTGACCTATGCCGGCAACCTCTCCACGCTCGCGCCCGTGATGGATAACCCCAACTTCCGCTTCGTCAAGGTTGACATCTGCGACCGCGAGGGCGTGGACAAGCTCTTCGCAGAGGAGCACCCCGACATCGTGGTGAACTTCGCCGCCGAGAGCCATGTCGACCGCTCCATCGAGGATCCCGGCATCTTCCTGCAGACGAACATCATCGGTACGGCGACCATGATGGACGCCTGCCGCAAGTACGGCGTGCAGCGCTATCATCAGGTCTCCACCGACGAGGTGTACGGCGACCTGCCGCTCGACCGGCCCGACCTCTTCTTCACCGAGGAGACGCCGATCCACACCTCCAGCCCCTATTCCAGCTCCAAGGCGGGCGCGGATCTGCTGGTGCTGGCCTATCACCGCACCTATGGTCTGCCCGTGACAATCAGCCGCTGCTCGAATAACTATGGCCCGTATCACTTCCCCGAGAAGCTCATCCCCCTGATGATCGCCAACGCCCTCAACGACAAGCCCCTGCCCGTCTACGGCGAGGGTCTGAACGTGCGCGACTGGCTGTATGTCGAGGATCACTGCCGCGCCATCGACCTGATTATCCACAAGGGCCGCGTCGGCGAGGTGTACAACGTCGGCGGTCACAACGAGATGCGCAACATCGACATCGTCAAGCTCATCTGCAAGGAGCTCGGCAAGCCCGAGAGCCTGATCACCCACGTGGCCGACCGCAAGGGCCACGACATGCGCTATGCCATCGACCCGACGAAGATCCACAACGAGCTGGGCTGGCTGCCGGAGACAAAGTTCGCCGACGGCATCAAGAAGACCATCGACTGGTATCTGACGCACCGCGAGTGGTGGGAGACGATCATCTCCGGCGAGTATCAGAATTACTACGAGAAAATGTACGGCAATCGCGGATAAGGAGCGTTGAGTATGAAGATTCTGGTAACTGGTGTGGCCGGGCAGCTCGGCCACGATGTGATGAATGAGTTGGCCGCGCGCGGCCACGAGGGCGTCGGGAGCGATCTGGCCCCGGCCTACAGCGGCATCGCCGACGGCTCCGCCGTGACGAAGGCGGCCTATGTCCCCATGGACATCACGAACGCCGCGCAGGTGCGCGAGGTCATCTCCGCCGTGCACCCTGACGCGGTGATCCACTGCGCCGCGTGGACGGCCGTGGATGCGGCCGAGGACGCCGACAAGCAGGCCAAGGTGCAGGCCATCAACGTGCAGGGCACGGCGAACATCGCCGCCGTCTGCAGGGAGCTGGACTGCAAGATGATGTATATCTCCACCGACTATGTCTTCAACGGTCAGGGCGAGACGCCGTGGGATCCGGACTGCAAGGACTATCAGCCCCTGAACGTCTACGGGCAGAGCAAGCTCGGCGGCGAACTGGCCGTGAGCGGCGCGCTCGAGAAGTATTTCA
Source organism: uncultured Eubacteriales bacterium (assembly GCA_900552475.1). GTDB lineage: Bacteria > Bacillota > Clostridia > Oscillospirales > Oscillospiraceae > Vescimonas. The sequence goes on along the minus strand of USAC01000014.1, from coordinate 13,638 downwards.
TCGTCCGCATCGCGTGGGTCTTTGGTCTCAACGGCAGCAACTTCATCAAGACCATGCTCAAGCTCTCCGAGACGCACGATACGCTCCGCGTCGTCTGCGACCAGATCGGCACGCCGACCTATACCTACGACCTCGCCCGCCTGCTGGTGGACATGATCGAGTCGGAGAAGTACGGCTATTACCACGCCACGAACGAGGGCGGCTATATCTCGTGGTATGACTTCGCCTGCGAGATTTTCCGTCAGGCCGGCCGCGCGACGAAGGTGCAGCCCGTCACGACGGCGGAGTACGGCGTGTCCAAGGCCGCGCGCCCCTTCAACAGCCGTCTCGACAAGAGCAAGCTCGCGGCGAACGGCTTCACGCCGCTGCCCGACTGGAAGGATGCCCTCGCGCGGTACCTGAAAGAGATTGCGGAATAACTAATATTTATAACAACCCCGGGAAGGATCACCCTTCCTGGGGTTGTTTGTAAAAAAAGTCTCACAGAGTTCGCGGCTCGGGGCGAAACTCCTCCTTCAAAAAAGGGTATCACCCTTTTTTTGAAGGAAGCAGCATGCTGACCCCAGCGGCGAGGAGGTATATGCCGAAGATGCGCCGCAGAAGCGTCAAGTCGATGATCGACGCGAGCAGCGCGCCGCCCGCCGCGGCGAGCAACCCCCACGGAACCGTGCGGCGCAGCAGCTCCCGGTCGAGCAGACCGTTTTTCCGGTGGTACAGCAGCCCCATCCCGGCGGTGGGGAGGAAGTAGAGGAGGTTGATCCCCTGCGCCGTGCGCGGCTCGACGCCGAGCAGCAGCGTCATCACCAGCAGGAGCAGCGTCCCGCCGCCGATGCCCCACGCCGAGAGCACCCCCGTCGCCGCGCCCGCAAGCAGGGGGATCCAGAAGCCGCTCACAGCAGATACCTCACGCCGCCGTAGAGCAGAAACAGCGCGAAAACCCGCCGCAGCCACTGTCCCGGTACGCGCGGAAAGAGCTTCCCACCGGCGAGTCCGCCGACCAGCCCGCCCGCGAGATACGGCAGCGCCTGCCCGAAGTCCAGCCCCGTGCGCAGCAGGAAAACGCCCGCCGAGAGGGCGCACAGCGGGAAGATCACGGCCACGCAGTTGGCGAATACGCGCTTTTCCTCCACATGGCACCACCGCGTCAGCAGCGGCGCGAGCACCATCCCGCCGCCCCCGCCGAAGAGCCCGCACGCGAGCCCCGCGAGCGCGCCGCTGACGCCGAGCTTTCCCGCCGGGCGCATGGGCATCCCTCCCTTGCACAGTATGTAACGCCGCCCGGAGCCCGGACGGCGCAGGCGTCAGATGCGCTTAAAGCTCTGACAGTCGGTGCATTGATCCATGGAGGGGTGCGCCTCGTGGGTGCCGACCTGAATGGAACTCAGACCGCAGTTGTTCACGTCCTGGCAGTGGTGCGCGCAGCTCGTCACATTGCACTTGATCGCGTTGTTGGGAGTGCAGCTGCAGCCGTCGTTCGTACAATTCTTGCTCATCGAAGATTCCTCCCTGAAAGATGAAAAGTCAGGCACAAAGCCTGACTTTAGTGTGGCCGCCGCGCGGGAAAGTATACGCCGGGAGAAAATGGAAATTTTATGCGGCGTTTTATGAAAGCGCCGCGCACAGGCGCGGAAGAGACGCAAACGGCGATAACCGACCGGTCACCGCCGTTTGTCAAGAACAAGCCGTCACTTTCCCAGCTCCTCCAGCCGGCGGGTGAGCCATGGGATGGCGCGCTCGAATTCCACGCCGTACCACGTCGCCTGGCTGTCGCTGCGGGTGAGCTCGATGGCGCGGAGCGTGAAATCCACCGCCAGCTGCAGCGCCTGCTCGAGCGGCAGGCCGCGCATCAGGCCGCCCACCGTCGCGGAGGCGAGCAGGTCGCCCGTGCCGTGGTAGACTGCCGGATCGCGGCGGTTGAAGTAGGAGAAGAAGCGCGCGCCGTCATAGCCCATCACGCCGACCTGAGACGGGTCAAACGACACGCCCGTGAGCACGGCCTGCTTCGCGCCCAGCTCCGTCAGGCGCAGGAGCAGCGCGCGGATGTAGTCCTCGTCGTAGTCCTCGCGGTATTCCGTCCCCGTCAGAAGACACGCCTCCGTCAGGTTCGGGGCTGCGACATCCGCACGGGCGACGATCTGCGCCATAGCCGCGGGAAAGTCCGGGCCGAAGCCGGTGTAGAGCCGGCCGTGGTCAGCCATGGCCGGGTCGACGAAGAGGAGGGTATCGTCGCTGCGGATGCAGTCATAGAAGTCGCAGACCTGCTGCACCTGCTCGCGCGAGGCGATATAGCCCGTATAGACTGCGTCAAAGTGCAGGTGCTCGCTGCGCCAGTGCTCCGCGATCGGGCGCAGCTGGTCAGTGAGGTCCTTGCAGGTGAAGTTTTTAAACGTCGTGTGCGTGCTCAGCACTGCCGTCGGCACGACGGCGCACTCGACACCCATCGCCGAGATGGTGGGCAGCGCCACCGTCAGCGAACATCGCCCAAGGCAGGAGATGTCCTGAATACTTGCGATACGCTTCATGGAGAATACGCTCCTTCAGAGTTCGTTTCTGCCCAGTATACCACATTTGCGCGCCGCCGAGAAGACTGCGGTGAAAATCCCGCGGCTGCGGAAATCAAGCGGCCTTGACAGAAGGGGCGGGTGTGGTATAATAAGCATAGAAAAGGGCGCTGCGACAAGCGGTTAGCCCAGCGAGTTAATGAGGTTTCTCAAAAGAAACCGTCACCGGCCAGGGTGGCGGTTTCTGCTTTTTACAATAATCGTAACCGTAAAAGGCCCGATATGTAATGTAATCCGCATGAGCCTCACCCCCTTGCGGGTGGTGTGACCAACCGCCTGCCGTTGTGCAGCGCCTGTTATCACCATATCACATGGGGCTGTAATTTGCAACAGAATTTGCGAAACGGGGCGATTTATCGACCCCAAAAGAGCGCGGCGAAAAATACTTGAAGCCTGCGCAAAATTGTGATATGCTGTAAAGAATGACAAGAAAGGGGGCGCGGCGATGCATTTGCAGGAATCCGGCGAGATGTATCTGGAGTCCATTCTGCGTCTGAGCAGGGAAAAGGCGCTGGTGCGGGCGATCGACGTCGGAGAGTATATGGGGTATTCCAAGCCCAGTGTCAGCCGCGCGATGGGTCTTCTGCGCGGCGGCGGCTATGTGCAGGTGTCCCCCGACACGGGGCACATCTCGCTGACGGACGCGGGGCGCGCGGTGGCCGAGAAGATCTACGAGCGGCACACGCTGCTCACGGCGCTGCTGGAGGATCTGGGTGTGGCGTCGGAGACGGCGGCGGAGGATGCGTGCAAGATGGAGCACGTCATCAGCGATGAGTCGTTCGCCGCGCTCAAGCAGCTCGAAAAGCGCCTGTGCGAGGAAGCCAAATAAAAGCGCACAATTTAACGCAAAAAAACAGGAGCAAACGGGCTTAGACGGGTGTTCGTAAAACAGGTTTAGACCGAAATTACGAAATGAGCATCTGTCAGGCAGGATTGGAAAGAAAAAAGTGCCATGTTTAGCTTAGCGGCTGAGCATGGCACTTTTATTAAAATTAAGTCTGAAAATTATGATAGTCTATAATTCAGTTATATTCCAGCCCGCCTTGATCAAATTCGTTTTATCCTTGTCGGATATGGAGCTTTTTGGTGCCGCAAGACAGATCAGCCCCTTTGCTCTCGTTATTGCTACATAATGACATTTCAGCCGTTTGGCATCTCGTTCGCTAGGCGATTTACTTGCTATATTGCATAGCCACGGCATGATAGATTTAAGGTTTCTTTTATACCAATATGTATCCAATACGAGTGTTGCCAAGTGTGTTCGACCTTTAACTGCATGAATGCTTGACAGTTTAATTTGAACTTTACGCGAACCCTCATGATATGAGAAAGTATTTATATTGCTATTAGCTTTGACGGTTAGTTCCTCTGACACGCCAATATTGTTTGTCGGTTGAAAAAACTCCGAAGCATATTTTGTGATGCCAAAAAATCTTACCAGCAACGAGCGAACTAACTCTATGATGCTACTCCATGTAGCAGCATAGGATGTTGATAGCTCAGTTATGGCAAGCAACTGCTCTCTAAACGCCTTTTGGTTGTCTGCTGGGATAGCTCCTAAGAGTGAATTAAATGCATTATGTGCATTTGGCAATTCAATTTTAGAGTTCATCCTGATATATGTTCTTAGACCATCGGCAATACTTTCAACCATAGAAAAATAGTTGTTTGTCTTATTGAACTTGTCCACGCCGGCACTGAGAAAATCGCTCCACTGCTTGGGTTTAGAAGATATTCTGGTTGTATCTGCATCATAGGCTGGAAAATAATCTTTGACTCCTATCGGATAGTTTTTGTCACTTGCGTTAGGAGAGTTTTTGGTATGTACCATTCCGACGGCAAAACAGTTTTCACCAGCGTTCAATTCTTCATCTGTAAAGCATGACAATAAGTACTTTGCATATGCGGGTAAAACATCTGTTGCCTGCTCAAATAAGAAAATAGTGTGTTTCCCGTTCAACTTCTCATATTTTGAAAGTGTTCCAGTGAGACCTTTCGCTGCAACACCAAGAGGATCAGCTAATTGCGCTATCGCTTCTCCAAATCGATGGCTATTTGAAATTGATAAGTACGCACCGTGCGGGAATCCAGCACCAGTTTCCTCGTTGTTATAGGACTGAAAGATTGCTTGATTAGCATCACCAAAGGATTGCCGAATCGAAGATCCGGAGATGGGGAAGCTCTCATCTATCAAAGACCATTGCAGTGTGTTCGTATCTTGCGCTTCATCAATAAATAGTAGTGGAAATCTTTCTTGTATTGCGGAAGAAAGATATGCACACTGCTCAAACGCATATTTTGAAATATGCAGCATTTCATCAAAAGTAAAATACCCTTCTTGAAACGACTGATCAATAACAGCGTAGATGTTTTTATAAGATGGAGTCTGGTCACTACATGTCAGGTTCAAAGCAATTGGAAATGATGTCGATTCACATGCATACTCGGATTTGTTGATTTTTGACAAATACTGCTGCGTCCCATAAGTAAGTTTGCGATATCTTCTCGTTAGAACGCTTTCTGTATCAATCATAGTTACTGGGTAATTATTTGATCTGAGCCACGGAAGACCGACAAAGGTATCAAAAAAGGAATGGACAGTTCCAATAAAATGAGGGTATGAGAGCAACAATCTTCCAATGTCGGTATTACCGATGCGACCTTCTATCTCGTCTCGGGCAACATTAGTGTGCGACAACACGCAAATACCCTTGTCTGTGTAGGGCCACTTTTTTGCAAGGATAGCAAGTTTAGCAACTAATACAGTTGTTTTCCCACTTCCGGGAAAAGCCTGTATATCAGTGCTTTCCATGTGTTTTAGTATTTGCCGCCGCTCGTCATCAAATTTTACATCACCAAATAGTCGCTCTATTTCTTCAATATCAGCATCCGTTATCTCAATACTCGACAAGGCATCAATCACTACGCATCCTCCTGTTCGGTGACATAGTTAATTGCATCTCTGATGTAGGGTGGTAACCTCTCACATAACGCTTTTGGATCAGATGCATATTTGGTTTCAAGGATAAACGAGAGATGTTGGGCAACCTCAGCCTTTGAGGTTCCCTTTAACGAGAAAAAGCTGTATAGATATGCCGATTTGCTTTCGTTATCTGGAAACTCTTCACACTTCTTTTGTATATCCTTTATCCTTTGCTCGCGATTTTTGGATTCATAGCGAACAGCAACAATCGCTTCGATCAACTCATCAGCAAGCCCAGCGTATGCAAGATCGTACTCAAAGGTCCAGTGATTGGCAACAAATGTTTTTACCCGCTGCCCATTAGCACGCTCAAGTATCCTTTCCAAATATAAATCTCGTTCATTTTGCGAAATAAAATCACATTCTGCCTTCCAATTTCGTTTTTCCTTTTCTGGCCAAAGTGCAATGTCAGAATATCGCTGGTCAATACAAATTGCAGGTGCGCAGTTCGGCATAACGTCTCGATCTGTCATACAGGAAACCCGTATATCCAGAGTCTCGCCAGCATCAGCTCTTTGAAGAATTTTTGCAAATCTTCGCAATCCAGTTCCACGTACATTTACTACCGAAACGCCATATTCGGTAAAATCCTTCCCGATTATTTTGGAAATTGTAGGAATCAAAAATTCTTCGGATGGCCCTTCTACCATCATAATCGCTTTAGCGAAGAATAAATTGGCTTTTGTAGCATCAAGATAGCGTTCCAAAAAAACGTAATCATCTTTGGAAAGCCTTGTCTTCCCGTACCTTAAAGAGAAGACTTTTGCTGATTTGACTATAGAAATATGTTCCAAACTAATTACAGATGCCATCAGTGGGGAATGTGTAGTAATGATAATTTGCTGATTGACACCACTGGTAGCTGCCTCGGTTTGGAGGGATTGTATCAAGCGCAATTGGCGTTGCGCATGTACATGAGCCTCCGGTTCCTCAATCAGGAGGAATGTACTTTCCATACTCCGATTCAGCAGTAATTCACATGCCATACTTAAAATATTGCTTGTACCAAGTCCGATTTTTCCACATTGCCCATTGCTATGAGCTGATAAATCGAGCTTTTCAAGTAGCGATATGAGTCGTTTGCTATCTGATGCCTCTGTTCCAGCTACACCAAATGCGGTAACAATGGCGTCACCTTTTAGCAACATTTTGGAACTCATAATTGTTCCGATATCTTCATTTGCCTTTTTTAGTTTTGGATGGTTTTCAAGGAGAAAGTTTGATAAACTCGCAATGCCAGAAATTGATAGTTGATCCGTTTCTACCCCCGCTGCATATTCGGTAATTCCGTCATCTATATTTGGAATGCCCTGTATAATTTGCGAAAGGCGTGAGTTTCGACCAGCCTGCATGTTAGAATATGAGTCTCTCAAAGGACGTAGGTATGTTACCCGCAGGAGTTCCCGAGCCTCAGCAGACAGCGACGGGCCGTCTCCATTTATACCGGTTGTAACCCTGATAGAGGTTCGCGGTGGCGTAAAACTCGGCAAATACTTACATTTCCAATTTATGTAGAGACATGGAATATCTTTGCCACCTACAGTCTCGCAAGTTAGGCATTCCAAGAAAGAAGCTTGCTCGGCCTTGGATAAGTCAGAAAATTTTAATGTGATAGCTATCTCAACATCTTTTCTTTCTGCATTGAAATCCGTTGGTTCGATACGATACCATCCTTGGTCAGTTGTTCCCATGACAATACGAATAGCATCTATGATTGCCGATTTACCCGAATCATTTTCTCCGACCAATACATTAATTCCTTTGGAAAATTCAATAGTCTGCGGGTCACTAAAACAACGGAAGTTGGAAATTCTTAGCTCCTGTAGATACATATAGATTGCCTCCCGTATATATTATCTCTTCTTTTTCCGTTTTTGACAGTATGCTCCTTTTCCACGCTGACTGATAGGATTTTTCATATACTTGGACTTTTTTAGAATCCCAATCAGTGAAACAAATTCTTCCTTTGTGAGCGCATCGTAGTCGAGCCCGATGGTTGCAAGGTATGCGCGGATTTTCTTTTCCTCAGAGCTGCCCTCAAAGTTCATCGCTTCTTGTAGCTGTTCCTGCACGGTTGCTGCAAGGGATGTTTCGTCCGCAGTCATAGTGTCGAGACGATGTTCATTCCGAATGTCACGGAGGATACCTTTCAGATCATCTGCAATCAAGCTTCCGAAATACTCATCCTCTCTGATCTGCGCGACTTCCAGCGTCCGCAGGTGCAGATCATTTTCGTTGCCGCCGTTTTTCATCAACGCCATTTGTCGGACGGCTTCCAGAACGGCGTTCATGTCGTTGACCCGCATATCTGCGATCCGGTCAACGTAAATTTCGGCGTCCAGCATAAACCGCTGGAAATCCTTGTGGCAGATCAGCTCCGACAGCAGTCGGTGATTGAACTTGCCCGTTCTCAATACTTCGATTGCATCATCACCCAAATGCAGAGCGTCCAGCTCTGTGTTTGGGTGATTTTTTTGTTCTGTCAGCCCCAGCAAGTAATCGGTGGACACCCCGTAGAACTTCGCCAGCTCCACCATGCTGAACGGGCTGATGTCCTTGAAATCGTCGGCTTCGTATTTTCCCAGCGCGGACTTTGAAATGCCTGTTTCCGCAGAAAGCTGTTCCAGCGTCAAGCTGCGCTCTACGCGCAGGTCTTTGAGCCGTTCCTGAATGGTGAGTTTTGGCTGCATAGCGACGTCCTCCCTTCAAATTTCTGCCCTTTTCCGGTCTTGTCCATAAGCGTGGAAATCTGCGATTTTCGGCGCGTTTTCCGACCTCTTGGATATACGGGAGAGGGCTATATTTTTCGCTAAAATGGTCTTGCAATCGCACCTGAACCTTGAAAATTGCATGACCGTCCGAACGGGATATGTCCCCCGGCGAAGTAACCGCCATGACCGCGAAAGCGTGAGCGTACCAACGGGGACGAAACGCCGGGAGCGATCCTCCGGGCAGGAACGACGTTCGGAAAGAGCGGCAAAATCGAATGTAAAAATCAAAGCAAGTGAAAACGGCGAAATAGTTTTCTGCTCTGTGCGGTTATCTGCACGGAACAGAGTGCTATTCAGCAGCGAACGGCGTTTGCCATTCAGAATGATGTTTCGCCGTTTCACGCAAAGACACACCAAACGGCAAAAGCGGAAGGTGCCGCCTGTGACCAACGTATCATCGGCGGCATTTCCAGCGAAAAGCCGTGTATTAAAAACCAGCGCCCTATGGCGAACGGGTGTCACGATTTGACAAATCCATTTTACCATAGAACGCGCCAAAAAAACAGGAGGAAAGTTTGAATATGAGAAAATCTGAAACCTATCGCAACGAGATCAAGTCCTACATCGTCCGCACCGGCATGACCATGACCGAGGTGGTGGACTACCTCTCCGACGAGTACGGCTGGAGCCGCAGCGTCCCAAACCTCTCCGGCAAGCTCAAACGTGGCTCGCTTCGCTACGGCGAGGCGGTAGAGCTGGCAGACGCGCTGGGGTACGACATTGTATGGCAGAAAAGACGAAAATACGACCAGCAATAATTGCAAATTAGGCGAATTTGCGATATAATTAAAGCATTAAATTGCCCCATGCTAAGTCTGAAATTTAGCATGGATAGAAAGAGAGGGCATCACAATGTCTACTTCAACCATCGGACAGTATTTTTCTAATCGCGTTGAAGAACTGATTTCCGAGTTCACGGGGCATACTTTGATATTCTTCAAAGGATTTGGATTGGAACAGATTCGGTTTTTGATTACACATCCCAATTCATTGTTAGATGATGCCTCTCTGTTGCACGATGGGTTCCTTGATTTGGAAGCAATAGATGATAGATGGCTCGATCTTGCAGCATCTATCAAAAGCGCAACAAAACCGCTGGTGGGTTTTTATGAGGAGCTTTTGGCGATTAGACAACTCCTTCCCCGTATGAAGATCGATAATATTGTAGTCATAGAAAATAATATCCTTTCACCGTGGGTTCCCTGCTATTTCCCATACAGTTATGCTGAAAAGCTTTTTGATTATTGGCAGACCGAGCATGAACCTCCTGCTGGGAGTCCCTTGGTCCAACTCGTCCAAACGTACGGAGATGTCAAGCTGCTGAAGGAGGGAAAAGCGTTACTCTTGCCTGCTACTCTCGATGACGAGCGCATTGAAATCATTCCATTTTGGCAAGGCTGTGTGGTAGAGAAAGAACCGCTTACAGATGACATCAAGCATATTGAAGTTGGTAGCATAGAAGATTGGGAGTACTGTCTTAATATGACAAATGGTGTACTTTCATCTGCGCTTTTCTTACAAAGTGGAGATAGCCTTTCTGCTCGAACCAGCGCAATTTTTAGTGCGGCAAATCTGCTTAATCTGGAAGTATTTCTCGATGAGCTTGAGTTGTATCAAGAAAAAATAGAGTATAATGATAGCCAATTTGTTCATGTGCTTCAAAAGTACTGGGGCAATGCGGCTCAATTTCGACCATTACTCTTTTACAAAGATCCTGACCGATCACAGGAAACAGAAATAATAACCCAGGGGCAAATTATCGCTGAAATCGTAGATCAGTGTGAAGCTGCCCAAGCTGGAGATATATTCAGCAATATATTTATAACTGCACCGACTGGTTCTGGAAAGTCGATTCTTTTCCAGATTCCTGCGATCTATCTTGCCGAAAAGTACAATCTTGTTACGATTGTCGTATCCCCGCTGATAGCTCTTATGAACGATCAGGTTGACCAACTGCAACGTGAACGAGGAATTTCTATTGCTGCCTGCATCAACTCAAGCATGAGCATAGAGGAACGTAGTGATGTTATTGACCAGATACATGCAGGAAAAAAGTCCTTGCTATACCTTGCTCCTGAGCTGTTATTGACAACTCATTTGCAATCGTTTTTGGGCGGTCGGCAAGTAGGTATGGTTGTCATTGACGAAGCCCATACTGTCACAAGTTGGGGACGCGATTTTCGCTCAGATTATTGGTTCCTTGGCGATTTCTTGAAACAAACGGCTCGTGATGGCTTATCGTTCCCTGTACTGTGTCTGACAGCCACGGCTGTATATTCTGGTGATGACGATGTTGTAAATGATACAATTCACGAACTCGGTTTGGGAAAGACTATTATCCATCTCGGGAATGTAAAGCGAAGCAATATTTCTTTCGATATTCAACGCCATAACCCCGCTGAAGTTGAGGGACGAATCGAAAATGCCAAACTGGATTTGACGTTGAAGAGAATGTGTGAATATATTGCCAGAGGCGAGAAGGTACTTACTTATTTTCCCTACCGGAGTCAAGTCGATCAGATTTATAATCTGGTTAATGCCGCAGACCATGTGAAGATTCGGAGATACCACGGGCAAATACCTTCGGCGGAACGCAAGATGGTGGAGCGAGACTATAAGGCGGGAACGGCTATGGGGCTGTTCTGCACCAAAGCCTTCGGCATGGGTATCGATGTTGGCGATATTAAACACGTTATTCACTTTGCCCCGACCGGCACACTATCTGATTATGTTCAGGAAATCGGAAGAGCCGCCCGCAATACCGAGATTCAAGGTGTAGCTCATATTGACTACTTTCCCAGTGATCTTCGATATGTTCGATCCTTAAATGGAATTTCTGAAATGCGGCAGTATCAGCTACGCGAAATGCTGAAAAAGATATGTGCAATTCAACGAGCAAAGAAAAGGCGGAATCTGTTGATTTCGGCGGAAACGTTCGAGTACCTTTTTAAGGAAAAAGATGTCGAAAATCGGACAAAATCAGGCTTGTTGCTTCTTTCAAAAGACTTGAGCAACAAATACACATTCCCCGTTTTAATTGTACGTCCCAAAGCAATGCTTTCAAAAAACTATGTCAATGTTCCACACGAGATAGAAAATGAGTTTTTGAAGTTATTTGGATCATACTGCACATTCCAGCAAGGCATTGCACCTCGCACTGTTCCTACAAAGAATCAGAGCCGTGCATCCGATATGACAGTATACAGTTCTGGAAAAACCTTCCTTGTAGATATGGCGGGGATTTGGGAAAATTGTTACCCAGACCGCTCATTCGGCATGTTCAAAAAGGAATTTTTTGAGCGGGGAATTTCCGTGAGTGGAAAAAACTATACTGTTGCACCGCGCGTCAGAGTAGAGATACGTTACTCTGATGACTATGTTGCCGTATCACAGCGCGTAGAGACTGTTATTACTGCAATTACGCAAATATTTGAGAAGTATAAAAACGGCGAGATAAAGCAGTTTTCTCAAAAGCAGTTTGAAGCAGAACTTGCTGAAATGCTTGGTGAAAAAGTGATTCCTCATGACAAAGCAGGCATGCTGCTTGACATATTCACCGAAAGCGTAAATGAGGATGCAGCATACAGCCAGAGTCGAAGCCGTGTCCGGGTTCTTCGTAGTAGGAAAATGCCCGGAGCGGACGAGACAGGATATTTTGTCAGCAGTGCCGCATACGCGCGACTTCCCAACTTCTTTATTCACCAAATTGGGCAGTGCGAGGTTAATACAGAAGATAATTCGTTCTTCCGATTTTACCCGTTGGTTCAAAATAAGCAAATTGAGATCATGCCATTGCTGCGTTTTATGGAATTGCTTGGGCTGGCAACCTATGAAATCCGAGGCGGAGAAAAAGCAGAAGTATTTATTCGTATTAACGATCCTGAAAAACTTGAGCGGCTGGCAACAAGCGGAAAATATACCAATGGTGTGCTGCAAAGCATTCAAGAACATCATCGTAATAACGAGCGACTTCTCACGGCATTCTTTTCTGCCGACATGAATGACGATGAGCGCTGGGAGTTAATCGAGCAATACTTTTTGGGCAATGAGGAATATGTGAGACGCATTTTGCACATTGCTGATTAAGTCAAAAATCCCTTTGGAACAAAGGGCGCACTTCTATACTCTCCTGACGGGAGTATGTGCGCTCTGCGAGGCAGACAGCCCGGACGATTGAAGTCCGGGCTGTTTTGCGTCACTTCGTTCCGAACAAGAGGCTGCACCCCTTGCGCCGCTTGCGCGTCTATCCCTGCCCACTTTGCAGCGGAAACAATCTGCTGACGCAGACAATTCCCGCCGCAAAGTCTGAAAATCCCATATCTCTAACCAGACCGTCTACCGAAAATGTAGGCGGTCTTTTTCTATTCATTTATCCCATCAAATCGAAGGAGGTCAACCATGTCAAAACAGAAGACCCTTGCCGAGCTGAATGCCGAGAAAGATAAAATTGAGCAGCAGCTTGCACAGGAACAGCACAAGAAGCAGCGTCTGGAAAACCGCGCCGCTTACTACGAAAAGGGAGATCGGCGCAAGCGGGCACACCGGCTTATCACTCGTGGCGCGGCGATCGAGAGTGTCGCACCGCTGGCAAAAGCTCTGACCGAAACCGAGTTTTATGCCTTTGCCGAAAAAGCTCTTGCCCTGCCGGAGGTCAAAGGTCTGCTCATGGAAGCGGTTAACGAACACAACCGGGCAGAACAGGAAAAGAGGTGTTGAGTATCGCACTATTTCATTTTCATGTAACCCAGATCAAGCGCAGCGCGGGACAGTCCGCCGTGGCGTCTGCTGCCTACCGTGCTGGGGAAAAGCTGCACAGCGAGTATTACGGCGAGGACAGCGATTACACCCGCAAGGGCGGCGTGATCTGTTCGGAAATTCTGCTGCCGCCCCACGCCCCGCCAGAGTACGCAGACCGGGAAACGCTCTGGAACGCCGTTGAAAAAGCCGAGCGTGGAAAGAAAGCGCAGCTTGCGTACAGCTTTGACATTGCCTTGCAGAACGAGTTTTCCATGCAGGAGAACATCGCTCTGGCAAGGCAATTTTTATTGGAGAACTTTGTGAGTCGGGGCATGGTGGCGGACTTTGCCGTTCACTCGCCAGACAAAGAGAACGGCGGCATTTCCAATCCGCACTTTCATGTCATGTGTCCCATTCGCCCTTTGGACGAACACGGCAGATGGGGCAACAAGCAGCGGCGGGAATATGTGCTGGATGAGCATGGTGAGCGCATCCGAGATGAGGCTGGCAACTATGTGTTCAACGCTGTGCCGACCACCGATTGGGGCAGTCCTGAAACCTTGGAGCATTGGCGGCAAGCGTGGGC
>USAC01000013.1 GCA_900552475.1 uncultured Eubacteriales bacterium | reverse complement strand
AGTGGAGGGCGGCTAAGGGGCGCGGCTGCTCCTGGCGAGCGATGGCGCCATGCGTATTTCAAAGGGGATTCCTGCGTGTTTTGCGCCGCCCTTGCGCCTTGCCGCTGGCGGTACTGCCCGGGGTTTTCGGTTGTGTATATGGGCATTGTTGACCCACCGGCGCTTATCGCGCCGGTGAATGAAACGGGAGTATTAATTGCTGATTACTGGTTGCAAGTGTCCTGCCGGATATCGAATTCCGGGTTAAAGGCGTAGAAGTTGCGGCTGTCCAGGTGGTCCTGGGTGATCCGCAGCAGCTCGCCGAACCGCTGGTAGTGCACCACTTCGCGTTCCCGCAGGAATTTGATGGGTTCGCACACGTCGTAATCTTTTACCACGCGCAGGATGTTGTCGTAGGTAACCCGGGCCTTCTGCTCGGCGGCCATGTCCTCGGACAGGTCGCAGATCACATCGCCCTTGACCGCCATGGAAGCGGCGTTCCAGGGGAAGCCGGAGGCGGCGGTGGGGTAGACGCCGGTGGTGTGGTCGACGAAATAGGGCGCAAAGCCGCCCTCCCGCACCTGCTCATCGTTCAGATTGCGGGTCAGTTGATGGACGATGGCGCCGATCATCTCCAGATGCCCGAGTTCCTCCGTTCCAATATCCGTCAGCAATCCCTTCAGCTCGGGGTAGGGCATGGCGTAACGCTGGCTCAGGTAGCGCAGCGACGCGCCGAGCTCGCCGTCAGGGCCGCCGTACTGGCTGATGATCAGCGCGGCCAGCTTGGGGTTCGTGTTTTGGATGCGGACGGGGTACTGCAGCTTCTTCTCATAGACAAACATCAGTCGGACCCTCCCTCATCCCACGGCCACGGGTTATTAAGCCAGGTGTAGCCGCCCTCGGTGATGGTGGTCTGGCTCAGCGGGCCGTGGGTCTGCTCATACTTGGCGCGTCCCTCGCGGCCGAGACGGATATAGTCCCAGTAGAGCTGCAGCGCCTCCTCATCGTCGGCGTGGGTCGTGAGATACAACCCCAGCTCGTCGATGGCGAAATCGAGCGCCATCAGCTCGGAGAGGGCCGTGTTCGCCGCGGGGAAGCGGCTCTTCAGCTCCCGGTGAAACGGCAGATCCAAACCGGGGAAGAGCGTCCCCTGCTGCAGGGCCTCCTTGTTATTGTAGCGCGGGGGATTGTCGGGCTGGGCGGCGATGAACGGAAAGGCCATCGCACCGCAGCTGCCGGGCAGCGAGCCGCTGTGGCCGCCGCAGGCGGACGCGGATACGGCGCAGGCCGGTGCCGCCGCCGGCGTTTTTTCGGTATACAAAGGGTGTTCCTCCTTCTTACAAGCTCGTCGGGCGGCGCAGCAGCCGCCCATGCCAGTGTATGACGCGGGTGCGGAAAGGGAAACAACGCGGTTTTCTTTTGCGGCGGGCTGTGGTACAATAGAGACAAGTCTATCACGGCGCGCCGCCGCATACCGTAAAAGGGAAAGGGGGCGCGGTCATGGTGATTTTGCTGCGCAGAAATCGGATCCGGCTGCTGGCGCTGCTCATGGCGGCAACTGCAGCGGGTATTTTGTGGACGGCGCACCGCGATGCCGCCGCTGCATCTGCTGCCGCACCGGCGCGGGCGGCGGACGGGTGGACCATCGTGCTCGACGCGGGGCACGGCGGTGAGGACGGCGGCGCCGTCTCGCGCGGCGGCGTGCCGGAGAGCGGGATCAATCTGCAGATTGCGAAGAAGATGCAGGGGCTGCTGGCCTTCCTCGGGCGCGGGTGCGTCATGACCCGCACGGACGAGGCCGCGATCTACTCGCCAGAGGCGAAGACGCTGCGGGAAAAGAAGGTCTCCGACCTCAAAAACCGCGTCGCGCTCATCAACGGCACGCCCGGCGCGCTGCTCGTGAGCATCCACCAGAACAGCCTGCCCTCGCATCCTTCGACGCACGGGGCGCAGGTGTTCTTCAACGCCGTCGACCCCGCGGGCGAGGTGGCGCAGGGCGTCCAGCAGGCGCTCAACGTGTCGCTCGACGGTGGAAAGACCGTCAAGGCGATGGACGGCGGGGTCTATCTGATGAAGCAGATCCGGTGCCCGGGCGTGCTGGTCGAGTGCGGGTTCCTCTCAAACGACAAGGAAGCCGCGCATCTGCAGACCGAGGAGCACCAGCGGCGGCTGGCCGCGGCCATTCTGGCCGGGCTGCTGCAGTACAGTACGAAAGAGGGATAAGATGAAAGCAAAAACCGTTTTTTTCTGCACGGAGTGCGGCAACGAGAGCCCGAAGTGGTCGGGCCGGTGCAGCGCGTGCGGCGCGTGGAACTCCATGGTGGAGCAGGTGGAGAGTAAGACGGCCAAGGGCAGCCGCAGTGCTGCGGCCGCAAGAGCTGTAAAGGCATCTCCCATCACAGAGATCGACACAGCGGAGGAGATCCGCTTCTCAACCGGCATGGGTGAGCTCGACCGCGTTCTCGGCGGCGGAGCGGTCAAGGGCTCGCTCGTGCTCGTGGGCGGCGCGCCGGGCATCGGCAAGTCGACGCTGATGCTCCAGATCTGCCGCAGTCTGGGGGAGTTTGCGAAGGTGCTGTATGTCTCCGGTGAGGAGTCGGCCCACCAGCTCAAGCTCCGCGCCCAGCGCCTGCAGGTTGAGAGCGCGGGGCTGTTCGTCCTGTCCGAGACTTGCCTGGGAAATATTCTTGAGTGCGTACAACAGGAAAAGCCCGACATCCTGATCGTCGACTCGATCCAGACGCTCTATGACGAGGAGCTGGATTCGCCTGCGGGCGGCGTCGGGCAGGTGAAGGACTGCACGATGGCGCTCATGCAGCTGGCGAAGGGACAGGGGATCACGGTGTTCGTGATCGGCCACGTCAACAAGGAGGGCTCCATCGCGGGGCCGAAGGTGCTCGAGCACATGGTCGACTGCGTGCTCTATTTCGAGGGCGACCAGCACATGACCTACCGCATCCTGCGCGCGGCGAAGAACCGCTTCGGCGCGACGAACGAGATCGGCGTGTTCGAGATGATGGACCGCGGCCTGAAGGAGGTCGAGAACCCCTCGGAGATGCTGCTCTCCGGCCGTCCGGCGGACGCACCGGGGACGTGCGTGACCTGCGTGATGGAGGGCGCGCGCCCGGTGCTCGCGGAGGTACAGGCGCTCATCGCGCCCTCGAGCGGGTCAAAGCCCCTGCGCAGCAGCAACGGCTTCGACTATAACCGCGCGGCGATGCTGCTGGCGGTGCTCGAAAAGCGCGGCGGGCTGAAGGTCAGCCAGTGCGACGCGTACCTCAACATCATCGGCGGCCTGACGCTCGACGAGCCGGCGGCGGATCTCGCGGCGGTCATGGCCATCGCCTCGAGCTATCTCGACAAACCCATCGCCGAGACGATGGCCGCGATGGGGGAGGTGGGCCTCTCGGGCGAGATCCGGGCGGTCAGCCATCTGGAGCAGCGCCTGTCCGAGGCGGAGCGGCTGGGCTTTACGCAGTGCATCATCCCGGCAAACCACGCGCGGGAGATCCGCCGCCCGGCGCACATGGAGCTGCTGCCCGTCCGGAACATCGGACAGGCCCTGCAGCTGCTGGTGAAGAGATAAGACGGGGGACGCGATATGTTTACAATGCAGCATCTGCTCTGGATCGGCCTGTGCGCGGTGATGATCGCCGCGCTGAGCCTTTGCAGCGTGCGGAAAAAGTGGAGCCTGCGGCGCGCGGGCATGGTGATGACGGCGATCTGCGCCCTCAGCGAGGTGAGCAAGGTGCTCAGCAACATGGTCGAGAGCCCCGCGGGCGGGATGCACCTCGATCCGCTGTGCCTGCCGTTTCACCTGTGCAGCCTGATGATTTTCGTCGTGCTGTATCTGACGTTCGGGCGGGACGGCCGCGCGCGGCAGGTACTGATCAACTTCATCTCCGTCGTGGGGACGCTCGGCAGCGTCTGCGCCATCCTGATCCCCACAAACGGCACGGATTTCACGACGCCCGACGCATACCAGTGCTTCGTGTACCACGCGGGGCTGCTGTGGTTTGCGCTGCACCTGATTCTCTCCGGGCGGGCAAGGCTCGGGAGCGTGCGCACCCTCGGCGAAAACATCGGGATTCTGCTCGCGCTCACGTTCGTGATGCTCTACATAAATGGCGCGCTCGCCGCGTATGACACGAACTTCTTCTATCTGACGCGCCCGCCGATGGAGAACCTGCCGGTTCTGAACCTTGCGGCAGGCTGGTACGCCTACTTCCTGCGGCTCATCGCGCTCGCCGCCGGGATTCTCACCCTGTTCCACCTGCCGTTTATCCTGCGGGAGCGGACGCGAACACCAAAGGAACAGAAACAGACCGCTTAAAAGGCCGCCCCGGACCGTTTTGTCCGGGGCGGTCTTCTATTCCCGCCAACATGCGCATACACTGAGAGCAACAGCGAGGGAGGAGAGCGCTATGAATCGAACCGCATCCATTTATCAGGACATGGCCACCCGGACAGGAAGCAGCGTGTATATCGGCGTTGTCGGTCCGGTTCGGACAGGAAAATCCACGTTTATCAAGCGTTTCATGCAGACGCAGGTCATCCCGCATATCGAAAACGCCTACCGCCGCGACCGCGCGCAGGATGAGCTGCCGCAGAGCGGCTCGGGCCGCACCATCATGACCGCCGAGCCGAAGTTCGTCCCCGAAGAGGCCGTCGAGGTCAGTCTGGACGGCGGCGCGGCGTTTTCCGTGCGGCTGATCGACTGCGTGGGCTATATGGTGCCCGGCGCGGTGGGGCAGTTTGAGGATCTCGCGCCGCGCATGGTCATGACGCCGTGGTTCGACCACGAGATCCCCATGACCGAGGCGGCGGAGATCGGCACGCGCAAGGTCATCACCGACCACTCGACCGTCGGCGTCGTCGTGACGACGGACGGGAGCGTCACGGAGATCCCGCGCGCGGACTATGAGGAGGCCGAGGAGCGCGTCATCCGCGAGCTGCAGGAGATCGGCAAGCCCTTCGTCGTGGTGCTGAACTCCGCGGAGCCGGGCGGCGCGCGGGCGGCGTCGCTCGCGGCGGAGATCGAGGAGAAGTACGGCGTGCGCTGCATGCCGGTGAATTGTCTGGAGCTGTCGGACGGGGAGATTCAGGAAATTCTGCGCGGGCTGCTGTATGAGTTTCCGCTGCAGGAGCTGGATCTGTTCCTGCCCGCGTGGGTCGAGGCCCTCCCGGAGGAGCACCCGATCAAAGCCGGACTCTACCGCCACATCGCCGAGCAGGCGCGGGAGCTGAACCACATCCGCGAGCTCGCGCCGTGCATGGACGCGGTGGCGCAGCTGGAGACGGTCGACGCGGCATCCGTGCGCAGCATCAACCTCGGCATCGGCGTGGCGGAGGCGGAGCTGACGCTCCCGCGCAGCCTGTTTTACAGCACGCTCAGCGAGCAGTCCGGGCTCACCGTCGCGGACGACGGGGATCTGCTGGAGCTGCTGACAGAGCTGGCGCGGGTGCGCGCGGAATACGAAAAAGTGGCGGACGCGCTGCGCTGCGCGCGGGAGAGCGGCTACGGCATCGTGATGCCGAGCGTGGAGGAGCTGAACCTCGAGGATCCGGAGATCGTGCGGCAGGGGGGACGCTACGGCGTGCGCATGAAGGCGAGCGCCCCGTCGATCCACATGATCCGCGCCGACATCGAGACGGTCGTCTCGCCCATCGTCGGCAACGAGAAGCAGTCCGAGGACATGGTAAACTATCTCATGCAGGAGTTCGAGGGCGACACGAGCAAAATCTGGAATTCGAACATCTTCGGCCGGAGCTTCCACGAGATCGTGGAGGAGGATCTGCAGGCCAAGCTCAAGCGCATGCCCGAGAGCGCACAGAAGAAGCTGCGCGAAGCGCTCGGCCGCATCATCAACGAGGGGGGCGGCGGGCTGATTTGCATCATCCTGTAAAAAGCGCCGCTCGCTGCGGAGACGACGGAAGGCAGGGCCACAGGCCCTGCCTTCCGTATGCTTTATGGGATGCTGAAGCTGAATACCCACTGGCTCACACAGAGCACCCGACCGTCGGCGCGGTTGTGGCTGTAGGCCTCCGCCGACGGCTCCACGGGATACTGCAGCCACGTCTTCTGGTGGACGTAATCCATCTGGATGCGGAGATAGGGCGTCTCCGCCGGGGTTCTGACGCGGCAGGCGACGTAGCCGCGCTGGTTTTCACCCCGGTTCGGAAGCGAAAAGGCGGCGATGCCGTTTGTCTGCGTCACGAGTGTGCCGAAGCTGCTGTATGCGGCGGTCACGTTGCCGAGGGAGGCGTATGGCGCGGCGTTTGCCGCGCCGCCGCGGTCATACAGCACGCGCCCCGTCCAATCACCCCAGTCGACGGGTTCGTCTGAGGTGGGGAGGACGCGGAGCGCTTCCGTGCCGTAAAAGCCGGGATTCTCGAGCCAGCGGAAGTGATAGAACACGATCCACTCACCCCCGCCGTCCGAGGCTTCCGCTATCTGTACGGCGACACCCGTGACACGCAGCTCCCGCGTGTCATAGACGATGTCCGTCCATGTGTGCTGGCCGAAACCCTTTTTGACGGTGCGCCCGTCGTTCATGGGGACGTCCTCCGACCGGCTCACCACGCACAGCGCGCCGCGGCAGGCGGCGAGATCGTCCTCCGAGAGATCCGCGAACACATCCTCCGGAAATCCGAGCGCCGCGAGCTGCGATCGCTCTTCGGCATACGCACCCTGCGGCGGCAGCGCCGTCCAGTCCATCGCGTAGCTCCCGCCGAAGAGGTAGCCGCAGGCGATACAGGCGGCAAGCCAAGCCGTAAGCCCCGCAGCGAGCCACCCGTCCGGCACCCGCACCGCCGCGGGGCGGACGGCGTACCCGCTCTCGTCCAGCACCCTGGTGAGCCTGAACAGACTGCGCAGAACGCAGAGATAGGCGGCGAGAATGACCGCGGCGAAGAGCCAGCCGACGTTTGGCCGCGCGAAAGTCAGCGCAACCAGCAGCACATACCAGAAAAAGAGCGCCGCCGCGCTTTTACCGGACGGGAGCCCGGCCTTCCGCTGCACGGCGTCCAGCCCGCGCCAGAGACAGAGGAACACCGCGAGTTCGAGCGCCGCGGCGGCATAGCCGAGCCAACTGGACGCCGTCTCCGGCGCAATCGCGGCACGCAGCGCAAGACCCGCAGCGGCGCACGCAAACCACGCGCCGCAGAGCCGGAAGCCCGCGCAAAACCAGCGATTCTCGCGCCGCAGCGCGCGAAAACCGAGCAGAAGCAGCACCAGCCCGACGGTAGGGAGGATATACTGCAGGCCGCTCACCTGCAGCGTAACCGTGCAGAGCGCGCTCCCCCAGAGCACGCGCCGCAGCGCCCGATGGCCGGGTGTCACCCCGGCGACGACCGTCTCGGGCGGCGCGGAGAGGTTCTCCGCGAGCAGCGTCTCAAAGGCCTGCTCGTTCCGATCGCGCTTATCCATCCAGCTCACCTCCCAGCATTCCGCGCAGCCGCTTTTTCAGGCGGTAGAGCCGCCCCTCGACGGCGCGCTCCGTCGTTCCAAGCTCCGATGCAATCTGGCTCGTCGGCTGTAAGTAGTAGTATTTCCGGTAAAACAGCGCCTGCTCCGCGGTGCTCAGCTGCGCGAGCGCCCGCTGCAGCGCCCGTCGCCGCTCCGCCCATAGGAGCGCTTCCTCTGGATCCGGGGCAGGGGAGGGCGCATGCTCCGGAAGCTCACCCTCGCCGCGGCGCGCGGTCTGCCGCGCGAAGTTATAGGCCGTGTTCCGCGTGACGGCGGTGAGCCATGCCTTCCAGCTGCCGCGCTGGGGGGGCGAACCGGTCGGCCTTTTCCCAGATGCGTAGCGTCACCTCGGAGAAGCAGTCCTCCCGGTCGTGCGCGTCCGGGACGATCGGCGCGATGATGTACCGGATCAGCGGCCCGTAGTGCAGCAGGAGCTGCTGCATCCCGTCCGGGTGCTTATCACGCAGCAGCCCGGCAATCTCCCGCTCGCGCATGCCCATCGCCTCCTCTCACGCGCTTTCTATCCAATAGATACACGAAACACGCGGAAAACCCACGCGGTTTTCACGGAATTTTTCAAAAAAAGGGCATCCGGCGCGGTCGGATGCCCTTTTTTACATGGAACGCTTACTTTTTGAGCGCCTGTACGGCGGCACGGAGGGCGTCGACGTTCTCCTGCGTCGTGGCCCAGCTCGCGCAGAAGCGCACGCCGGAGTGCGTCTCGTCGACGCGCTCCCAGTATTCATAGCCGAAGCTCTTACCGAGCTCGGCGAGGTCGCTGTCCGGGAGGATGGGGTACTGCTGGTTGGTGGGGGAGTCGAACAGCAGGGGATAGCCCGCCGAGACGAATATCTCGCGGATCTGGTGCGCCATGTCGATGGCGTGGCGTGAGATCCTCAGGTACAGATCGTCCGTGAAGAGCGCGTCGAACTGGATGCCGAGCAGGCGGCCCTTGGCAAGGCGCGCGCCGTGCTGCTTCATCATGAATAGGAAGTCCTTCTTCAGCGCGGGCTCCGTAATCACGACCGCCTCGCCGAAGAGCGTACCGACCTTCGTACCGCCGATGTAGAACACGTCGCACAGGTGCGCGACGTCCTGCAGCGTCACGTCCGTCCCGTCGGTCATCAGGCCGTAGCCAAGGCGCGCGCCGTCGATGAACAGCCGCAGCCCGCAGCGCTGGCAGGCGTCGTAGATCGCCGTCAGCTCCGACTTGGTATAGAGCGTGCCGCACTCGGTGGGGTGGGAGATGTAGACCATGCCGGGCTGGACGATGAAGTCGCTGGAGGGGTCCGTCCGGTGCCAGTGGACATAGTCCTCGATCTGGCGGGCGGTAATCTTGCCGTCGTCCGTGGGCAGGGCGATGACCTTGTGGCCGGTGGCCTCGATGGCGCCGGCCTCGTGGCAGTTGATGTGTCCGCTCGCGGCGGAGAGAACGCCCTGCCACGGGCGCAGGATCGCGGCGATCACGGTTGTGTTCGCCTGTGTGCCGCCGGAGAAAAAGTGAATATCCGCATCCGGCGCATCGCAGGCCGCGCGGATCCTGGCGCGGGCAGACGCACAGTATTCGTCCTCGCCATAGCCGACGGTCTGCACCATGTTCGTCTCGGCCAGACGCTTCATAATCTCTGGATGGGCGCCCTCGAGATAATCGCTGTTGAAGTAGATCATGGGAAAACGCTCCTTTCTTCTGTTCAGTTTCATCTTACTACAATTCTTGCCCGAAGTAAAGCGCGAAAATCGCGCCCGTCGCGGGGCTTGCAATGGGCGGGCATTTTCGATATAATAGATAAAAACGCATGGGGAGGGGCTCTATGAAAAAGGTTCTCTATTATCTGCTGCTGGCGGTGCTGATCGGCGTGTTCGCCTTCTCCGCCTATAAGATCGGGAGTTATCTCGTCGAGAAGCATAAGAGCGAGCAGGTGACGAAGGCGGCCGAGGAATTCACCACCCCCGTCGAGACGGACGAGGAGCAGACGACGAAGGAGCCGGAGCGCATTTCCGTCGATTTCGACGCCCTGCGCCAGCAGAACGGCGACGTGGTGGCGTGGCTCTACGGCGCGGACACGGGGCTGAACTACCCCGTGGTGCAGGCCGACGACAATGACTATTACCTCTACCGTCTGCTCGACGGCAGCTACAATAAAAACGGCACGCTCTTCGTCGACGCCGCGTGCAAGGCCGACTTCTCCGGCCGCAACACGATCATCCACGGCCACCATATGCGCTCGGGCGCGATGTTCGGCCACCTCGTGGAGTATAAGAAGCAGGCGTTTTACGATGCGCACCCGTACCTCTATCTCATGACGCCGGAGCAGACCTACCGCGTCGACCTCTTCGCGGGCGTGGTCGTGGACTATGACGCGGAGATCTACCAGTCGAATCTGAGCCAGTCGTACCTCTCGTGGTGCATGAGCCATTCGCGCTTCACCACCGACATGGCCGTCCCGTCCGACACGGACCGGATCCTCACGCTGAGCACCTGCAGCTATGAGTACGACAACGCCCGCTTCGTCGTGCTGGGCGTGCTGACGCCGGTGGAGTGAGCCGAAACCGCATCACCGCAAAAATATAATAAAAAAGCTCGCCATGCAGTGCATGGCGAGCTTTTTTTAGTTACTTCGCGTCCGGAGGCAGGAAAATTGCGCCGACGGAGAAGAGCGCGACCTTCGCCAGATCGGGCTGCGCCGTGCGCACAAGCGCCTCGTTTTCCATCACGCACAGCAGGTCGCGCCCCATATAGGCCGCGATGGGCCGCGCATCGATGGCCTGCTCCATCGCGTCCGTCACGGGGACAGGGGAGAGCGCATAGGCAGGGAAGTCCATTGCATACAGACCGTCCGGCGTTTTGTCGACCGTCAGGCGGCCGCTCAGCGTGTCAAAGCGCACCTGTGTCTCTCCGGGCTCGATCAGCTCCATCACGGCATAGGCCGCCGCCATGGTCGCGTGGCCGCAGAGATCAAATCTCACCGTTCAGCGTGAACCAGCGCAGGTGCCAGCTCTCGCCGGTTTTTCGCAGATAGGCCGTCTCGGAGAGGTTGTTCTCCCGCGCGATGCGCTGGAGCATTTCATCGCTGTAGGGGCGGTCGAGCACACAGATCGCCGCGGGATTTCCTGAAAAGACCCGGTCGGTGAAAGCGTCGATGATATACTGCTTCCTAGCCTGTCCTCCTGCGCGGCAGGCGGATTGTTCAGAGCGTCTGCTTGATCTTCTCGGCGATCTGGTCGGCGGTCAGGCCGTACTCGCGCAGGACGTCCGCGGCCTTGCCGGACTGGCCGAACTGATCGTTTACACCGATCTTGCGGAACTTGCAGGCGACATGACCCATCAGCACGTCGGCCACGGCGTCGCCCAGACCGCCGATGACGCTGTGCTCCTCGACGGTGACGATGTTGCCGCACTTTTCGGCGTAGGCCTTGACGCACTCGGCGTCGATGGGCTTGATCGTGTGGACGTTGATGACGGAGATCTCGATGCCCTCGGCGGCGAGGAGCTTCGCGGCCTCGAGCGTCTCATTGACCATCAGGCCGCAGGCGAACACCGCCGCGTCCTTGCCCTCGCGCAGGACGTTGGCCTTGCCGATCTCGAAGGGGTAGTCCTCCTCGAAGACGGGCGTTGCCAGACGCGCAAGGCGCATGTAGGCGGGACCCTGGAACCCGGCGAGCGCGAAGGTGGCCTTGCGGGCCTCCTTGGCGTCGGCCGGGACGATCACGGTCATGCCGGGGACAAGGCGCATCAGGCCGATGTCCTCGATCGCCTGGTGGCTGC
Organism: uncultured Eubacteriales bacterium; assembly: GCA_900552475.1. Taxonomy (GTDB): domain Bacteria; phylum Bacillota; class Clostridia; order Oscillospirales; family Oscillospiraceae; genus Vescimonas. The sequence goes on along the minus strand of USAC01000013.1, from coordinate 21,200 downwards.
CGCCGTCCTCGCCGACGGAGACGCCCGCGTGGCTGCAGCAGATCTTGACGTTGAACTTCGGATAGGCGATGGAGTTGCGGATCTGCTCATAGGCGCGGCCCGCGCCGAACATCGCGAACGTGGAGCAGAAGGGGACAAGACCCATCGTGGACAGGCCCGCGCCGATATTCATCATGTTCGCCTCGGCGATGCCGCAGTCGAAGAACCGCTCGGGATAGGCGGCCTTGAAATGCTTCGTCATCGTCGCGCCGGCGAGGTCGGCGTCGAGCACCACGACCTTATCGTTGACGGCGCCCAGCTCGACGAGGGCCTTGCCGTAGGCTTCACGGGTTGCAATTTTCTCACTCATAGTCTCAGTCCTCCAATTCCTTCAAAGCCTGCTGGCGCTGCTCCTCGTTGGGTGCCTTGCCGTGCCAGCCTACCTGGTTCTCCATGAAGGAGACGCCCTTGCCCTTGACGGTGTGGGCGAGGATGCACTTCGGCACGCCGGGGGCGGTTCTGGCGCTCAGCGCCGCCTCGATGGCTTCGAGGTCGTGGCCGTCCAGCTCGAACACCTCGAAGCCGAAGGCGCGCACCTTCGCCGCCAGATCGCCGAGACTCATGACCTCGTTGTTGCTGCCGTCGATCTGCAGACCGTTGTTGTCGATGATGACGGTCAGATTGTCCAGCTTATAGTGGGCGGCAGACATCAGCGCCTCCCAGATCTGGCCCTCCTGACACTCGCCGTCGCCGAGGATGGTATAGACGTTGACATCCTGCTTCTGCACCTTCGCGCCGAGCGCCATGCCCACCGCGATGGAGCAGCCCTGACCGAGCGAGCCGGTAGACGCGTCCACGCCGGGGACCTTCTTGCAGTCGGGGTGGCCCTGCAGGATGCTGTGCAGCTGGCGGAAGTTCTGGAACTCACCGCGGCTGATGAAGCCGCGCTCGGCCAGCACCGCGTAGTAGCACGGGGCCGCGTGGCCCTTGCTCAGCACGAAGCGGTCGCGCTCCGGCATCTTGGGGTTCTGGGGATCAATGCGCATGTGGTTAAAAAACACGCTCACCATCAGCTCCACCGCGGAGAGGGAACCACCGGGATGGCCGCTGCCTGCATTGGCGGTCATGTTGATGATATCTCTGCGGACGGCTTTGCATACGCTGGAAAGTTCTGCCGTATTCATGGGAAACCTCCATATTATAAGTTACTATTAGAGTATCGCATCTGACAGAAAAAGTCAATCAATCCGGCGGAGAAAAAGTGCCGCCGCGCGGGCAATATTTTCTCCCGGACAGTGAAAAGGGCGGGGAAGCTCAGGTCTCCTCGTCCTTTTCATGATTTTTATCGGGCTCTTCCTTGATTTTTCCTTTGATTTTAACGCGTGACAAGGGGTTTGCCTTTGCGGCCACACGGAGGGCTTCGTTGTCGATGTGCGTGTAAATTTCCGTTGTATTGAGGTGCTCGTGCCCGAGAACCTCCTGCACGGCCTTCACGTCCACGCCGTTTTGCAGCATGAGCGTCGCCGCCGTGTGGCGCAGCTTGTGGCTCGAGTAGCGCGTGCTGTCCAGTCCCGCGGCACTCAGGTGTTTCTTGACCAGCAGGTTCACCGTCGAGCGGCTGATGCGCCGATTGTTGCGCGAGAGGAAGAGCGCCTCGCGGTCGCGGCCGCTGATCGGCCGCCGCACGGCGAGATACTGCCCGAGCGCGTCCTTGCAGGCCTGATTGAGGTAGACGATGCGCACCTTATTGCCCTTGCCGAGGATGCGCAGCGCGTCGCCCTGCATGTCGTTGAGGTTCAGGCCGATCAGCTCCGAAATCCGCAGCCCGCAGTTGAGAAACAGCGTCAGGATGCAGTAGTCGCGCTCGCGGTTCTCGCCGTCGACGGAATCGAGCAGGGAAATGCTCTCATCGAGCGTCAGATAGCGCGGCAGCGTCTTCATCAGCTTCGGCGGGTCGACATCCTTGCAGGGATTTTCCTCCAGCAGGTGCCGCTTATTGCACAGATAATTGAAAAACGAGCGGATGGTCGCGAGCTTGCGCGCACGGGAAGCCGGGCTCAGCCCTTTGTTAGAAATTTCACTATTCTGGTGCTGCAGCCGGTCGCGGCTCAGGTACGACAGATAGTCGTAGATGTCCGTCAGGCGGATCGAGCTGACGAACGCGAGATCGACGTCGCGGATGTCGATCTGATCGAGCGGAAGCTCGTGGAGCTCGGCATTTCGGGCGCGCTTCATATAGCGGAAGAAATTGCGCAGATCCAGATAGTATTCATCGACCGTGCGCTGCGAGTGCGCCTTGATCGTCTCGTGGTACGAGAGAAAATCGAGCAGGATCTGCGGAGAATCTTTTCGGTAATCCATTGTATTTTTTCGCGGGGATGTGTTGAGCAGACAATTAAATAAAAAACAGGTGTGCGGCGGCCATCCGCGCCAAGCGGCCCCGGAAGGTCAAACCGGCCAAAAACGCCGTTTTCCGGGGAATACCCTCTGTCAGCCTACCTCCAACTGAACAAAATTTTTATTTTGTTCAGTTGACACAATCCTCACGGAAGTCCTCCTTCTCTTTTCAACGCTACGGGCATCGTAGCAGAAATTTTGCTTTGTGTCAAATCAGCGCATGCGGCGGCGCAAAAAAAACACGGGCGCGCAGAAAACTCTGCGCGCCCGCAAAGAAAGCCATGTGCTACGAAGCGCTGCCGCTCATCATGGCGGCGATGAGAATCGAATAGTACTTCGTATCGTCCGAGTCGCTGCGGCTGTTGATGATGATCGGGCAGGCCGCGCCGCAGATCGTGCTGGCCATCGTATGCCCCGCGATGCAGCTGCAGGTCTTATACATGATGTCCCCCATCTCGACATACGGCACGAGCAGCAGATCCGCCTGCCCGGCCACGGGGTCGCTGATCGTCTTGTGGCGGGCGGACTCGCGCGAGAGCGCGCTGTCGATCGCGAGCGGCCCGGAGACGACGCAGCCCGGAATCCCGCGCCGCGCCACCTCGCGCGCCGTCACGGTCGAGGGCATCTTCTCCGACACGGTTTCGACCGCGGACAAAACCGCCACCTTCGGCGTCTCGATCCCCAGCGCGTGCGCCACAGGCAGCGTGTTCTCGACGATCCCGATCTGCGTCTCGACATCGGGGTTAATGTTGATCGCCGCGTCGGTGATCAGAACGATCCGCCCGTCGTACTGGAAAAAGCCGCACTGGCTCAGCAGCCGCCGCCCGGTCTGCGGCATCAGACCCGTCTCGCGATTTAAAATCGCGCGTGCGAAGTCCGCCGTGTGCAGCAGCCCCTTCATCAGCATGTCCGCGCGCCCCTCGCGCACAGTGCGCACGGCCAGCTTCGCCGCGTCCAGCTCCGTGCCGGTAAACGGCACGATCTCATAGTCCGACACCTGCTCGCCCATTCTGCGCAGGAGCCGCGCGATCTCGTCGGCCGGGCCGATAAGCGTACCCTCCGCCGCCCCGGCGCGCTGCGCGCGCACGAGAGCCGCCAGCGCCGGTTCATCCTGCGCGTTGGCGAGCGCGATGCGTCCGCGCAGGCCGTGCGAGAGCACATGCCTCTCCAGTTCCTGAAAGCTCGTAATCAAAACGGTGTTCCTCCGTGGTATCAAGAATCTCGGCGGCGCAAAACGCGCCGTACAAACAATTGGATATTATACACGCGGATGCGGCAAAACTCAACCGTTTTTCCGCCGCCCCCTCCCCTCTTTTCGCCGCGACGCGCTTGCAAACGCCCGCGTTTTCCTGTATACTGGAGAAAATCAGGTAAGGGGGCTCGCGATTCATGATCTGGAACATTCTCGTTTACGCCATTGTCGCCGTCGGCGTGATTTTGCTCGTCGCGCTGACTGTCTTCCGCATCGACTGGGCACGTCACCCGGAAAAGTACAAGGATCTCGAGAAAAATGACGAAAAGAGTGAGTATTTGGCCAAGAAAAAGCTCGATCAGGAGGCCGCGCAGAAGCGCGCCAAGGAGAAGGAAAAAGCGAAAAAGCAGCAAAAACGCCTAGACAAGGTCAACCACTACCGCGCCATCGCGGGTCAAAAGCCCCTGAATCCCAGCCAGCTGAACAAAAAATCGAAGAAATAAGGAAAATCTCCGGCAACGCCGGAGATTTTCCTTATTTCCTGAACCGCTTTCCCGTGTTGCTGTAGATTATGGCAAAGGCGACCAGACCCAGCACGAGCGCGAGATAGGCGAGTGCCGGCCAGACTTTGTCATAGATCCCGCCGACCGCCGCCATGGGCAAAAACGCGCCCATCGGCAGCAAAATCTTGCCCCAGAAGCGGCAGAGCGCCCGCTCGTCAAAGGCCGCGCGTTCCTCGGGCGTCATGGTGTTGTAGCCCGCGAGCAACCGTCCGCCCTTTCCGCATATCAGCAAAACCGCAGCGGCAAGGATCCCGAGCGCAAGCAGCCCCGTTATCACCAGCGAGAAGATGTCTCCTTTTGTCATAACCGGCCCTCCCTTCTTCTGTGCGTCTATTATTTTATCATACAGACCGCCATTTGTCACTTCCAAGTCTCGCAGAGTTCGCATCTAAAAGGTCCAATCCGTTTTTGCGGCGGCGTGTACGTCGAAAAAAACGGACTGCGCGGAGAGAGTGTATTTTTGTGCGCCGCGCGTACAAAAATGCGCGGTTCGGAGCGAAAAATTACATAAAAAGGCCGTCTCACCCACTGGATGAGACGGCCTTTTTATGTAATTTAGTCCTGCTGCCAGTTATGCCACACGTTCTGGACGTCGTCGTTGTCGTCGAGCATGTCGAGGAGCTTCTCCATGCTCTTCACGTCCTCCTCGCTGGACATGGTGACGTAGTTCTGCGGCACCATCTCGATCTCCGCGCTGGCAAAGGTGTAGCCCTTGGCCTCGAGCGCCTTGACGACGTCGTTGAAGCTGTCGGGATCGGTGGTGACCTCAAAGACGGGGCCGTCGGCCTCGATGTCCTCGGCGCCGGCGTCGAGCGCGTCCATCATGACGGTCTCCTCGTCGAGCTCCTCGTCCTCGTTGTTGATGACGATCACACCCTTGCGGTCGAAGGACCAGCTGACGCAGCCCTGTGCGCCCATGCCCTTGCCGAACTTATCGAAATAGTGGCGGATCTCGGGGGCGGTGCGCTGGCGGTTGTCGGTCAGCGCCTCGACGATGACGGCCGCACCGCAGGGGCCGTAGCCCTCGTAGGTGACGGACTCGTAGTTGTCGGTGTTGCCCGCGCCGAGCGCCTTCTCGATGGTGCGCTTGATGTTGTCGTTGGGCATGTTGGCGGCCTTGGCCTTGGCCACGACGGTCGCGAGACGGGAGTTATTCGCGGGGTCGCCGCTGCCGCCCTGCTTCACGGCGACGATGATCTCCTTGGCGATCTTGGTGAAGGCGGCGGAGCGCTTGGCATCGGCCGCACCCTTGGTTTTCTGGATATTGTGCCACTTGGAATGTCCGGACATAGTATCTTCTCTCCTTAGCTCATGTAGAATTGCACGGCGTCATGGTGGACGGCCGATTTTGTGATCTGAATCGTGGGAAAGGCCTCGCTCAGGCGGCGCACAAGCTCCTCACAGACCACGTTCTCCGTGGGAAAGTGGCCCGCGTCGATGAGGTTCAGTCCCTGCGTATCCAAAAAGTCGTGGTAGCCGAGGTCGCTCGTGACGAACGTGTCGCAGCCGAGGTCGATGACCCTCTGGATATATTCACCGCACGCGCCGCCACCCACCGCCACGCGGCGGACGGGTCTTTCGCCGCTGTGATAGCGCAGCCCACGACAGCCCAATAATTTTACCACATCCTGTAGGAACTCTTCAAGGGGTTTTTCGCAGGAAATGGTGCCGATTCGCCCGATTTTTTCCTCATTGAACGGTTCCGCGTCCTGCAGGCCAAGTTTTCGGGCGAGACAGTCGTTCACGCCGCCCTCCGCGGCGTCGAGATTGGTGTGCATGCAGATGGCGGAGAGGTTCCCTCGCACCAGCGCCGTCAGCAGCCCGCCGAGCCGCGTATCGTCGCGCAGCGTCTGCATCTGCTGCTCGTGCCAGCGGACGTTCATGACCGGGTGGTGTGCCACGATCAGCTCCGCGCCGAGCCGCGCCGCCTCGTCCGCGACGGCCCGCGTCACGTCGAGCGCGACGAGAATTCGCGTGACCTCGCGGTCCGGGTCGCCGACGAGCAGACCCACGTTGTCCCAGCCCGCCGCGAGCTCGCGCGGTGCCCAGGTATAGAGAAACTGTTCGATTTCACGCACGGCCGCCATACTGCCATACCTCCTTCTTTTCCTCCAGCTGCGCCGCAAGGGACAAGAGCGCCTGTGTCTCCTCCCCGCGGCTCTCGCGGATGCCCTCCGCGCGGCGGCGCAGGCGCGCGATCTGCCGCGTGAGGTATGCGCCGTAGAGCGGGTCGCCCTCCAGACAGAACCCGCCGTACTGCTCGAGTACCGACGCCGTCCCCGGTTCCGCCCCGCGGACGGAGAGGACGAGATAGAGCTTACCCTTGTCCTCCACGAGCCGCTCGGCATCCGCGGCATAGCCGTGCTCGCGCAGCCACGCACGCAGCAGCTCGATCTTCGTCTGCGGCTGCAGCAGAAGCGTGCAGCCGCGCGTCCACGGCGCGCTCACGAGAATATGGATGATCGTCTCGCCGCCCATACCGGCGATGACGAGCGTGTCGGCCTCGTCGGGCGCGATGGCGCTCAGCCCGTCGCACAGGCGGAAGGCCAGCCCATAGACGTCGTATTCGCGCGCGGTACGGCGGGCGTGCTCAAGCGGCCCGGCGCCGATGTCCGCGGCGATGGCGGAGGAAATCCGCCCCTGCTGCAGGAGCCAGACCGGCAGATACCCGTGGTCGGTTCCGATGTCGGCCAGGCGCGCGCCCTGCGGCACGAGATCGGCCAGCAGCTGCAATCGCGGGGCGAGCTGTAGATGTTTCGGCTGCATAGGCCACTCTCCTTCTGCGGACGCAAGCAAACGCATACGGCGGTGGCCGTATGCGTTTGGCGTTGTCACGGTTGTGTTACTCCGCGGCCTTGTTGGCCTCTTCGTTGACGATTTCGAGCAGCTTGTCGCAGTCGATGCCGTGCACCATGCAGGCCTCCTCCACGGTCTCGCCGCGGGAGGACGGGCAGCCAAGGCAGTGCATGCCAATGGACAGGAAAATGGGCGCGGTCTGAGGCGCGACATCCAGAATATCACCGATGATGGTGTCTTTGGTGATCTCAATCATTGTAAAAACCTCCGTAAGATAGATACTGGGGATAGTATATCCCAAATTCGTTCCCGTTTCAACAGAAACTTTCAGAAATTGTTCATTTGTTGCGCTGATAGATGTTCCACAGCCCCTCCATCAGCAGATATTTGTCATAGACGATGTGGTTGCGGCAGTAGCGCACGATGACGGGCGCGTTGCTGCCGGTAGCGATAATGGAGGGGTGCTCGTCCTCGCCGAGCATGTCGCGGATGCGGTCGATGATCCCGTCGAGCATGCCCGCCGTCCCGTAGACGATGCCCGAGCGCATGCAGTCCTCGGTGTTCTTGCCGATGAGCTGCTTTGGGTGCTGCAGCGCCACGTCCGGCAGCTGCGCCGTATGATCCGAGAGCGCGTCGAGACTCAGACGCACACCGGGGAACATCAGCCCGCCCTCATAGGTGTGCTTGGCGGAGATATAGGAGATGGTCGTTGCGGTGCCCATGTCGATCATGATGATCGGCGCGGGGTATTTCTCCAGCGCGGCCACGGCGTTTGCGACGATATCCGCGCCGAGCTGGTTGTGTACCTCCATCCGGATGTTCAGCCCTGTCTTCACGCCCGGCCCCACGACCATCGGCGGCTTTCCGAGCAGGCGCGTGAGCGCCTTTTCCATCATAAAGTTGATCGGCGGCACGACGCTCGAGAAAATGGCGCCGGTGACGTCCTTCAGGTCGTAGTGATACAGCTGGAACAGGTTCATCAGGTCGATGCTGATCTGATCGGCCGTTTTGCGGCTGTCCGTGTCGATGGACGCGAGGAACTTCAGCTCCCGCTTCCGGTCGAACAGACCCGCCGAGATCGTCGAGTTGCCGACATCAATCGCCAAAAGCATCTGCGAGTCCTCCCTCTTTCGTATTCTCTCTTATTTCATATCATAGCACGCTCCGTGTACAATGGCAACAGGAAAAGCCCGGTCCGGATACCCGCGGGGCGCGCCGTTTTTTGCCGGAGAGGTCAGATTTTCTTCGCCGATACATCGCAGATCTGCAGGCGGATGCCGTTTTTCGCGGCGGCAGTGCGGCCCGTCTCGAGGAGCTTGTCGCGATTCTTCGTGAGCAGCTGCACGACCAGCTCGTCCTTCTTCTCCTGCGGCAGCTTCTCGAGCAGGCCGCGCGCCATGTTCGAGGCCATGGCGGAGTTGCCGGAGAGCACGGAACCGAAGAGGCCGGTCCTGTCCTCCTTTTTCAGCTTCTCGACCAGCAGCGGGACGAGAAAGTCTGCCACGGAGTCATAGTCGATCTCGTCGATCAGGATTTTCAGTTCAATCATATGCTGTCCTCCTTGGGGAAAAAAGCGCCGGGAGCGGTTGGCTCCCGGCGCTCTGTCTGTTTTTCGGCCGGAAAATGCGCGTTTACGCCTTGGGGCCGGCGGCGACGACCTCGGCGCTCATGTGGGTGTACTTCTTGAAGTTCTCGATAAAGCTCGCGGCCAGCTTCCTGCAGCTCGCAGCATAGGCGTCTCTGTCGTCCCACGTGTTCGCAGGGATGAGCAGCTCGCTGGGCACGCCCTCGATGCTCGTCGGCACCTGTACGCAGAAGGTGGGATCAGTGACAAACTCGCTCTTCTCGATCTCGCCGGTCAGGGCGGCGGTAACCATGGCGCGGGTGTAGCTCAGCTTCATGCGCTTGCCGGTGCCGTTCCAGCCGGTGTTGACCAGATAGACCTTCGCGCCCGCCTTCTCGACCTTGTCGGCCAGCATCGCGGCATAGACGGAGGGATCGAGCGGCAGGAAGGGCTCGCCGAAGCAGGTGGAGAACGTCGGCACGGGCTCCGTCACGCCGATCTCGGTACCGGCGACCTTGGAGGTAAAGCCAGAGACGAAGTAGTACATGGCCTGGTTCTTATCGAGCTTGCTGATGGGGGGCAGCACGCCGTAGGCGTCCGCTGTCAGGAAGATGACGGTCTTGGGGACGCTCGGGCTCATGCCGGAGAGCTCTGCGTTGGGGATATACTCTACGGGGTAGCCCACGCGGGAGTTGACGGCGAGGGAGTCGTCGTCGAAGTCGAACTCGCGCGTCTCGGGATCCATGACGACGTTCTCGACCATCGCGCCGAACTTGATGGCGTTGTAGATCTCAGGCTCGCCTTCGGGGCTGAGGTTGATGCACTTGGCGTAGCAGCCGCCCTCGAAGTTGAAGACGGAGTCGTCGGCCCAGCCGTGCTCGTCATCGCCGATCAGCTTGCGGTTCGGGTCGGCGGAGAGGGTGGTCTTGCCGGTGCCGGACAGACCGAAGAACACGGCGGAGTCGCCGTGCGTGCCGATGTTGGCGGAGCAGTGCATCGGGAACACGCCCTGCTTGGGCAGGACATAGTTCATGACGGAGAACACGGACTTCTTGATCTCGCCCGCGTACTGCGTGCCGCAGATCACGACCTCGTGCGCCTCATAGTCGACGAGGATCGCGGCCTCGGAGCGCGTCCCGTCGATCTCGGGGATGCACTTGAAGCCGGGGGCGGCGATGATGGTATAGTCCTCGCGGAAGTCCGCGAGCTGCTCGGCCGTCGGGCGGCGCAGCAGCTGGTGGATGAAGAGGTTCTGGCTCGCCAACTCGTTGACGATGCGGAACGCCTTCGTATACTTGGGATCGACGCCGGCGAAGCCGTCGAAGATAAAGACGTCCTTGCCCTGCAGATAGGCGATGACCTTGGCGCGGATGGCGTCGAACTTGGCCTTCTCGATGGGGCGGTTCACCTTGCCCCAGGCGATATCGTCATGGACAGCGGGGGTGTCGACAATGAACTTGTCGTTGGCGCTGCGGCCGGTATACTTACCGGTTTTCACGACCAGCGCGCCGGTATTGGAGAGCGTGCCCTCTCCGCGCGCAAGCGCATGCTCCACGAGCTGCGCCGGCGTCAGGTTGCGGTAGACGGCACGGGTGTTGATGATCCCCAGCTTCTCCAGACCATAGGTTTCCATAGTTGCTTTTCCTCCTGCATGAATATATGGGCAGTTACCTGCCGCTTTTCAATCTTGGATTATAACATATCAGTCGGATAAAGGATAGCCCCTTATCCGAAAATTTGACAGGAAAGTTTTTCAGCGCAGGCAAATCCGCGCCCCGCCCTGATACGCCGTCAGCTCGCCGACGCGCTGCGCGCTCGGGACGCAGCCGCGGAGGTCGGCCAGCAGGCTCTCCGCGTCCCCGGGATCCGCCGCCATGAGCAGGCCCCCGGACGTCTGCGGATCAAAGAGCAGATCCTGCACGGCCAACTCCACCTCACCGGCGTCGACGGAACTCTCGGCGAAGCTGCGGTTGCGGTAGAGCCCCGCCGGGAGCACGCCCATCCGCGCGAACTCCATCGCCGCGCCGATGAGGACAATCCCCTTCGTGTCCACCCGCGCGGCAAGGCCGCTGCCCTGGCACATCTCCAGCAGATGCCCCATCAGGCCGAAGCCCGTCACGTCCGTGCAGGCATGGACGCGATAGCGCACCATCACATCGCGTGCGTTTTTGTTGAGCGTCGTCATCAGGCGCATCGCAAGCTGCACCGTCTCCTCGTCACAGAGGTCGGCCTTCATCGCGGAAGTCAGCACACCGATACCGATGGGCTTGGTCAGAATCAGCACGTCGCCCGCCCGCGCGCCGCTGTTCGTCAGGACGCGGTCGGGGTGGACGAAGCCCGTCACGGCGAGGCCATACTTCGGCTCGTCGTCGAAGATGCTGTGTCCGCCGGTGATGATCGCGCCCGCCTCATAGGCCTTGTCGTACCCGCCGCGGAGAATCTGGTGGATCGTGGCCTTTTCCATCTTCTCCGGCACGCACATGATGTTGAGCGCGAGCTTCGGCTCGCCGCCCATCGCGTAGACGTCCGAGAGCGCATTCGTCGCAGCGATCTGGCCGAAAGTGTAGGGATCATCCGCGATCGGCGGGAAGAAGTCCACCGTCTGCACGAGCGCGAGCTCGTCCGACACGCGGTAGACCGACGCGTCGTCGCTCTTGTCGAAGCCCACCAGCAGATTCGGGTCGCTGTGGACGCGGATGCCCTCGAGCAGCTGCGCCAGCGTCCCGGCGCCGACCTTCGCGCCGCACCCGGCGCACTGCGCGAGCTTCGTCAGCTTCACCTGATTTTCCATCATGCTTCCCTCCTCAATATCCCGGACAGGTGCAGAATCGCCTCTAAAACGCCGCCGCCGACGGCAAGAGCCTTGTCCGACGCGGTATAGCAGTTTTCCACCTGTCCGCGCGGGTCGACGTCGCCGGATTTCATGCCCTTGTGAACCTGCGTCCCCTCCGGAAGAATCCCGCGCAGGACGCCGCCGATCATGCAGCACATCGGCAGACCCGCCACCTCGCCCGCGACGTCGCCCGGCTCCACCCGCGCGCCGATCTCGAGCTTCCGGTGAAACACGCCGTCCGCCGGTGCGCGCAGGACGCGCTCGCCCGCGAAGCCCCCGATCAGGCCGGGGATGTTCGTGTTGGGGATGGCGCTGCCGCGGTAGATCACCCGTCCGAGCGTGTGCCCGCGCATCGTCTCTACGACGGCGTGGCAGTCCTCCCCCACCGTGAAGCCGGGGCCGACGCCGATGACGACGGGCGCGTCGCCGATCCGCATGCCGAGGTTGCGCTTGGCGAGAATCGCGTCGACGAGCGCATCAGGCCGCAGCGCTTCGCGGCAGGTGCATGCCGGATCGGCGAGCACGGGGATCTCCCCCGCCGCGAGAATTTCCTCCGCCTGCGCGGCCGATGCCGCCGCGCGCGCCGTCACATCCTCGACCGTGGCCGCGCCCAGCACAAGCGCCTGCGAGAAGCAGACCGTGCGGCGGATGGCCGTGGGCTTTTCGAGGTCGGTCATCACCACGTCCAGCCCCGCGCGGTGCAGCCGCAGGGCGATGCCGGAGGCGAGATCCCCCGCGCCGCGAATCAGAACTCTCATGCTTCCCGCTCCCTTCGTCTGTTTTTCAAAAGAATAACACCGATTAAAAAAAAGGTCAATCCCCGCCGTTGACGTTTGCGGCAGGGGCTGGTACAATAGCCGTATGGAACAGAATTTACACTACAACGTATCTGTGCGCCTGTTCGCTGAGGAGAAGTGCTTCGGCCCGGGCATCGCCGCGCTGCTGCACCGCGTGCAGGAGCTTCATTCGCTGCGCGCCGCGGCCATGTCGATGGGCATGGCATACTCCAAGGCGTGGACGATCACGAAGCACGCCGAGCGGCAGCTGGGCTTTCCCCTGCTGCACTCGAGCACCGGCGGCAAGGGCGGCGGCGGCGCGACGCTGACCCCAGAGGGCGAGCGCCTGCTCACGCAGTATGACGATTTCTGCCGCGAGCTGCGCGATTACGGCGACCGCCTGTTCGCGGAAAAATTCGGAAGCATCCCCATACAGAGCGGCCATACAGAAGAATAAGCAAAAACTGGCAGCCCCAACCGGGGCTGCCAGTTTTATACTATGTAGAACGTTACTTCTTCCGCGCGTAGGGCGTGTTTACCAGTGGAAGCTCGAGACGCCGCTCGCCGTCGAGCCGGTAGTAGGCATCCGCGATGGCGGGAGCCGTGGGGATCGAGGTGATCTCCCCGATGCCGATGGCGCCGCCCGCGACGGAGAGCCCCGGCTTTTCGACCACGATGGACTGGATCTCTGGCGGAATCTGATTCGCGCGGAAGAGCCCGAGCGTGCCGTATTTCGCCGTGGGCTTACAGTCCTCGTTGATCGGGTACTGCTCCGTGAGCGCGTAGCCCATGCTCATCACGACGCCGCCCTCGATCTGCCCTTCGCAGTTCAGGGGGTTCACGGCCTTGCCCACGTCGTGCGCCGCGACCATCTTTTTGATGCGCCCCGTCTCGCGGTCGAGGATGCACATCTGCGTGGCGTAGCCGTAGGCGACGTGGCTGACCGGATTCGGCACGTCCGCGCCAAGCGGGTCGGTTTTCGCGAGGTATTCCCCGTAGAACTCCTGCCCTATCAAGTCCTGTAAAGCTTTTCCACTTCGCAGCTCTTTTTGCAGCTTTTCGCAGGCGCGGCGGGTCGCTTCGCCCGTCACAAGCGTCTGGCGCGAGCCGGACGTGTCGCCGGAGTCGGGCGCGATCCACGTGTTGCTGCGCTCATAGACGATGTCGTCCCGGTGCAGCCCCGTGTTCGTCACGACGACCTGCACGAGCACCGTGCCGAGCCCCTGCCCGATGCAGCTCGCGCCGGAATAGATGTGTACCTTCCCGTCATCCTCGACGATCAGCCTGCAGCGCCCCCAGTCCGGGATGCCGACGCCGACGCCCGCGTTCTTCATCGCGCAGGCGATGCCGACCGGGTCGCCCGCAGCAACCGCCGCGTCATAGGCGGGCTTGATGGCCTCGAGCGTCTCGACAAGCCCCGTGGACTCATCCACAATCTGCCCGTTCGGGAGGACTCCGCCGGGGCGGATGGCGTTGCGGTAGCGGATCTCCCACGGGGAGATGCCGACGAGGTCGGCCATCTGGTTCAGCAGCGTCTCCGTGCAGAAGCAGGTCTGCGTCACACCGAAGCCGCGGAACGCGCCCGCGGGTGGGTTGTTCGTATAGTAGGCGTACCCCTCGATCTCGAAGTTTTCGTAGGCATACGGCCCCGCCGCGTGCGTGCACGCGCGCTCGAGCACCGGCCCGCCGAGAGAGGCAAACGCGCCCGTATCGGACACGACGGAGGCCTTCACGCCCTGAATGATGCCGTTTTCGTCGCAGCCCATCGTGAAATCCATGTCGAAGCTGTGCCGCTTCGGGTGGACGAGGATGGATTCCTGCCGCGAGAGCTTCACCTTCACCGGAACGCGCGCGACATATGCCAGCAGCGCCGCGTGGTGCTGCACGGACATGTCCTCCTTGCCGCCGAAGCCGCCGCCGACGAGCATATTCTGTACCTGACAGTGCTCATAGTCGACGCCCAGCATCGCGGCGCACTCGTGCATGGTCGTGTGCGCGCTCTGGTCGGTCGTGAGGAGCCGCACGCCGCCGTTTTCGAGCGGCAGCGCCACGCAGCACTCCGGCTCGAGGAAGGCGTGCTCCGTCCACGGGGTATGGAAGTGCTCCGTGAGCACATATTTTGATCGCGCAATTGCGCCCGCCGCGTCGCCGCGGGAGACGCGCTTATACGCCTGCACGTTGTTCTCGTCCGTCTCGAACACGAGTGGCGCGCCGGGCGCCGCGGCTTCTGCCGGACTGTGGACGGCGGGCAGCACCTCGTATTCAACCTGCACGAGCTTCTTCGCCGCTTCAAGCGTCTCCTGATCGCGCGCGCAGACGAGGGCCACGGCGTCGCCTAGGTAGTGCGTGATCTCCCCCACGCCGATGAGCGTCGGCTGATCCTTTTTCAGGTGGCCGACGTTGATTTTGCCGGGAATGTCCTTCTGCGTCAGGACGCAGACGACGCCCTCGAGCGCTTCCGCCGCGCTTGTGTCGATCGCGAGCACCCGCGCGCGGGCGTAGGCGCTGCGCACCGCGCCGCCGTAGCACATCCCGTCGACGTACACGTCGTCGGGGTACTGCCCATAGCCGAGCACCTTCTCCTCCACGTCGAGCCGGTGGACGCGCGAGCCCAACTGCCAGTCGTCGGCCGCGGGTGCGGGAATCTTTCCCTCGCGGAAGATCCTCCCCGCGAGGAGGATGCCGTCGATGATCTTGACATACCCCGTGCAGCGGCAGATGTTGTTGCGGATGGCGAAGGCCGCCTCCTCGCGCGTGGGGTTCGGGTTCGCGTCGAGCAGTGCCTTGGCCGAGATGACCATCCCGGGGATGCAGAAGCCGCACTGCACCGCGCCCGCTTCGCCGAAGGCGAAGGTATAGACCTGCTTTTCCCAGTCGGAGAGCCCCTCGATGGTGAGAACAGTCTTCCCCTCGAGCTTGTCCGTCTGCGGGATGCAGGCCTTGGTTGGCTTGCCGTCGATGAGGACATGGCAGGTGCCGCAGGCGCCCTCGCTGCAGCCGTCCTTCACGGAGGTCAGGTGCAGCGTATCGCGCAGAAAGCGGATCAGCTTCTGATTCTTCTCCACGGTAACGGATTTTCCGTTGACAGTGAACGTGGCCATAGGCTCGTCTCCTTTTCTCACAAAAAGCGGTCTGGTTCGCGCTGGATAATTTCTCATATTAGCAAATATTATACCATATCTCACCACCGCGCGCAAGTCCGTCTCACGCGGCGCGTGATGTTATCGAAAAAATAGCGTCAAAAGGCCGATGGCCTTTTGACGCTATTGGGTTTCGCTTCGCTCTGCTCCTTGCCCAGCCTACGGCTGGGCTGCGACACTCCGCTCCGCGCAAAGTGTTTTTTGCGACGTACACGCCGCCGCAAAAAACGGATTTCACTTTTTTCGCGGCTTACGAGCCGCGAACTCTGCGAAACTTTTTGGGACAGACAAAAGCGCACGGCCTGTTACAGGCCATGCGCTTTTGTTTCGGTGATTATTTCTTTCTCCCGACGAGACGGTCGGCCAGCTCGAACAGGAACTCGTGATCCGGCCACGACGCGACGGCGGCCTTGGCCTTCGCCGTGCAGTCCTCAACGGCCTTGGCGCAGCCATCGAGCCCTTTCACGTCGACGTAGGTGATCTTGCCCTCCTCCTTGTCGGAGCCGATGGGCTTGCCGAACACCTGTTCATCGCCCACCACGTCGAGCATATCGTCACGGATCTGGAACGCAAGCCCCAGCTGGTCGGCGTATTCCGCCGCCTGCTGGCGCATGGTGGCGTTCATGTTCGAGGCCACGCACCCGAGCTGCGCCGCGCCGGAGATCATCACGCCAGTCTTGAGCCGGTACATCCCGGCCAGCTCCTTCTCCGTGGAAATGCCGTAGAGCGTGTCGAGCACCTGTCCGCCGACCATGCCGTCCGCGCCGCAGGCGCTGGCCAGCACGAGCGCCGCTTCGACGCGGCTGCTGTCGGACATGCAGGGCGCTTCGAGGATCAGCCGGAACGCCTCGGGCTGCAGCGCGTCGCCCGCGAGGACGGCGAGCGTCTCGCCGAAGGCCTTGTGGTTCGTGGGCTTGCCGCGGCGCAGGTCGTCGTTGTCCATGCACGGCAGGTCGTCGTGGATGAGCGAATAGTTGTGTACCAGCTCCAGCGCGCAGGCATACGGTAGCGCCAGATGCCAGTCGATCCCGCCCAGCCGCGCAAACTCGAGCGTCAGCACCGGGCGGATGCGCTTGCCGCCGGAGAGGACGCTGTAGCGCATGGATTCATACAGCCGCGCATAGGGCTTGTCCGCGGTGAACAGGCCGCTCAAGTATTCCTCGATGGCCTGCAGATAGGCCGCGTATCTCTCTTCGTAGTTCATGCGTTCATTCCTCCCCGGTAAATTCCGTTTCAACGGGCGCGCCGTCCGCGCCCTTCATCAGGCGCACCACCTGCTGCTCGGCCCGGTCGAGCTGCGTGCGGCAGGACGCGGCCAGACCCGTCCCCTCCTCAAACAGCGCCAGCGAGTCGCTCAGCGGCACATCGCCCTTCTCCAGCTTCGCCACGATCTCCTCCAGGCGGAGCATCTTCTGCTCAAAGGTCTTATCTTCCACGGTCAAACCTCCTTTTTCTCCTCCACGCGGCAGCCGAGCGTCCCCTCGCCGAGACGCACCTCAATCCGGTCGCCGGTCTGTACCTGCCGCGCGCTGCGCAGAACGCTGCCGTCCGCCGCCTGCACCATCGCGTATCCGCGGCTGAGCACCTTCAGTGGACTCATCGCGTCGAGCGCCGCGGCGTTTCGCGCAAAGCGCTGCTCCTCGCGCCCGAGACGGCTCTGTGCGGCGGCGGCGAGCCGCTGCTGCGCAAAATCGAGCTGCATCCGCCGGTCCTGCACAAACGCGAGCGGTTCGGTCAGCGCGCGCTTTTTCCGCAGCGCGTCCAGCCGCTCGTTCTGCTTGCCGAGCAGGTTCAGCTCCGCCTGCGTCATGCGCATCCCGGCCGACTGCAGCGCGCGCAGTAGCTCCGCCATGTCCGGCACGGCGATCTCCGCCGCGTTCGACGGCGTCGACGCGCGCCGGTCGGCCACAAAGTCCGCAATCGTGACGTCCGGCTCGTGCCCGACTGCCGAGATCACGGGAATTTCCGAGTTGTAGATCGCGCGGGCAACACGCTCGTCGTTGAACGCCCACAGATCCTCGATCGACCCGCCGCCGCGCCCGGTGATAAGCACGTCCGCGAGCTTCCAGCGGTTGGCGTAGCGGATGGCGCCGACGATCTCGGGCGGTGCCTCAACGCCCTGCACCCGCACCGGCAGCAGCAGCACCTTCGCGATGGGATAGCGCCGCCGCAGGATGCGGATCATGTCGTGTACCGCCGCGCCGGCCCCGCTCGTGACGATGGCGATGCGCTGCGGATAGGCGGGCAGCGGGCGCTTGTGCGCGGGATCGAACAGCCCCTCGCGGCTGAGCTTCTCCTTGAGCTGCTCGAAGGCGACATAGAGGTCGCCGATGCCGTCGGCGGAAAGACTCGTGCAGTAAAACTGATACGCACCGTCGCGCGGATAGACGCCGACGCGGCCGGAGACGATGACCTGCATGCCGTTTTCCGGGCGGAAGCGGAGCTTCGACGCAGCGCCGCGGAACATCACGCAGCGCATCGCACCCTCGCTGTCCTTGAGCGTGAAATAGTGGTGCCCCGAGGGATAGACCTTGTAGTTTGAAAGCTCACCGCGCACGAGCAGCCCGCTCAGCTGCGGCGTCTCGTCGAGCAGGTTTTTGATGAACAGGTTAACCTGTGATACGCTCCAGACCTGCCGGTCGGGCATGTATGCCACCTCCCAAAATCACTAAATCACTTCATGCAAAAGAATGATATTGTTTTGCATGAAGTGGTAAGTTTCGCTGCGCTGCGGCACCGCGAACTCTGCGAGACTTTTTGATACGTTAAATCACAGGCAGAGCCATAGGCTCTGCCTGTGATTCCGTTTACGCTTTGTTTTCCTCGCGGTTATCCTTGATCTCCTCGCGCAGGAAGCTGCCGAGGATGCCGTTGATGAAGCGGACGACCTCGGGCGATTCGTACTTCTTCGCGATCTGCACCGCTTCGTTGATGGCGACCCCGTGCGGGATGTCCGGCATGTACAGCAGCTCGAACATCGCCACGCGCATGATGGCCGAGGCGACAAGGCTGATGCGCTCGAAGCGCCAGCCCTTCGCATACTTCTCGATGTCCGCGTCCAGCTCGGCGGCGTGTTCCGCGACGCCGCTCACCAGACGGCAGATATACTGCTTCTGTTTTTCGTTGGGCGTCTGCTCGTAAATCTCGTACTCGGAGGCACGGCCCGCGAAGCACTCGTCCGACAGCTGCTGATCCAGAAACTCCTGAATCGGCAGTTCGGTGAAGCTCAGCTCATAGGCCAGATGCGCGGCGATCTCTCTTGCGGTGCTGCGTGTCATATCCCTGCGTCCTTTTCTCTTTCTCGTTTCGTAATCAATCAAACGTGATGCCGCCCACATGGACGTTCACGGCCTTGACGGCAAAGCCCGTCATCCCCTCCAACGCGGAAAAAACGGCCGTCTGTACCTTTTCGGCGACCTCAGCCACGGCGAAGCCGTAGCGCAGCATGATGAACAGGTTCACCACGATGGCGTCCCCCTCCATCTCCACGCGCACGCCGCGTGCGCTAATATAAATCCCTCCTAGAAATAACAAAAAAAAAAAAATGAGCAGACCGCCCACACCCTCCACCTCCAGCGCGGTGCTGGTGGCGATGGACGCGACCACATCCTCGGAGATCTGGATGGTGCCGAGCGTCTCCTCGTGGGTCAGATAATCCTTATTTTCAGGCATACTTTGATACTCCTTGTATAGCGCATTCGATTGTTTTATCTGCAATCATCCTTATTATACCATTCTGCCCGAAAAAATACAACCACTAATTTGCCTCCATGATTTTGATCTGCGGCGCGGTGTAATCCGTCTCCTGGATGACGATGTCCTTGATGCGCGCGACGTCCGCCGCCTGCAGCCCCTCCGGCGCGGAGACGACCACGCTGATGGAGTCCTCGCCCATGAAGGCGACGCAGTCGGCATAGCCCTTGGCCGTGACAAGGCTCTCGATCTGCGACTCGGCCACGGTGTAGGCCGCGAGCACCTGCAGCGTCTCGGACGCCTCGTTGAGCACGGTCTGCTCCGCGTTCTCGTCGACCTCCGCCTCCTTGAGCATGCTGATGGCGCTGTCACGCGCCTGCTTGCGGCTCAGGCGCGCGGTGGCGAAGTAGTCGTTCTCCGCCGGCGTCTCCGCGCCATCGGTGCCGGTCTGCTGCGCGTCCTCCCCTTCCTGCGTACCGCTCACGAGCGTCGACTGGCCGAGCACCTTCGACGTGTCCGCCACGCCGCCGGTATAGCGCCAGTTCAGATACACCGCCGCGCACACCAGCAGCAGGACGCTCACCACCACTGCCCGCTTTTTCCATACCTGCTTCATCGCTTTGTCCCTCCTGTTATGATTTCCACTGCACGATGGATATTCTGTCCGCCGAAAGCCCCGTCAGTGCCGAGACGGCCTCCGTCAGCGCAAGGCGCACCGCCGCGTCGCCCGCGCCCTCGCAGACGACGACCGCCCCCTGATAGGACGGGTAGCGCTCCCGCGTGACGACGACGTCCTGCGTGCCGCTGCCGCGGCCGAGCGTCACCGTCTCGCGCCGCTGGCCGCGCTCATCCGCGTCCGTGTCCTCCGCCAGCTCCAGCTCCGCCCCGCTCTGCACCGTCAGCATCAGGCTCAGCTGCCCCGTACCGCTGATCTTGCCGAGCAGCGTCTCCATGCGCCGCTCCGTCTCTTCGAGCGAATAGGTGCCGCGCGTGTCCGTCTCCGCCTGCGCGCTCTGCGTCTGCTTCCCGCCCGGCAGGAGCATCAGCACCACGCCCACCGCCGCGACGAGCAGCACGAGCTTATACTTCTTCCAGATGGCCGCAAGCGGCAGCTTCATGGCGCTTCACCTCCCTGCCAGCTCTGCTTTTCCGCCGGGATGCCCAGATCATCCGCGATGGCGGCGGCCAGCCGCGCGTCATACGGAATGTCCATCGCCGCGGATGCGGGCTGCGGTGTCCCGTCCCGCACCTCGCAGCGCACCTCCGCCCGGCAGGTCAGTCCCAGATGCGCTGCCTGCTCCGATATATATGCGGCGGTGCTGTCCGCTATGATGCTTTCCAGCTCGTTTTCGTGCAGCGTCTGATAGTCCTCGATGCGCGCGGTGATCTCACGCTCGAGCTCGTCATAGCGCACGCGCAGCGACCCGCCGCCGAGCCCCGCCAGCGGCCGCAGCAGCACGAGCAGCAGCACGAGCCCCGCCGTGACGCGCGCCACCGGGCGGATGCTCCCCTTCGGCACGAGCGCCCGCAGCACCGTGAGAATCAGCGCCGCGGCGACAAGCCCCAGCAGCCAGCCGCGCAGTATCTCCACCATGTTTTTCTCCCCTCCTCAGGAAACCACCACCTGCACCGACGAGGCGATGGAAATCAGCAGTAAAAGCGAGCAGCACCCCGCCATGCCCAGCACAAGGCCGAAGGCGCTTCCCAGCGCATCGATCAGCCCCACGAGCGGCGCGCTCCCCACCGTCGCGGCCAGAAAGGCCGGGAGCTTATAGAGCAGATACTGCACCGCCAGACGTAAAAACGGCAGCAGGCAGATCGCGAGCACCGCCAGCATTCCGAACGCGCCGACCGCGTTCTTCAGCACCAGCGCACCCGCAAGCACCGACCCGGCCGCATCTGAGATGATTCCGCCCACGACCGGCACCGCTGTCGAGATGGCATTTTTTGTCAGCTGCGCCGTCAGCGCGTCCGACGAGCCGCTCAGCGCCCCGGACACGGCCAGATATCCCGTAAACAGGATGAGCGCCCCCGTGAGCACCCACGTCACCGCCTTAGAAACGCCCTTGCCGATCCGCCCCAGCCCGTGCCCCGGCAGCATCGCCTCCGCCGCCGCGGCCGCGGCGCCCAGCGCCAGTGCCGTTTTCCAGCCTTTCATTCCGCTGTTTCTCCTTTCGCCGCGCGGCGCGCCTCAATATCCCGCACCATCGCTTCATAAGATTCTTCCGTGATCGTATATTTGACACGGTAGATGAAATAAGCAGCCA
>USAC01000012.1 GCA_900552475.1 uncultured Eubacteriales bacterium | reverse complement strand
GCCAGTTTTCAGCGCGTCACCCTTGCCGCGGTTCTGCTCATGGCGCAGCACCGTGCAGCCGGGGATCTGCGCCGCCAGCGCAAAAATCGGGGCGTAGTCCGGGCCGCTGCCATCATCGACGACAACAAGCTGCCCGAGCTGCGCATCGGAGAGCGCCTGCAGATAATCAATCAGCTCGGCGCCCGGCGCGAGCGCCGGAATGAGAATCATTGTTTTCATCAGTTATCACCTATCCTTGCTGTGTGGGGGAGAGTTCATCCGCGCACGTCATGAGAACATAGTTGTCCGTCCCGGCGGCAATGTGCCAGCCCGCGCGCAGCAGGCAGTCCTGCGGGATGCCGCACTGCCGGTAGAGAATGACGTATTCCACGCCATATTTTGCCAGCAGCGCTGGGATGCCGTCTGTCTCCGGCTCACCCTGGTTGACAAAGTCCCGGAGCCGCAGCAGATCTTCGCCGGTTTCGGCCTGCCCGCGGTAGACATAGAGGTCGAGGATGTACTGCGGCCGGGAGACGAGCAGCTCCAGCTCCGGCCAGACCTGCCGCAGCGTTGTGGAGAGCGGCTCGCAGGCGAGAACAGGGGAGCGGACGCCGCCGTCCGTGAGCAGCTCGCCGAAGTCGAGCGTCTCCTGCGGAACCTTTTCCACATTCTCAGAGGGGAGAAACGGCGTCTCGCCCGCGGGCGCGGAGGTGAACATCCACTCACCCGGCAGCGCCAGCAGCGCGCTGCACACCAGAACGCCCGCGAGGTGCATCCACCGGCGCGGCAGTTTTTCCGTCAGCCACACCGTGCTGTATGCGCAGATCGGCCCGACCGGGATGAGCCAGAACACGCGCCAGTACGACGGCGTTTTCGTGGCGTACTGCGCCACAAGCCGACCGAGCACGGGCGACCACACAAACAGCGCCAGCAGCACGCTTGTCAGAACGAAATAGGTTCTGGCCTCCCGCCCGCCGCGCAGCAGCACAGCCACGAAAAGTACCGCGAAGAGCGCCAGATAGACCTCCTGATGGGCGAACACCAGCTGCAGCTGCTCGAGCACGAAGCCGCGCCCGGCCTGGCTCGCGGCATCGACCTGCCCGGGAAATTGACTGGTGCGCAGCCAGATGAGAAATGTAAAGAGCGCCCCGGCGGCGAGCGGCGGCAGCAGGTGCACCATCAGCCGCCCGCGCTTTTCCGTGATGGCGACGGCGGCGGTGAGAAAGAGCATCTCGAAGCCCACGACATAGAGCCCGGTGGGGTTAAACGAGATGGCGGCCAGCATACACGCCAGCAGGAGCGTCCAAAGCCGCTTCTGAACTCTCTCTCCGCGGCCCAGCTCGCGCAGCAGCAGCGCCGAGAGCACCGGCAGCACAATCGTCAGACTCGCGGACTTGCCCTGCCAGACGCGGCCGAGCAGGAACGCGCCGACGCTGTAGCCGTTTGCGCCGCTGAAAATATAGAACACGGAGAGCACAAATGTAAACAGATACGCGCGGCGCTCATTCCCGAGCAGCGACAGCCCCAGCGAGAAGGCGGCGGACGCCGCCAGCAGCAGAAGCGGCGGCAGCATCGCCGTGTGGCACAGCTCCGCTGCGCCGAGCCGGAAGACCCGGCAGAGCATGGCGAGCACGCTCTCCCAGATCTGGAAGTCGTACATCGGCACCGTCCCGACGACATGAGAGCCCATGCTGCTGTCGAACGGGTTGAGCACGGAGCTGTTTGCGAAGAGGGCAACGTTGCTGACATAGAACGAGTCGTCCGAGTCGGAACGGAAGGTGACAAGCGTCATCACCAGCTCGAGCGCAACCGCCGCCAGCGCCAGCAGCAGCGCGATACGCCGCGCGGCGGGCGCATCCTCCCGCACGCTGGGGAGCGCCGGGCGGCGCAGCCATGAGAGAAGCCCAAACAGCGCCAGCGCAGCCGCCGCCGCGCCGACGAGCGCCATGAACAGCGCGGAGGACAGGCGGAAGGCGACCACGGGCCAGCCGACGATCTCGCCGCAGGCCATCAGCAGCACGAAGCCGACGGCCGGGCGCTCCGCCGGGGCGAGTGTCAGACGGAACAGCCGCTCGGCGCTGCAGCCGCTCAGCCAGCTCAGTGCCAGCAGCAGCCCCGTCAGCAGCAGGGTTTTACAGATAAAGGACAGGGTCAGTCCCCCGATAGAAAGCATAGACAGAAACCTCAGTTCAGAATTTACAGCGCCTCGGTGGCGGCTTTGAGCCATGCGCGCTCGTCGCCTGCGAGGTGCGGGGAGATCGTCTCCCACACCGCGCGGTGGTAGCGGTTGAGCGCGGCACGCTCCTCGGCGGTGAGCAGCGCCGGGTCGATGGCGTCGCGGTCGAACGGGACCATCGTCAGGTTCTCGAAGCGCAGGAACGCGCCGTACTCCGTCTCGCACGAGGGGCGCACGAGCAGGAGGTTCTCGTGCCGGATGCCGAAAGCGCCGGCCTGATAGTACCCCGGCTCGTTCGAGATGACCATGCCCGCCTGCAGCGCGCAGGGGGCGGAGCCGGGGGTGAAGCGCCAGTGCAGGCGCTGCGGCCCCTCGTGGACGCTCAGCACATACCCTACGCCGTGACCCGTGCCGTGCAGGAAGTCCAGCCCCCGCTCCCACAGCGGCTGGCGCGCGAGAATATCGAGATCCTGCCCGACAGCGCCCTGCGGGAACCGCGCCTGCGACAGGCGCAGGTGGCCGCGCAGCACGAGCGTGAACAGTCGCCGCTCATCCGCGGTCACGGGGCCGAGCGCGACGGTGCGGGTGATGTCGGTCGTGCCCTGCAGATAGTGCCCGCCGGTATCGAACAGGCACAGGCCGCGCGGAGCGAGATAGGTTTCCTCTGCCTGCTGCGCGGGGTCATAGTGGACGATGGCCGCGTGCGCGCCGTAGGCCGCGATGGGATCGAAGCTCGCGCCGAGATAGTCTGCCTGTTCGGCGCGGAAGCTCTCGAGCTTCGCCGCAGCGGAGCGCTCGGTGATCTCTTCATAGCCGACGCAGGTCTTGAGCCAGTACAGAAAGCGGCAGACGGCGACGCCGTCCTTGACGTGGGCGGCGCGGATGTTTACCTGCTCGGCCTCGGTCTTGACGGCCTTGTGCAGGATGACCGGACTGGGCCGGTCGAGGAGCGTCACGCCGCGGGGGACGCTGCGGATGATGCGGCTGTTGGCGCTGGCGCTGTCGGCGAGGAGGGTCGTCCCCGCCGGGAGGTGCGCGATGCGGTCGTAGATGTCCGCATACGGGGCGAGCTCGACGCCGCAGGCGGCAAGCGCCCGCTCGATCTCCAGCGGGAGAATCTGCCGCTGGACGCAGAGCACGGCGCGCTCCCGCCCGATGAGCAGGAAGCTCAGAAACACCGGTGTGCACGCGACGTCGCCGCCGCGGAGGTTCAGTGTCCACGCGATCTCGTCGAGCGCGGTGAGCAGGAGCGTGTCCGCGTCCTGCGCGGCCATGTCGCGGCGCAGCAGCGCGAGCTTTTCCTCGCGCGTGAGCCCCGCGAGCGCGGCGTCCAGCTCCCAGACCGGCTCAGCGGAGAGCGCCGGACGGTCCGCCCAGATCTCGCCTACGAGGTCGCGGCCCGCGGCGAAGCGGATCTCCCGCGGCGCGAGCGCCTTTTCCAGCCCGCGCGCGAACGCGGCGCTCACGGTGCGCCCGTCAAAGCCGAGCGTGCCGCCGCACGGCAGGTGCTCGGCGAGAAAATCGGCGACGGACGGCACGCCGGGCTGCCCCTCGCGCATGAGCTCGATGGTGCTGCCCGCGAGCTGCTGCCCGGCCTGCAGGAAGTAGCGCCCATCCGTCCAGAGCGCGGCGCGCTCCGGCAGCACGACGAGCGTTCCCGCCGAGCCGGTGAAGCCCGAGAGCCACGCGCGTGTCTTGAAGAAGCTGCCCACATATTCCGAGCCGTGGAAGTCACCGGTTGTGACGACGTAGCCGTCCATCCCGGCATCGCGCAGCTTTTCGCGCAGGGTGGTGAGCTTTTCGGTGGTCTGCATAAAATTCAGCGTCCTTTCCCGGGAAATATCACAGGCCGAGACCGGCCGTTACCTTGCCGATGAAGTCCTGTACGTTCGTGACCATCGTCGTGGCGGCGAGACTGCCGCGGTCGAGCAGCTTGTTCACGACGAACTCCGCCGCGTCCACGGCGTAGAGATACACGGGGCGCACCGTCCCGTCCGGCAGGACGCGGAATGAGGGCGTCATGTTGCCGGTTGCGATGGTGTGGAGCATTGTGGCGAGGCAGATGACGGTCGTTGCCTGCCGGACCTGTGCGCGCATGGCATTCTGCCCCTCATAAGCGTTCGCCACGACCTCGGGCAGCGGCCCGTCGTCGCGGATGGAGCTCGTGAGGACGAAGGGGACATTCTGGCGCACGCAGGCATAGAGAATGCCGTTATCGATGTGGTGATCGGCGATGAACTGCGGGATGGAGCCACTGGCGCGCACGAGATTCAGCACGTCGAGGTGGTTGTAGTGCCCGTTCGGCTGGGACTGCTGCGTGTAGATGTCCTGCCCGAGGGCGGTGTGCAGCAGCGCGGCCTCGAGGTCGTGCGTGCCGAGGGCGTTGCCGGCGAGCAGACCGTGGCAGTAGCCGTTTTCGATCAGCTTCTGCATGGCGGCGCGGGCGCCCTCGTCGAAGGCAAAGGCCGGGCCCATGACCCAGAGAATGTGCCCGTGCTCACGCTCGTGGCGCAGCAGCTCGACGAGACGGTCGTAGTCGCGGGCGTAGGACGTCTCACGGCTGCGCCCCTGGCGGAAGGCAAACTGGTCGCCGCTGGCGGCCTTCTCCGGCTCAAAGCCGCTTGCGTGTAGGTAGATGCCGTCCTCGCCGCGCTCGGTGCGGCCGATCACGACGCGGTCGCCCGCGCGTAGGCGGCGGTTCTCGACGACGTCGAGCGTCCCGTCCGAACGCAGCACGACGCTGCAGTCCATGCGGCTCTCGGGCGCGAGCGTCCACTTGCCGCCGATTTTGAAGTATTCGGGGTACATCGACGTGCTATGAAAGCCCACAGGGGCGACGCCGTCCTTCGGCGCGGGGGCAAAGCGTACGTCCGGCGCGCCGGTCAGGTGCGAAAAGTCGGGCGCGTGATAGACGGGGAGCTGAAAAGACATAACAAACCCTCACAATCCAATATTTTTCAATTTATTATACCCTGTGCCGGCGGACTTTGCAAGGCGGAGATCATACCCTCGGTTGACAAGGGGAACATACCATATTATAAAAAATACGGCAGACAGACGTTGACAAAGCGGGACGGGCGGCATACAATCAAAACACGAAAAAACATACCTAAACGGGGAGGATTACGATGTATATTACGATGGACGAGGGCGAGCGCGGAGAACTGGACACGCGCTTGCGCGGCATCCGCGCGCAGGTTCACAGCCATCCGGAGCTCTCGAACCGCGAATTTGAGACGACGAAGCTGGTGCAGCGGCATCTGGCCGCGCTGGGACTTGAGCCGGTGGAGCTGGGGCTTCCGACCGGAGCGGCGGCGCTTCTGCGCGGCGGGCGGCCCGGCCCGACGGTCGGTCTGCGCGCCGATCTCGACGCGCTGCCCGTCACGGAGCAGACCGGCGCGCCCTACGGTTCGGAAAACGAGGGCGTCATGCACGCCTGCGGCCACGACGTCCACACGTCGGTGCTGCTCGGCGCGGCGGAGCTGCTGACAAAGCGCCGCGAGGAGATCGCGGGCAATATTCTCTTCCTCTTCCAGCCCGCCGAGGAGGCCATGGTCGGTGCGCGGCATGTGGTGGAGCAGGGGCTGTTTCAGCGCGTGAAGCTCTCGGCGCTGCTCGGCATGCACGTCTGGCCGCAGCTGCCGCGGGGGGAGGTCGGCCTGCGCGCGGGTGCGTTCTTCGCGGCGGTGGATAACTTCCGCATCGTGATTACGGGCCGCGGAGGACACGGCTCCACGCCGAACCTCTCACGCAGTCCCATCGGCGCGGGCGCGGCGCTCGCGCTCGCCATTCCGGCGATCAAGGCCTATGACCTCCCGCCGACGGAGCCCGCGACCGTCGCGGTCACGCTCCTGCAGGCCGGGTACTGCAACAACGTCATCCCCGACACCTGCGAGCTGCAGGGGACGATCCGCACCTTCTCCGAGGAGGCGCGGCACATCGTGGCGCAGCGCCTGCAGGAGTTGACGCGCAGCACGGCGGCCGCCTGGGGCTGCACGGGCGAGGCGGAGATCTCGAAGGGGACGCCGCCGCTCGTGAACGACGAGGGGCTTGAGCAGGTTATGGCTGGCGCGGCGCGGACGGTGTTCGGGGAGGACGCCTGCCGCACGCTCGAGCCGGTGACGATCTCGGAGGATTTCGCCTATTACGGCACGCAGGTGCCGAGCTGCATGGTGCTGCTCGGCGTAGGCGGGAGCGCGGCGCTGCACAACGCGGCGTTCTTCCCGTCCGAGGAGGTGCTCATTCCGGGGGCGGCGTTCTTGGCGGAGAGCGCGCTGCGCGCTCTCGACTGGGCGAATAGAGAGTAAGAAGAAACCCGCCCCGGCGGAGCTGAATGGCTCCGCCGGGGCGGGTTTCTTCTTGCGTGGATGGGTGGTGGAATCGGCTGGTTCTGCCTCCGGCGGGGTATTTTCTGTGCGCACAGAAAGTACCCAAGGATGCGCCAGAAACCGGATGGTTCCTGGCGGCGTTCTTTGGTTACTTACTTTCTTTCGCCGAAGAAAGAAAGTAACCCGCCGGAGGCTCCTCTCTAACAAAAAACGCATGAAAAAAGCTCTGTGAGAACTCACAGAGCTTTTCATCATTCAGATTGCGCGGGTAACCTTACCGGAACGCAGGCATCGGGTACAAACATATACATGGCGGGGCGTACCATTAATCATTGCCTTGACGCGCTTGACATTGGGCTTCCAAGGACGATTGGAACGTCTGTGGGAGTGGGAAACCTTGATCCCAAAGGTAACGCCCTTGTCGCAAAACTCGCATTTAGCCATCCGTTGCACCTCCTTGCTGTAACGAACATTCAAGGCTTGCATTCACAAGCATTTGTTATAATAGCAGATACGGACGAAAAATGCAAGAGTTATTTGCAAAGAAAAAGGAAAAAATTTGCGCCGGGTTGTGGGTATTGCGAAAAAGCGGGGCATAGGCTATAATGTAAAAGGATAATTGCACCAAATTTACACGCCGCCGGGGTCTCCCGGCGGGATTGTGAGGGAAGATATGGAAAAAATCAGACGCAACCCGGCCAAGCTCAGCCAGCTGGTGAAGGAATTCGATCTGGAGATCCTCTATCAGGCCACGAGCTATGAGGAGCAGACGCTTTCGATCTCGGACGTGAACCGCCCCGCGCTGCAGCTGGTCGGGTTTTACGACTATTTTCAGCCCAGCCGCCTGCAGATCCTCGGCCGGGCCGAGGTGATGTTCCTCAAGGCAATGGCCGCCGAGCCGCGGCGCCATGTGCTCGACGAGCTGCTGCGCTGCGAGATCCCGGCGCTCATCATTTCGCGGAATATGGACGTGTTCCCGGAGCTCATTGAGCTCGCGGCCAAGTATGACCGCACGCTCCTGCGCACGCCGAGTACGACCGTCGACATCAGCAGCCGCATCATCGATTTTCTCAACCGCAAGCTCGCCCCGCAGATCACGCGCCACGGCGTGCTGATGAATATCTACGGTCAGGGTGTCCTGATGATGGGCGACTCCGGCATCGGCAAGAGCGAGACGGCCATTGAGCTGCTCAAGCGCGGTCACCGGCTTGTCGCGGACGACGCGGTGGAGATCCAGCGCGTGTCCGGCAGCCTCTGGGGGACGGCCCCGGAGATGATCCGACACTATATTGAAATACGCGGTGTCGGTGTGATCGACGTGCAGAGACTCTTCGGCATGAGCGCGGTGCAGCACGACTCGGAGGTGGAGCTTGTGATCCAGCTCGAGCCGTGGGAGGACGGGAAGTTCTATGACCGTCTCGGGCTCGAGGGCGAGACGTATACGATGCTCGGCGTGTCGCTGCCGTATGTGACGATCCCGGTGCGTCCGGGCCGCAACCTCGCGGGCATCGTGGAAATCGCGGCGATGAAGAACCGGCAGACCTTCTTCGGCTATAATTCCGCGCAGGAGTTTGTCGACCGCGTCGACCGCCAGATCGACGAGCTGAGCCGTCAGGCGGCGCGCAAGACCGACAACTGACATTAAAAAGGAGAACAGCATGAGCTGGTATGAAGAACTGGATCAGAAGATGGCGGACTATCTCCCGGACGTCCCCGTCCTGCGAGAGGAGCCGCTGAGCCGGCACACCTCGTTTCGCATCGGCGGGCCGGCGCGGCGGATGGCCTTCCCCAAAAGCGGCGAGCAGCTGGTGCTGCTCGTGAGCTTTGCGCGCGCCTGCGGCGCAAGGCCGTTTGTCCTCGGCAACGGGACGAATCTGCTCTTCGGCGACGGGGAGACGGACCGACTTGTCATCAGCACGCGCGACCTTGCGCAGCTGCACCGGGGCGGGAGTGAAAACGAGATTATTGCCGGGGCGGGCGTGCCGCTCGCGCGGCTGGCGGTCTTTGCCCAGCAGGCGGGGCTGACGGGGCTGGAGTTCGCCCACGGCATCCCCGGGAGCGTCGGTGGCGCGGTGTGCATGAACGCGGGCGCCTATGATGGGGAGATGAAGGGCGTCGTGAAGTCCGTGACGCTCCTGCTGCCCGAGGAGGGCGTCCACACGCTCAGCGGCGCGGACATGGCCTTCGGCTACCGCAGGAGCTTTCTCACCGATCATCCGGAGACCGTCGTGCTTGAGGCGGCGTTTTCGCTGCGGCCGGGGAATCCGGCGGCCATCCGCGCGCGGATGGAGGAGCTGATGGCGCGGCGCAAGAAGAGCCAGCCGCTCGAGTGGCCGAGCGCGGGCAGCACCTTCAAGCGCCCGACGGGGTATTTCGCCGGGCCGCTCATCGAGCAGGCCGGGCTGAAGGGCTTTTCCGTCGGGGGGGCGCAGGTGTCGGAGAAGCACGCGGGCTTTGTCATCAACCGCGGCGGGGCGACCTGCGCGGATGTGCGCGCGCTCATCGGCGAGGTGCAGCGCCGCGTGCAGGAGCGCGCGGGCGTGCTGCTCGAGCCGGAAGTGAAGTTCGTGGAGAAGTGACAGGGGGTCGGATCCGTGGAAATTCTGATTATCACCGGTCTTTCCGGGGGCGGCAAGAGTAAGGCTGCCTCGTTTCTGGAGGACATCGGATACTATATCGTCGACAATCTCCCGACGGAGATGATGGTGAAGTTTGCGGACTTCTGCGCGGGCTCGAGCGGCCGGTATGACCGCGTGGCGCTCGTGTACGACATCCGCGCGGGCGAGCCGTTTGACCAGCTGCTTGACACGCTTGACCGTCTGCGCGCGAGCGGCGTGACCTGCCGGATGCTGTTTCTCGAGGCGTCTGTGCAGACGATCATCAACCGCTATAAGGAGACGCGGCGGCGCCATCCGCTGATGGGGAAGGGCGTGAGCATGGAACAGGCCGTGCGCCGCGAGCAGGAGCTGCTGCGTCCGGTGCGCGACCACGCGGATTTCGTGCTCGATACGACGTCGTTCTCGACGGGGAAGCTCCGCAGCGAGATCCTCGACCTGTTCGGCGGCCAGTGCGACCGCGGCGGCATGAATGTGAATGTGCTGTCCTTCGGCTTCAAGCACGGGCTCCCGATCGAGGCGGATCTCGTCTTTGACGTGCGCTTCATGCCGAACCCGTTCTATGTGGCCGAGCTGAAGCACCAGACGGGGCTTGACAGGCCCGTGCAGGACTTTGTCTTTTCCTTCGACCAGACGCATGAATTCATGAGCCAGCTCGAGAAGATGATTTCGTTTATCCTCCCGCTCTACAGCGAGGAGGGCAAGAGCGTGCTCGTCATCGCCATCGGCTGCACCGGCGGACATCACCGCTCCGTGGCCGTGGCGCACCGACTGGCCGACTACATCGCCCGCGCGGGCTATCAGGTGACGGAGAACCACCGGGACATCTCCCGCTGAGAGGAACGCCTATGGAATCGTATCTGTATCGCATCCCGCCCGAGCAGGGGCCGCGCGTGACGGTGATCGGCGGCGGCACGGGGCTCTCCACGCTGCTGCGCGGGCTGAAGCTCTATACGAAGAATCTGACGGCCGTTGTGACCGTGGCGGACGACGGCGGCGGCTCGGGCGTGCTGCGCCATGACCTCGGCATGCTGCCGCCGGGCGATGTGCGCAGCTGTCTCGAGGCGCTGGCGAACACCGAGCCGCTCATGCAGCGGCTCATGCACTACCGCTTCACGGAGGGGACGCTCGCGGGGCAGAGCTTCGGCAACCTCTTCCTCGCCGCGCTGAGCGAGATCCTGCCGAGCTTTGACCAGGCGGTCGAGAGTCTGAGCCAGATTCTGGCCATCACGGGGCGTGTGCTGCCTGTGACGAATGAGAATGTCCGGCTTGAAGCGGAGCTGGAAAACGGCGCGCGCGTGGCGGGCGAGTTGAGCATCTGCGGCTGCAAACGGCGGCACGGGTGCCGCATCCGCCGCGTCCGTCTGCGTCCCGCTGGGGCGCAGGCGCTGCCCGCTGTGCTCGAGGCCATCCGCGAGGCCGATATGGTCGTCCTCGGGCCGGGGAGCCTCTATACCAGCATCATCCCGAATCTCCTCGTCGGCGGCGTCGCGGAGGCGATCATGGACTCCGGCGCGCTGAAGGTCTATGTCTGCAACGTCATGACGCAGGCGGGGGAGACGGAGGGCTATACCGCGGCGGATCACATCCGCGCGCTGTTTGACCACGCGCGGCCGGGACTGTTCGACATCTGCCTGACAAGTGACTCGCCCATCCCGCGCAGCATCGCCGAGCGCTACCTCGCCGAGGGGGCCGAGCCGCTGCTGTGCGACCGGG
The DNA here is from genome assembly GCA_900552475.1 of uncultured Eubacteriales bacterium. Lineage (GTDB taxonomy): Bacteria > Bacillota > Clostridia > Oscillospirales > Oscillospiraceae > Vescimonas. Next base: position 21,665 of record USAC01000012.1, on the reverse strand, counting down.
AGGCCTGCGAGGCGCTGGGGGTGGAGGTCATCAGCCGCCCGGTGGCGTCGGTGGAAAATGATCTGGTGCGCCACAATCCAGGGCACCTCGCGCGCGAGCTGATGGCGCTGCACGCGGAGCGGAACATGCGGCTCGTGGAGCCGTCCACCCCCGGCCATACGCGCAACAAAGTGGAAAGGTAGGCGGTCTATGCAGTCTTTTTCCTATAAAGTCAAAAGTGAGCTCTGCCGCACGGCGGTCAGCCGTCTGTGCTGCGCGCGGGCGGAGGCCTATGGCGTGCTGCTGTACTGCAACACGTTCACGCCGACGCTGGTGCGCATTATCACGGAAAACGCCGAGTTTGCCGCGCGCTTGCCGCGCCTGTTTCAGCGGGCGTTTTCTGTGAAGTTCGACCGCCTGCCCGAGGACGACGGCGGCCACGGAAAGCTCGTTTTCCAGATTACCGATCCGGAGAAGCTCGACCGGATCATCAACCAGCTCGGCTATGACCCGCGCCAGACGATGGTGCTGCACGTCAATTTCGCTCTGCTTGAGGACGAGTGCTGCCGGACGGCGTTTCTGCGCGGGGCGTTTCTCGCGGGCGGGAGCGTGACGGATCCCGAGAAGCGCTATCACCTCGAGCTGACCGGCTCGCACGCGCAGGCCAGCCGCGAGATGTCGGCGCTGCTGACGGAGATGGGCTTTCTGCCGCGCAGCGTCCGCCGCGGCGGCGCGACGGTGATCTATTTCAAGCAGTCCGAGCACATCGAGGATCTGCTCACGACGATCGGCGCCCCGGCCTCGGCCATGGACGTCATGACCGCGAAGGTGGACAAGTCCATCCGCAACGGCGCCAACCGCGCCATGAACTGCGATATGGCGAATGTGAACAAAACGCTCGACGCCGCGGAGGAGCAGCTCACGGCGATTGAGCGTCTGCGCGGCGGGAGCGCGTGGGAGAGTCTGCCGGAAAAGCTCCGGCAGACGGCGCAGCTGCGCCTTGCCTACCCGGAGCTGTCGCTTGCGCAGCTTGCGGAGCGCTGCGATCCGCCGGTGACAAAATCATGCATGAACCACAGAATGAGAAAACTGCTGGAGAAAGCGAGGGAACAGAAATGACGAAAGAAGAACGCTGCCGCGCGGCGAAGGCATACCGCGAGAAGGGACTCAACTGCGCACAGTGTCTGCTGGCCACTTTCCGAGACGTGGCGGGGCTGACGGAGCAGCAGGCGCTTGGCCTTGGGGCCGGGCTTGGCGGCGGTGTGCGCTGCGGCGGCATCTGCGGCGCGGTGAGCGCGCCGGTGCTCATCCTCGGCGCGTCCTGTCCGGATCCGTCCGACCGACCGCACACAACGAAGCTGACAAAGGAGTTCGAGAGCCGCTTTGTCGAGCGCTTCCACCGGCTCGACTGCCGCGAGCTGCTGCCCGCGCAGGATCTCGAGCCGTCGGAGCTGGCGCAGGAGCTTGCCGCGGGGGATCACTGCGGCTTGCTGATTGTGACCGCGGCGGGCATCCTGAGCGATATGCTGGGAGAGACCGCCTGATAAAAGGAGAACCGCTATGTCCTTTGTGCATCTGCATGTCCATACCGAATACAGCCTGCTCGACGGTGCGTGCCGCATCCGCGACCTGCCGAAGCTCGTGCGTGAGCTGGGTCAGAACGCCGTCGCCATCACCGACCACGGCGTCATGTACGGCGTCATCGACTTCTACCGCGCCTGCAAGGCCGAGGGGATTCACCCGGTCATCGGCTGCGAGGTCTATGTCGCGCCGCGCACCCGCTTCGACAAGCAGCACGAGTTCGACAGCGAAGCGCGCCACCTCGTGCTGCTGTGTCAGAATGAGACGGGCTACCGCAACCTCTTGTACATGGTCTCGCAGGCGTACATCGAGGGCTTTTATATCAAGCCCCGCATCGACCTCGACCTCCTGCGCGAGCACTCGGAGGGGCTGATCGCGCTCTCGGCGTGCCTCGCCGGCGAGATTCCGCGCCGAATTTTGGCGGGGAACCTCAAGGGGGCGAAAGAGTACGCACTACAGATGCAGGAGATCTTCGGCGAGGGGAATTACTACCTCGAGCTGCAGGATCACGGCATCCGCGATCAGGCGGAGGTGAACCGCGGGCTGCTGCGTATCCATCAGGAGACGGGCATCCCGCTTGTGTGTACAAACGACGCGCACTACCTCCGCAAGGAGGACGCGGAGAGCCACGACGTGCTTCTGTGCATCCAGACGGGCAAGACCGTCGACGATGAAAATCGCATGCGCTATGAGCCGAAGAACTTCTACATCCGCTCGACCGAGGAGATGGAGGAGCTTTTCGCCGCCTATCCGGAGGCCGTGGAAAACACCCAGCGCATCGCCGACCGCTGCCAGCTGGAGTTCACGTTCGGCAAGTATCACCTGCCGGAATTTCAGCTGCCGCCGGGCTATGACTCGCCGACGTACCTGCGAAAGCTCTGCGAGGAGGGCTTCGCCCGCTGCTACGGCGAGGGGCATGAGAATTACCACAAACAGCTCGATTATGAGCTGAATATGATCGAGAAGATGGGCTTTACGGACTATTTTCTCATCGTTGCCGACTTTGTCAACTACGCCCGCGGCGCCGGGATCCCGGTCGGGCCGGGGCGCGGCTCGGCGGCTGGCTCAATGGTGTCGTACTGCCTGCACATCACGGACATCGACCCGATGCAGTACAGCCTCTATTTCGAGCGCTTCCTGAACCCGGAGCGCGTGTCCATGCCCGATATCGACATGGATTTCGGCGACACGCGCCGCGGCGAGGTCGTGGACTACGTCCGCCGCAAATACGGCGACGATCACGTCGCCCAGATCGTGACGTTCGGGACGATGGCGGCGCGCGCCGTCATCCGCGACGTGGGCCGCGCGCTCAACATGACCTATGCCGAGGTGGATGTCGTGGCCAAGCTCGTGCCCGCCGGGCAGGGCGCGCTGCACATCACGCTCGACGACGCGCTCAAGCTTTCCAAGCAGCTCGCCGATCTCTACGAGACGGACGCGCGCGTGAAGAAACTCATCGACACGGCCAGGGCGCTCGAGGGCATGCCGCGCCACGCGTCGACGCACGCGGCGGGCGTCGTCATCACGAAGCGGCCGGTGTATGAATACGTCCCGCTCGCGCGCAACGACGAGTCGATCGTCTGCCAATACGTCATGACGACGCTCGAGGAGCTGGGCCTTTTAAAAATGGACTTTCTCGGCCTGCGGAACCTGACCGTGCTCGATGACGCGGTGAAGATGGTGCAGCGGCGCGAGCCGGACTTCCACCTGCAGAATATCCCGATGGACGACCCGGCGGTTTTTGAGATGCTCTCACAGGGCAAGACGAACGGCGTCTTTCAGATGGAGTCGACGGGCATGACCGGCGTGTGTACGGGTCTGCGCCCGCAGAGCATCGAGGACATCACCGCGATTATCGCGCTCTACCGCCCGGGGCCGATGGAGTCTATCCCGAAGTTCATCGCCTGCAAGCACGACCCGAAGCTCGTGAGCTACAAGCACCCGTCGCTCGTCCCGATCCTCTCGGGGACATACGGCTGCATCGTCTATCAGGAGCAGGTCATCAAGATCTTTCAGGAGCTGGCCGGGTACTCGCTCGGACAGGCCGACATGGTGCGCCGCGCCATGAGCAAGAAGAAGGCCAAGGACGTCGCGCGCGAGCGCGAGGCGTTCCTCCACGGCGACAGTGCCCGCGGCATCGACGGCTGCGCCGCGCGCGGGATCCCCGAGCCGGTGGCCGAGTCCATTTTTGACGAGATCTACGATTTCGCGAACTACGCCTTCAACAAGGCGCACGCCGTGAGCTACGCGGTCGTCGCGTACCAGACGGCATACTTCAAGTGCCACTATACGAAAGAATACATGGCGGCGCTGCTGACGTCCGTGCTCGATAACTCCGACAAGGTCGCCGGCTACATCGCCGAGTGCCGCGAGTGCGGCATCGCGCTCCTGCCGCCGGATGTGAACCGCTCGTATGACGGCTTCACCGTCGAGAGCGGCGGTATCCGCTTCGGCCTTGTCGCCATCAAGAATATCGGCCGCGGCTTTATTCAGGAGCTCGTCCGCGAGCGCGGCCGCGGCGGCCCGTTTGAGTCGTTTCAGGACTTCTGTGAGCGGATGTTCGACTGCACGGACATGAACAAGCGCGCCGTGGAGAATCTCATCCGCAGCGGCGCGTTCGACGGGCTCGGCGCGCGCCGCTCGCAGCTGGCGGCGGTGTATGAGAAGGTGCTCGACGCTATCTCCGCCAGCCGCAGACAGAACCTCGAGGGGCAGCTGGACTTCTTCGGCATGGCCGCCGTTTCGACCGGCGCGCAGCATAATAAGATTGAACTGCCGGACATCCCCGAGTACTCCGCCGCCGAGCGGATGGTCATGGAAAAGGAGACGACGGGGCTCTATCTCTCCGGACACCCGATGGCCGACCTGCGCGGTGCGGCGCGGCGCGCGGGCGCGGTTCCGATCCATGAGATTCTGGCCGATTTCGCCGCGGAGGACGGCCCGCGCCGCTTCGCCGACGGGCAGAATATCACCGTCGCGGGCGTCGTGACCTCCAACCGCACGCGCACCACGCGCAACAACTCCCTCATGGCCTATGTCATCATCGAGGACGAGATGGCGTCCATCGAGCTGATGTGTTTTTCCCGCTGCATCGAGCAGTGCGGGAGCTTCATGCAGGTCAACTCGCCCGTGCTCGTGCGCGGGAAGCTCTCCGTACGCGACGAGAAGCCGCCGCAGATCCTCTGCGACACGGTCTATCCGCTGCAAAAGGACATGGCCCCGCCGCCCGGCCCGCCCGCATCGCGCCGGGAAGCGCCGAAAAGCGCGACGATCTACATCCGCGTGCCGGGGCTGGAGAGCGACGCCTTCCGCCACATCCGCCTTGTCATGACGATGTTCGAGGGCGAGACACCGGTGAAAATCCGTCTGGCCGACACGGGTAAGCTCGTCGGTACGCACTGCCTGAACCACCCGGCGCTCCTGCAGGAGTGCCGCGAATGGCTCGGGGAGGAAAACGTGGTTGTAAAAGAGAAATAATAAATCTACAGAAAAAGGAGGGAGCTGCGCTCCCTCTTTTTTGTAATAGGTCTTTGCTCCATGAATGCTGTGCAGGTGTGTCCTGTTTTCAGGACAGCCTGCCGGTTGTGCTTTGCGCGCGGATACGGTATAATAGGGGCAATTACGCAAGATAAGAAGGGGGACGAGCCATGCTCTCCATCTGGATCGGCCGGGCGGGGTCCGGCAAGTCGGAAAAGGTGCTGCGCACCATCGCGGCGGAGCGGACGCAGCGCGCGCAGGTGCTCATCGTACCGGAGCACACGTCGCACCGCGCGGAGGTGGATCTGTGCCGCGCCTGCGGCGAGACGGCCAGCCGCAATGCCGAGGTGCTGAGCTTCCAGAACCTCGCCACGCGCGTTTTGAGCCGCACGGGCGGTCTGGCGGACGTGACGCTCGACGGCGGCGGAAAACTCCTGACGATGCGCCTTGCGCTGCAGGAACTGAGCGGGCAGCTCAAGGTGTTCCACCACCCGTCCCAGCGCGCGGCATTTCTGCAGCAGCTGGTGGAGCTGGCGGAGGAGTTCTATGCCTATGAGATCTGCCCGGAGGAGCTGTACGAAAAGACGCAGGAGATCGGCGGGGCAATGGGCGATAAGCTGCAGTCCGTAGCGCTCCTCTTTGGCGCGTATGATGCGAAGCTCCACGCGGGCGGGCGCGACGCGCGCTCGCGGGTGGAGAAGCTGCGCGACGCGCTGGGATCCTCGCAGTACCTCGCGGGGAAGGACGTGTACGTCGACGGATACGCGTATTTTAACCGACTGGAGGAGGATATTCTCTCCATCATCCTGCGTCAGGCGCATCAGGTGACGGTGACGCTCCTCGGCGAGAAGGGAAATCAGGAGCTCTTCCAGAACGCCCTGCGCCAGCGGGAGCGGCTGGTGCGCATGGCACACGAGGTGGGCGTTCCGTGCGAGATCTGCTGGTTTACCGCGCAGGAGCGCACGGCGCTCGATCGGCTCGAGCGCTGCTTTTTCGGCAGCGACGAGGTCTGGCCGGAGCCGACGGAGCAGATCGCGCTCTATGAGGCCGCCACGGCCTACAGTGAAGCGGAGTATGTCGCCGCGCAGATCCGCGAGATGGTGCGCAGCGGGAAGTACCGATACAGAGATATCGCTGTCGCGGCACGGAATATGGATCGCTACGGCCCGATTCTTGAAAACGCCCTCCGCCGCGCGGAGATCCCCGCCTATCAGGCGCGGCGGCACGACATTCTCGAAAAATCGGTTATCACGCTCCTGCTCGGCGCGGTCGACGCGGTGACGGGCGGGCTGGAATACGAGGACATGTTCCGCTATCTCAAGACCGGCCTTGCCGGAATCACGCCCGCGGAGTGCGACCTGCTGGAAAACTACGTCATCCTCTGGCAGATCCGCGGCAGCATGTGGCTGCGGGAGACGCCGTGGACGGCGAACCCCGACGGCTACGGCGCAGAGATGACCGACGCGCGGCAGGCGCGGCTCGATGAGATCAATCGCATCCGCGAAAAGGTCCGCGGGCCGCTCACTCAACTGAGCGACGGGCTGAAAACCTGCAGAACCGCGCGGGGGAAGGCGGAAGCCCTTTACACATTTGCGCAGCGCTCCGGCGCGGCGCAGACGCTGCAGCAGCAGGCCACGGAGCAGATGGCGTGCGGCGAGGTGCAGCTCGCGGAGGAGAGTGCACAGCTGTGGCAGATCTTCTGCGACGTGCTCGACCAGTTCGTGGAGATTCTCGGCGGACAGGAGATCGGCGGAGAGGAGTTTGCGCGGCTGCTGCGGCTCGTTCTGACGCAGTACAGCGTCGGCACCATCCCTGCGACACTCGATCAGGTGCGCGTGAGCGAAATTACGCGCAACGACCGCCACCGCGTGAAGTGCCTGTTCCTGCTCGGTGCGGGGGATGACGTGCTCCCGACGGTCGAGCGCCGCGGCGGCGTCCTCGACGACGAGGACCGCGAGACGATCCAGCAGCACGACATCGAGCTCTCGAACGCGACGTTCGACGCGCTGGATAACGAGCTGCAGAACATCTACGCGGCGCTCACCCAGCCGACGGAGTATCTCCATGTGAGCTGGCCCGCGGGTGACCTCGCGGGGAGCCAGCTGCGCCCGTCGTTTGTGGTCGAGCGCATCCGGCACCTGTTCCCGTCGGTGCCCGTCACGCGCGAGACGGGGGATTACCGTCTGCTCACGCCCGCGGGCGCGCTCGAAGCGGCGGGGGAGCACCCCGGCGGCGCGCTGTGGCAGAGCTTCGCGCAGAGCGGCCACTGGGGCGCGGCGCTCGAGACGATGCGCCGGGCGCGCAGCTTTGATCGCGGTCGGCTCTCGCCCGAGGCGGTGCGCGCGCTCTATGGCTCGTCCTACCGCATGTCCGCGTCCAGAATGGATAAGCTCCGCAGCTGCCATTTCGGCTATTTCATGCAGTATGGCCTGTGCGCAAAGGAGCGCAAGGCCGCGGGCTTCGACGCGCCCGAGATCGGGACGTTCCTGCACTATCTGCTCGAAAATGTCAACCGCGAGGTGAAGGCGCGCGGCGGGTACGGCGCGGTGGAACGCGCGGCCCTGCGCGGCCTTGTGCGGCAGTATCTGGAGAAGTACAGCGAAGAGCAGCTCGGCGGCTGCCGCGAAAAGAGCGCGCGCTTCCGCTACCTTTTCTCGCGCCTGCGCACGACGGCCTACGCCATCGTGGAAAACGTCGCGGACGAGCTCTCACAGTCCGACTTCGTGCCGCTGGAGTTCGAGCTGGGCTTCGGCGGAAGGGACGGGCGGCTCCCGGCCATCACGATCCGTGAAGGGGAGAGTACCCTCGCTGTCACCGGCAAGGTCGACCGCGTGGACGGCTGGCTCAGGGACGGAAAGCTCTATATCCGCGTGGTGGACTATAAGACGGGCAAAAAATCCTTCGACCTGACGGATCTGCGCTATGGGCTCGGCGTGCAGATGCTGCTGTATCTGTTCGCGCTCGAGGGGGAGGGCGAGCGGTACTTCGGCCATCCGGTCGTGCCGGCGGGGGTGCTGTATACCCCGGCGCGGGACGTGATCCTGCGCACGGAGCGCGGGGCGACGGAGGAGAAGATCCGCGCCGCGCTCGACAAGGAGCTGCGCCGCAGCGGCATGGTGCTCGCCGAGCCCGAGGTGCTGCAGGCGATGGAGCACAGCGCACTCGAAAAGCCGTGCTTCCTCCCAATCGAGGTGAAAAAGGGCGGCACGATCACGGGCGGGCTCGCCTCGGCGGCTCAGCTCGGGAAGCTCGGGCAGTACGTCGAGCGCCTGCTGCACGAGATCACAGACGAGCTCAGCAGCGGCAACATCAACGCCGACCCCTGCAGCCGCAGCCCGCAGGAGAGCAGCTGCGACTGGTGCGAGTACGCCTCGGCGTGCTGCTTCGAGGAAGGGCGCGACAGGCGGCGCATGATGAAAAAGGTCAGGGACAGCGAATTCTGGCGCTTTATCGAGCAGGAGACGGAGGAGGTACGGCATGGCTGAAATCCAACTGACGCAGGCGCAGCAGGCCGCGGTCGATAACCGCGGCGGGAGCCTGCTTGTCTCGGCGGCGGCGGGCTCCGGCAAAACGAAGGTGCTCGTCGAGCGGCTGTTCGCGTATATGGAGCGTGAGCGCTGCGATGTGGACGACTTCCTCATCATCACCTATACGAAGGCGGCGGCGGCGGAGCTGCGCGGGAAGATCGCCGCCGAGCTCTCGCGCCGCGTAGCCGTGCACCCGGAGAGCGGCCACCTGCGCCGCCAGCTCTTCCGTGTCTATCAGGCGGACATCAAGACGGTGGACGCGTTCTGTGCCGCCGTGCTGCGGGAGAACGTGCATCTGCTCCCCGGCGACGGGCAGCACGCGCTGACGCCGGACTTCCGCGTGCTCGACGAGCAGGAGGCGCAGCTGCTGCGTGAGCGCGTGCTCGAGCGGGTGATGGAGACGTTTTACGCCCGGCTCGAGGCGGGCGACGCGGAGGGGGAGTTGCTGGCCGAGACGCTCGGCGCGGGGCGCGACGACCGCGCGCTCACGGCGCTTGTGCTCGAGCAGCACAGCAAGATCCAGAGCCACCCCTATCCGCTCGCGTGGCTCGAGCAGGTTTATGCGCAGTGGGAGCAGACGCCGCAGGCGCTCGCGGACTGTGCTTACGGCCGGATCCTGATGACAGACACCTGCCGCAAGGCAGACTTCTGGGCGCGCAGGCTGCTGCAGGCGGCAGAGGAGATGGCGGACTGCCCCGCGCTCGAAAAGGGCTATGCCGCGGGCTTTCGCGACGCGGCCGCACAGCTCGCACACCTGCGCGAGAGCGCTGCGGACGGCTGGGACGCGATGGGCGCGGCCGTGCCGAAGTTCCCGTCCCTGCGCCCCGTGCGCGGGGAGGAGGAGCGCAAGGTGCGCGCCAAGGCAATCTGGGACCGCTGCAAGGCGGAGATGAAGAAGGCCGCCGCGCCCTATGAGACGGCGGAGAGAGACTATCTCGACGACCTACGCGAGATGGCCCCGGCCATGCGCGCGCTCATCCGTCTGACGGCGGATTTCACCCGCGCCTATCAGGCAGAGAAGCTGCGCCGCAACGCCGTGGACTTCTCCGATCAGGAGCACTATGCCATCGAGATTCTGACGCAGCCGGACGGCGCGCCCACGGAGCTGGCGCGGCAGATCTCCTCGCGCTATCAGGAGATCATGGTCGACGAGTATCAGGACACGAACGAGGTGCAGAACTGCATCTTCCGCGCCGTCTCGCGCGATGGGCAGAATCTCTTCACCGTCGGCGACGTGAAGCAGAGCATCTACCGCTTCCGTCTGGCTGACCCGACGATTTTTCTCGAGAAATACCTCGCCTACCGCGACGCGGCGGAGGCGGAGGACGGCCAGCCGCGCCGCGTGCTGCTGAGCCAGAACTTCCGCTCGCGCCGGGAGGTGCTCGAGAGCACGAACTATGTCTTTTCCGGGATCATGTCCCGGGAAATGGGCGAGATGGACTACGGAGAGGACGAGCAGCTGCACTTCGGCGCGTCGTACTACGTCCCGCGCACCGACACGGCGGCGGAGTTCCACCTCGTGAGCGTGGAGGACACGGAGGACGAGCAGTTCGACCGCGAGGAGGTCGAGGCGCGCTTCGCCGCGCGGCGTATCCGGCAGATGCTCGACGAGGGCTACCCCGTGCAGGACGCGGACGGTCGGCTCCGCCCCATCACGCCCGAGGATATCGTGATCCTCATGCGCTCGCCGCGCACGCGCCTGCGGGCGTTCACCGACGCGCTGCGCCGGGAGCGGATCCCGTGCAGCAGCGGCGAGCAGTCGGCCTTTTTTGCGACGACGGAGATCGCCGTGCTCTTCTCCTTCCTCCAGATCATCGACAATCCGCGGCAGGACGTGCCGCTCATCTCGGTGATGCGCTCACCGCTGTTCGGCTTCACGCCCGACCGGCTCGCGCAGATCCGGACGCTTATTCCGGAGGGGGACTACTACGACGCCGTCTGCGCCGATGACGCGCCCGATACCGCCGCGTTCCGCGCGACGCTCGATGCGCTGCGCGCGGACGCGCGCAGTCTCTGCGCCGGGGAGCTGGTGTGGAGGCTGTATGATACCTGCCATGTGCTCGGCGTATTCGGCGCAATGGAGGGCGGCGCGGCGCGGCGGGCGAACCTCATCGCGCTGGGGAGCCTTGCCGACAACCTCGGCGGACAGGCGGGCGTATTTGAACTGGTGACGCAGCTGCGCCGCCTGCTGGAAAATGACCGCCAGCCGAACGTCAGCACCGGTCAGAGCGGGGGCGGCGTGCAGATCATGAGCATCCACCGCTCGAAGGGGCTGGAGTTCCCTGTCGTGATCCTCGCCGACCTCAACAAGCAGTTCAACGAGCAGGATCTCAAGCGTCCGGTGCTGGTGCACCCGGCGCTGGGGCTCGGCTGCGAGCGGGTCGACCGCGCGCGGCACATCCGCTATGACAGCGTCTCGAAAAGCGCGCTGGCGCTGGCGCTGCGGCGCGAGGCAAAGGCCGAGGAGATGCGGATCCTCTATGTCGCACTCACGCGCGCGAAGGAAAAGCTCATCTGTATCGACTGCATGAAGCGCGCGGGGGCGCGTGTGCGCGACCTCGCCGCCATCGGCAGCTATCCCGCCAAACCGGAGGCCGTTGCCTCGGCGCGGGCGCTCGGCGACTGGCTGCTGCTGCCGCTGCTGCAGAGCGTGCAGGCCGAGCCGATCCGCCGCTGGGCAGGGCTGGACGCAGAGCACCTGCAGGACGCGGTGGGCTGGGAGGTCTTTCTGTGGGAGAATCCGACGCGGCAGGCGGCAGCGCCCTCCGCCGCACCCGTGCCCGCGCAGCGGGCGGGGGAGGAGCTGCCCTTCGACGCGGCGCAGCTCGACTGGGTTTATCCGCACGCTGCGTCCGCGGTCATCCCCTCGAAGGTCACGGCGACGCAGCTCAAGGGCCGCGCGCTCGACCAGGAGATCGCGGAGAACGCCGCGCCGGAGCGCCGCGTGCGCGCGGTGTCGTTTGAAAAGCCGCGCTTTCTTCAGAAGGAGCGCGGCCTGACGGCGGCGGAGCGCGGCACAGCCATGCACGCGGTGATGCAGTATCTCGATTTCGCACGCCCGGCGGACGAGCAGAGCGTCCGCGAGCAGGTGATGCAGCTGCGGGAGCGGCGGCAGCTCACGCCCGAGCAGGCGGCAGCCATCGACGTGCATGAGATCGCACAGTTCCTGCGCTCTCCGCTGGCGCAGCGCATCCGACAGGCGGAAACGCTTTACAGGGAATACCGATTTGCGCTTCTCGTCCCGGCGACGCTCTATGACCCCAAGGTCGATGAGCGGGAGCAGATGATGCTGCAGGGCGTCGTGGACTGCTGCTTTGACACGCCGGAGGGCCTTGTGATCGTGGACTTCAAGACCGACCGCGTCCGGCTGGGGCAGGAGCCGGAGCGCGCGGAGGTCTACCGCCCGCAGCTCGAGGCCTACAGCCGGGCACTGAGCCGGGTGCTTGAACGGAACATCTCGGAGCGGATTCTCTATTTCTTCGCCACGGGGCAGGAAATTTCTCTCTGAAAATAGAAAAAACACTTGCAATCCGCCACAAGATGTGGTATTCTTACTAATGCCTTTGTGAAAGAGGACTATTGTACCAGAAAGAGGTGAACCAGAGCAATGAAGGAAGGAATCCATCCCAATTATCAGCAGACTACTATCAAATGCGCCTGCGGTAATGTGATTGAGACAGGTTCTACGAAGAAGGATATTCGCGTGGAAGTCTGCTCTAAGTGTCACCCCTTCTTCACCGGCAAGCAGAAGCTGGTGGATACCGGCGGACGCGTTGCAAAGTTCAACAAGCGTTTCGGTCTGGACAAGTAAGGCTATGGCTGACCAAAAGCCCTGCACCTGTGGTGCAGGGCTTTTTTTCACGTTTTGACGGGGCCTGTTGCTTCGCCGCGGCTGATCGGGAGACTCCTGAAAAAATTTCCCGCGCACCGTCACCGGTACGCGGGAAATTCCCGATACGATCTTCGCATCTCGGCGGCCTTGGCAAGACGCTCCGCAGCGTGCTTCGTGATACCCGTCGCGCAAAAATACGTAGTTCAGAGCGAAAAACATTTCTTGAAAATGGCTCTGCCCTTTTTAAGAAAATTGTACGGAGCGCCCGAAAATCCGGGCGCTCCGCCGTTTGCTATTTGCCGCAGGTGCCGTTTTCGTGGCAAGTCATCTGCCTGACCGCCTGATGCGCGCCGGTAGCGGCAAGACCGGAGACGATTCCGACAGCCGCCGCAGAGATCGCGTCTCCCGCGGGAAAGTCGGGCATCACATACAGCCCCGCGACACCGAGCGCCGCGCCGGCCGTGCCGCACAGGATCGGGATCCATTTGTTGTCCAGCGGGCTGACGCGCGCGGCCAGCCCGACGATATAGGCGATGACGGTGATGGCCGCCACGCCCGCAATGCCGAAGTCCAAACCGTTCCCTCCTTTCGGGGGCTGCGCCCCCACTCATCCTATGCGGCGGGCTGCGCGGGGGACTTCTCCGGGCAGAGCACGCGGAAGAGCCAGCGGGTAAAGGGTGCGGCGGCGAACATGTTCCAGAAGAAGGTCATGGGGAGGTTTTTGAGCAGTGTGCCGAGCCAGACGGCGGGCAGCTCGGCTGCCGGGGCGCGTCCGGGCAGGAGTTGGAAGAGGATGGAGCCGATCAGGCACATCGACGGACACATGATCGCGACCGTTCCGGCCTGACGCAGCAGACGGCAGAACGTCGGATGATCGCGCGCGGGGTCACACTGCGCCGCCGCGATTTTCGCGCCGATGCGGTTTCCCCAGAGGTTCGAGACGATAAAGACGATCAGCCCCATGCAGAGCGTCTCGCGCAGCGCGGGGAGAAAGACGGCGCTGCGAAGATTGCTCAGCCCGCCGGGCTGCTGCGCAAAGCCCAGCGCTGATGCGGTGTTGTAGATTTCCATACCGATGGCCATTGAATAGGACATAATGAGTCCGAAGAGGATGCCCTGTGCTTTTGTTTTTGGCATGATTTTCGCTTCCTTTGCAAAAAATAAAGCGTACTGCCGGGAAGGCAGTACGCTTTGCTGAGCCACTGTTGTGTGCTACACGCAAGAATTATTTTAAGGCAAATGCAAGAAAAAGTCAAGAAAATATTTCTTATTACATGGAAAGCAGATGAAATAGGCACAAAATATGCAGCATCTTTCACTGCCCGAGGAGCGCCAGCACCAGCGGCGTGACATACGCCTCCATTACGGCGGCGACGATCAGCAGCGGCAGAACGCGCAGCAGAAGCACGCGCAGCATCTGCAGCATGAGCGGAACCATCACGCCCTTCTGGTTATGGCGCACGAAGTCCGTGACGTGGCTGCACAGCGACACACCGAGAGCCAGCGCGATCACGAGCGCGGGCAGCTCGAAAATCCCGTGCGGCAGGATCCCGGCGAGGTAGTACCACAGGGAGATATCATTTTGCAGATAGAACGCCGCGAGCAGGCCGAGCAGCCCCGCGTTCACGCCCAGCGACAGGGCGGGGAGAAAGAGAAACGGCACGAAGCCATAGAGAATGCACGCAATCGAGGCACGCAGATTGTTGCCGAGGAGCATCAGCGCGCTGAGGTGCCCGTCCGCCTGCTGGATGCCCATGTCCTCCATCTGCTGCACGAACTGGCCGATCATCCAGCTGCACAGATCCGGGCGAACCAGCCCGAGCACCAGACCGATCACGGCCAGCGCCGCGAAGGCGCACGCCGTGATGTGCAGGAAATGGGACAGCTCGCCGCGGCAGAATTCATGCGTCAGGCGGTTTTGCTCTTTCAGCCAGCTCATAAGTGTTCTCCCTCCGTGCGCCGCGCGCTCCAATATCGAAAAGTACAATTCTGCCATTCATTATAAAGGCAGGCGGAAAGAAATGTCAAGGCAGTTCACCGGCCGCGCGCCGTTTTTCCGGCGGGGCTTGCGCGCGGCGGCGTAATCTGGTAAGATGGAGGAGCGCCGCGAGCGGCGCGATTTACGGAGCGGGAGGAATTGCTTTCATGTTCAAGGTCATCAAAACAGAGGGCCGCGCGCGCCGGGGCGAGTTTCAGTGTGCCCATGGCGGCGTGGTGCAGACGCCTGTTTTCATGAATGTCGGGACGCAGGCCGCCATCAAGGGCGGCGTCAGCGCCTTCGACCTGCAGGAGCTCGGCTGCCAGATCGAGCTGTCGAATACCTATCATCTGCATCTGCGTCCGGGCGACGATGTGGTGCGCGAGCTGGGCGGGCTGCACCGCTTCATGCGCTGGGACGGCCCGATTCTCACGGACTCGGGCGGGTTTCAGGTGTTCTCGCTCGCGGGGCTGCGCAAGATCTCCGAGGAGGGCGTGACGTTCGCCAGCCATCTCGACGGGCACCGAATTTTCATGGGGCCGGAGGAGAGCATGCGCATCCAGTCGAACCTCGGCTCGGACATCGCGATGGCCTTCGACGAGTGCGTGGAGAACCCTGCACCCTATGACTATGCTAAGGCCAGCTGCGAGCGGACGCTGCGCTGGCTGCAGCGCTGCAAGGCCGAGCACGATCGGCTGAACGCCCTGCCGGAGACGGTCAACCCGCAGCAGATGCTCTTCGGCATCAACCAGGGCGCGACGTACGAGGATCTGCGCGTGTGGCATATGCAGCAGATTGCGAAGATCGACTGCGACGGCTTCGCCATCGGTGGTCTGGCCGTGGGTGAGCCGACGGAGGTCATGTATCAGATCATCGAGGCCGTCGAGCCGCATATGCCGGCGGATAAGCCGCGCTATCTGATGGGCGTCGGCACGCCGAGCAACATCATCGAGGGCGTGGCCCGCGGCGTCGATTTCTTCGACTGCGTCATGCCCGCCCGCAACGCCCGCCACGGCAAGCTCTTTACCTGGCAGGGGAGCATGAACATCAAGAACGCGAAGTATAAGCTCGATGAGCGGCCGATCGACTCGGAGTGCGACTGTCCGGTCTGCCGCCGCTTCAGCCGCGCCTACGTCCGCCACCTCTTCACGGCGGGGGAGATGCTCGGTATGCGGCTGGCCGTGATGCATAACCTGTATTTTTATAACAAGCTTGCCGAGCGCATCCGTGATGCTCTCGATGCCGGGGAGTTTGCGCAGTTCCGCGCGGCCTACAGTGAAAAGCTCGCCGAGAAAATCTGATTTGCCTGTTTACTCCGCGAAAAAACACCCGTGAAAAGAATCCAAAAAGGACTTGCCAAAGCGGGCAAAATTTTGTATAATAAGTTCATATTGTTAAAAAAGGAGTTTTGACCCATGGTTGACATCGTTTATGCCTCTTCCGGCACCGCCGCTTCTGGAGGTATGGGTTCCACGCTCATCATGATTGTCCTGATGATCGCGATTTTCTACTTCCTGCTGATCCGCCCCGAGAACAAGCGGAAAAAGCAGGCCGAGGAGATGCGCAGTTCCCTGAAGAAGGGCGACTGGCTGACGACCATCGGCGGCGTGTATGGCCGTGTCGTTTCCGTGACGGACCGCACCGTCGTCATCGAGACGAGCGAGGATCGCGTGCGTCTGGAGTTTGTGAAGTCCGCCGTCGGCGCCGTCGGTACGCTCGATGAGCAGGCCGCTGCCGCTGCCGCTCCCCGCAAGAGCAAGAAGGATGCGCCCAAGAAGGCCGAGGACGTCGTCGAGCCCGCCATCCCCGCCAAGCAGGAGGAGCCTGCCGCCGAGGAGAAGTCCGACGAGGAATAATTTTTCCTGAATAAAAAAGAACCTCCCCCACATATGCTGGAAAAAGCATACGGGGGAGGTTTTCTTATGTCTGCTGGAGTGTGGTACGGAAAGAGAACGTGGCTGGGGCTGGGGTTTGCTCTGGTGCTTGCTCTGGCGCTCGACGCGCTGGGTGCGCTGCTGCTTGCGCGCGGGATGGTGCCGATGGCTGCGGCGCGGGCGTGGACGCTGGGGAGCTGGGCGGCAGGCGGCTTCTGCGGGACGCGGATGGCCGTGCGCGCGGAGTGCGGGTCGCTGCCGGTCGCGGCGGCGGTCGGGCTGGGGCTTTATGGGATCGTTTGGGCGGTCGGGCTCGCCGCGTGGCAGGCGGCGGGCTTTCGCTGGGATGTGACGGTGGCGGTGCTCGGCGGGCCGCTGCTCGCGGGACTGCTTAGGCCGGGTAAAGCAAAAAAACGCAGCCGTGCACCGGGGAAGGGGAGACCGGCGCACCGCCCCATGCGTCGCGGTGCCTTGTGATAATCACGAAAATGCGGCGCATGACAGAAAATACTTGACGCACAGGCGGTGCGCGGGGTAAATCTTCGCCCGCGTGCCGCCTGTGCTATATGTGGGGCTGTTTTGAGCAGTCGCCGCCATATCTTGCCGCAAAACAGACGTTTTGCAGAGTGAAAGTACGCAAATTTACAAAGTTTACATAATATTATTTACATAATGCTTTGACATAATTTACAAAAAGCGAAGACTTACCGGAAAACCCTTGCAAATTCACGGCGTTTGCCCTATTATTTGTAGTGGAAAACCGTATGCGGCGGCTGCTGCAGACACTTTTCAGACAGACGCTTCTACTTCGCCGGCTTGTCTCATAGAATGGGGCGAGGTGAGTGTTATGCGAAGGCTGCGCGGCTGGATGCCGAAATCGGATACGGCGCTGCGTCCCTGCTTCTGGATTCTGTGCGCGGCCTTCGGGCTGGGGATCCTGCTGGGGCAGCTGGCGGGACGCTCACTCGGGGTGGAGCAGCAGGATGCGCTCGCGTCCTATCTGCGGCGGTACGCGGCGCTCTGCGCTTCGGCGGAGAGACCGGTGCAGTCGGCGCTCTCCGCCGTGCTGACGTATCTGCGCGGGCCCGCGGCGGCGTTTCTGCTGGGGCTTGTTGGCCCGGGCGTGTTTTTGCTCCCTGCACTCTCCGCGCTGCAGGGCTTCTTTTTGTCCTATTCCGTGGCGTGCTTTGCCGCGGCGCTCGGGCGCGGCGGGGTGAAGCTCGCGCTCTGTGCCTTCGGCGTGCGCTGCGCGTTTATCCTACCGTGTACGTTTTTTCTCGCGGCGTGGGGGATGCGCACGGCCTATGCCCGCCTGCGCGGCCCGAAAAAGCGCCGCGCGCCGCTCACCGGCGCGGACAGGACGCGTCTCGCGCTGTGCGCGCTGCTGCTCGCCGCCGGGGTATTCGCGGAGCTGACCGCCGTGCCGAAGCTGCTGCAGCTGGGACTCGCGGCCATCACATAAGAGGAGGAGTTGAGGGATCATGACCGATTACATCGCGGATTACCGCACATGGCTGCAGGAGGAGAAGCACGCCTCCGACAACACCCTCAGCTCCTATCTGCGCGATATCAACCAGTTTAAAACGTGGCTACTCGGTGCCGGTTCGCCGGATCTGCGCCGCGTGAAGAAGGATACCATCAACGAATATATGCTCTATCTCAGCGGCGCGGGCAAGTCGCCCGCGACCATCACGCGCTGCACGGCCTCGCTCAAGTCGTTTTACGCCTATATGCTCGGGCGCGGCGCGGTCAAAACGAACCCGGCCAAGAACGTCGCCGCGCTGAAGGTGGAGCGCAAGTGCCCCGAGATCCTCACGAGCAAAGAGGTGGAGCTGTTTCTCGAGCAGCCGAAGTGCGTTGACGAGAAGGGCTACCGCGACCACGCGATGCTCGAGCTGCTCTACGCCACGGGTATCCGCGTCTCCGAGCTGATCGGGCTCGACGTGGGGGATGTGAACCTCGCGGGCGGCTTCATCCGCTGCCGCAGCAAGACGCGCGAGCGCATCATCCCGCTCTACCGCACCGCGATCAAGGCACTGAGGGACTACATAACCGACATCCGCCCGCGCATCATCTCCGGGCCGGACGAGCAGGCGCTGTTTGTCAACATGAACGGCGGGCGCATGAGCCGCCAGGGCTTCTGGAAGATCATCAAGTACTATCAGGAGAAGGCGGAGATCAGCAAGGACATCACGCCGCACACCCTGCGCCACTCATTCGCCGTCCATCTGCTCGAAAACGGCGCGGACCTGCGCTCCATTCAGGAGATGCTCGGCCACGCGGACATCTCCTCGACGCAGATCTATGCCCACATCATCAAAAAGCACCTGAAGGACGTCTATCAGAAGGCGCATCCGCGCGCATGACCGACCGCGCCGCGGGGGAGAGAAATCCCCCGCGGCGCGTTTTTTGCCCGAAAGGGCTGGAAAACGGCGTACAGATGTGCTATAATACATCGTTAGTTTTCAGTTGACACACAGGAGGTGTTCCCATGCGGCCGCTTGCGGACGAAATCAGACCCCAGACGCTCGACGAGGTGGCGGGACAGAAGCACCTGCTCGGCGAGGGCGCGCTCCTGCGCCGCCTGATCGAGAGCGGGACCTCGGCCAACCTCATTTTCTACGGCCCCTCCGGGACAGGCAAGACCACCATCGCGGGTATCATCGCCCGCCAGACGAAGAAGGCCCTCTACCACCTCAACGCGACCACGGCCTCGCTGCAGGATGTGAAGGCCATCATCGCCGACGTCGACACGATGCTCGCGCCGAACGGGATCCTGCTCTATCTCGACGAGATCCAGTACTTCAACAAAAAGCAGCAGCAGAGCCTGCTCGAGTTTATGGAAAACGGGAAGCTCACGCTCATCGCTTCCACGACGGAAAACCCGTATTTCTATATCTACAACGCCCTCCTCTCGCGCAGCACGGTCTTTGAGTTCAAGGCGCTGACCGCGGAGGAGACGATCCCGGCGATCGAGCGGGCGCTCTCGATCGTGCAGGGGCGCAGCGCCCTTCCGCTCGACTGGGAGGAGACGGTGCCGCAGACCATCGCGTCGTCCTGCGGCGGCGATGTGCGCAAGGCCATCAACGCCGTCGACCTACTGTATCAGTCCGCGGCGCCCGAAAACGGACAGCTGCATCTGACAAGTGACGATGCCTTACAGCTCGCACAGCGCAGCGCAATGCGCTATGACCGCGACGGAGACGAGCACTATGACATGCTCTCGGCGCTCCAGAAGTCCATCCGCGGCTCCGATCCGGACGCGGCAGTCTATTATCTCGGGCGTCTGCTCGTGGCGGGGGATCTGCTCTCGCCGTGCCGCCGCCTGCTCGTCATCGCGGCGGAGGACATCGGCCTTGCCTATCCGCAGGCCATCGCTATCACAAAGGCGTGCGTGGATTCGGCGCTGCAGCTCGGCCTGCCCGAGGCGCGTCTGCCGCTCGCGGAGGCGGCGATTTTACTCGCGACCGCGCCCAAGTCGAACTCCGCGCACAACGCCATCATTGCCGCCATGAGCGACATTGAGCACGGCCGCGTCGGTCAGGTGCCGCGGCACCTGCAGAACGTCCACGCCGACAGCGCAGGCAGCGCCAAGGCCCCAGCCTACCGCTATCCGCACAACTATCCGCACCACTATGTCCGCCAGCAATACCTGCCCGACGCGCTCAAGGACGCGCACTATTACGACTACGGCGAGAACAAGACCGAGCAGGCTGCGAAGCGTTACTGGGACGAGATCAAGGGCGGCTCCTGAGTATACCGCCAGCCGCGCACGCTGCCGCCGGTGATGCGGTAGGGGAGGGGCGTCGGGAACGCCGCCGGCCCCAGCACACGGATGACCTGCAGGCGGATTTTCTGCCGCTCAGGCTGGATGCTCCGGATGCGGACGGAGACGGCACTGCCCTCCGGGAGCGCCTGCGGCGTGTCCGTCAGGCCGGAGAGGTTCGGCGTCAGCTCCACGAACTGGCCGTAGGGGTGCTTTCCGCGCAGGATGCCCGTTACGGTGTCGCCGGGGCGGAAGTCCGCGGCGTTTTCGAGCCATGTTCCCAGCAGCTCCTTGTGGCTGAGGGTGATGCGCCGCGCCGCGCGGTCAATCTCCTGCACGACCGCGAAGATCCGCTGTCCCATGGCGAACCGCTCGCGCGGGTGACGGATGTGGGCGGTCGAGATGGACGCGAGCGGCAGCAGCGCCACGACGCCGCAGCCGATGTCCGCGAACGCGCCGAACGGCGCGAGGTGCGTAATCTGTGCGGGGATGACCAGCCCCGGCTCCGCGTGCGCTTCGATGTAGTCCATCGCCTCCTCCTGCGCAAGGCGGCGGGAGAGGAGCAGCTCCGTGTCGCCGTTCGGCGCGGTGCGCTGTCCGGTCACGCGGCAGCAGACGCCGCGCCCCACGCACGAGAGCACGGCGATCTCCCGCTGCGCGCCGGAGAGAAAGGGCGCGACGCACTCGCCGCGCGGCATGATGCCCGAGAGCGCGCCGAGCCGGATATGGAGGTTCAGCGCCGTGTCGCAGTGCACGGCCTGCCCGGTGAGAATCTGTCCTTCGGCCATGGCGGCCTGCAGCTGTCCAATGGTATAATCTGGCGCAGCGCGGAGCGTCTCCGGCTGCGGCCAGCGATCGAATGTCATAGCAACCATCCTTATTTCATGAGATATAGTAATCTATGCACCGCCGCGGGGCGGATTGAATGGAGAGGTGAACCAAAATGGATCTGAAGCTGCACCAGCTGGTCGAGCTGAAAAAGACTCACCCCTGCGGGAGCCGGAACTGGGAGGTGCTGCGCGTCGGTATGGACGTGAAGCTGCGCTGTCAGGGCTGCGGCCATGAGGTGATGGCACCCCGCCGTAAAATCGAGAAGAGTATCAAACGCATTCTTTCAAAGGAGGAACCGATATGAGAGCAAAATGGACGCGCTATGTCGCGATGGGGATCGCCCTGCTGCTGGCGGTGGTGATGCTGCTGACGCTGATCGTGCCGTATCTGAGCCTGTGAGGGCCGCGCGATGAGACACTACATTCTGGCGAAGTTCCAGGCCGATGCCGGGGACTGGCACGGTTACCTCCCGCGGATCCGCGAGATCTTCGGCGCGGCGGGGGAGATTCCCGGCGTCCGCGGTGCGGCGGTCTATCCCGGCTGCGTCGACCGCGAGAACCGGTATCACGTTCTGATCGAGCTGGAGATGGAGCCGTCGGCGTTGACGACGTATGACGAGTCCGCCATGCACCACCGGTGGAAGGACGAATTCGGCCCGTTGCTGGAGAAAAAGGCAATTTTTGACTATGAAAGATAAAGAGAGCGGTTATCCGCTCTCTTTTATTTTGACCGAATGGGAGTATGCGGGGGACTGGCGTTGGAGTTGGGCTGTACGGCCTCCGGCGGGTCACTTTCTTTTTTCGGCGAAAGAAAGTGACCC